>JBEKYF010000103.1:0-12580 GCA_049511255.1 Terriglobales bacterium | reverse complement strand
TGCGTATGCCATCTGTTGATTGGCAATTATCATTTTGCACGCGATTACGGGTGTGTGCACCCCGGCATGCCTCCTGGCCGCAAGCATCTCCGTCGAAGCCGTGACGCCCCCACTGGTGGGATGGGCCTGCAAAGAACTACCTCTATTCTGCGCAGGAAGTTGCGGGAAGTCAAATGACCTTCGGCCTTAGAATCGCGCCCACAGCGCAGGGGCACGGTTTTGCTATCATCCAACGGTGCCTCTTACACGGTGCCTCTTACCTGGAACGAGGCTCGCCATCGCGCAATCGCAAGAATAAGGTAAGCATCAGAGGCGAGCATTTTATCGGGCGAATTTATAGGACACAACACCGGGGAGAGTCAGATGGAGTGAAGCTATGAAAATCGACAAACTGCTCAAGCGCTACCGCATCGAAGACGGGAAACACTTCACCCTCAAGGATTACGATCCCGCGGATACGCACGGGCTTGGGTCGGAACTGAAGCCGCACGCGAAAAAACTGCTGGCGGATGGCGTCCAAGAACTGAGCCTCCTGCAAGACATTCTCGCGGCGCAGGACCGTTGGGGCCTGCTGCTGATTTTGCAGGCCATGGACGCAGCCGGGAAAGACGGAACCATCAAGCACGTCATGTCGGGCGTGAATCCGCAAGGAGTGCAAGTGTGGTCATTTAAAGCGCCCTCGGTGGAAGAATTGCACCACGGCTATCTCTGGCGCTGCATGAAATGCGTGCCGGGGCGAGGACGGATCGGCATCTTCAACCGGTCGTATTATGAAGAGGTGCTGGTGGTGCGCATCCACCCCGAGCTTCTGGAAAGCGAGAAAATGCCGAAGGTGCTGGTCACGAAACATATCTGGCAGGAGCGCTTTGAAGATATCAATACTTTCGAGCGCTACCTTACACGCAACGGCATTGCGGTGGTGAAGTGCTACCTGAACCTTTCAAAGAAAGAGCAGAAGCGCCGGTTCATGGAACGGCTCGACACGCCGGACAAGAACTGGAAGTTTTCTGCGTTCGATGTGAAGGAACGCCAATTCTGGGACGCATACCAGGAAGCGTATGAGGATATGATCCGGCACACGGCCAGTGAGCACGCACCCTGGTACGTTGTGCCGGCGGATAACAAGTGGTTCACACGGTTGGTGGTCTCGCACGCTGTGGTGGATGCGTTGAAGCGTATGAATTTGAAGTATCCGAAGGTGAGCGGCGCTCAGCAGGCCGCGCTTGCGCAAGCGCGTCAACAACTCGAGAATGAGTGACGCGTGAATTGTTGGTGGAGAGCCGGACGCCCTCGCCCATCCACACTGGACGGGCGAGGGCGCCCGTCGCTCCACCGCATTACTTCAATACTACGGGCAACACCTGGTCATAGGGTTGAATCGTGACCGTCAGGGATTTGCGCTGATCGAAAGCTTCCCGGGTGACCTTGAAACTGACAATGATGGTGCCTCTCTGTTCGGCTCCGGCCAGCAGCTTGGTTTCGGGCGAAAGCGGCGGCTCGGAACTTTCTTTCAAAGCCGGGAACGCCTGGAAATAGCGGTCGAGATCCACCGCAGAAGCGGCGTCATCGTCGAAGGTTTTGTCGTCGGCGGTAGTGAGCTGCGCTTTGAGCGTGTGAATCCACAGCGGTTTATCCGCCGTATTGCGGAGTGTCAGGGTGATGGCGGTCAGGATCATGTTCTGGCCGGGCACTTCGGCCGCGGCCACGAAATCGATCGAACCCGCGCCCTGCGGTTTCGGCCGTTCCTTGAAAGCGAAGATTCCCACGATTACAGCGACGGCAGCGATGCAGATCAGGACAATTCCAGCGGGCGGAAGATTGCGCTTGGCGGTTCCGAATTCGTCGCCGATGTGAAACTCGGTGATCGGCTCGGTTGGGGGTGGAGGCTGCTGCGGCGGCGGTACCGGTTGATCGGACATGAAGTAATTGTAGAAGAGTGATTGTAGAAGTTAGAGGCCGGATTGCAGAAGTGAAAATCGTGGAATTCGGCGGTTGCTGACTTCTGCCGTCGCACTTCGGCAATGCTCTGTTTGAGCGTTCTGCCCGCAACCTTTATAATCCTCAGCTTGCCTGTGAATGCAATCGTTGCCTATGCTTGTCATCCCCGCAATTGAAGTCGTGCCCGGATGAAGGTTCGCGCCGGAATTGAGGTATCGAGCCAATCCGACGTCGGCTGCGTGCGTACGAATAACGAGGATTCCTTCGGTTATTGGGAGCCGGAGGACGACCGGGAGTTCCTGCGCAAGGGGCGGCTGGCGGTAGTAGCGGACGGCATGGGCGGCTACGAAGGCGGTCAGGAAGCGAGCCGGCTGGCAGTGGAAACGCTGACGGCGGTCTATCGCGACTTTGGCGGCGACGACCCGCAGCAAGCGCTAGTTGCGGCTTTGCAGGCAGCCCACGAGCAAGTCCGGCAATACAGCTTTGCGCATCCGGAACTGCGGGGCATGGGAACGACTTGCACGGCGGCGGCGATTGTCAGGGTTGCGGACGGGGATGCGCAATACGACGCGCTCTACTACGTGCATGTTGGCGACACCCGGCTCTACCTGATCCGCGAGGGCCAGATTAAGCGCGTAACGCACGACCACTCCTATGTGGAGCGGCTGGTTGAGGCGGGAATGATCAGCCCGGAAGAAGCCGAACATCATCCGCAACGGAACATTCTGACCGCAGCTCTAGGCACGAACCCCGATCTCATTATGGACTCGCCCGGACACCCGGAGCCTTTGCGCCCGAAGGACGTGCTCCTGATCTGCAGCGACGGATTGTGGGGACAAGTACACGACTCGGAGATTCTTGACGCCGTGGAAAACAATAGCGCGCAACAAGCGGGCCGCCAGCTGATCGAACTGGCTCGGGAACGCGGGGGCCCGGATAACATCACGGTCGAGATTCTGCGCTTGCGCTGAGGCGGTTCCCACCCTGAAAGCAGCGCCCGTCAAGGAAAAACTGCTGTTTCTCTTTACTGTAGGTTGGCTGCCGGTGGCTAGGGTTTTCCTGAGACCTGACACCTGTCACCTGATTCTCGTAAGATTCCCTGTGCTCGTCTGCTGGATTCTTTTCAACCTGTTTGTGGTGGCGATGCTGGCGCTCGACCTGGGCGTGCTGAATCGTCGCTCCCACCGCGTCAGCTTTCGCGAAGCGCTTGCCTGGTCGGGAGCCTGGATCGCGCTGGCGGCCGCGTTTGCGGTGCTGGTATTGTTCTGGCACGGGCGGGCGCAGGCGCTGCAGTTCGTGACCGGCTACGTCATCGAGCTGTCGCTCAGCGTCGACAACCTATTCGTATTTCTCGTCATCTTCCGCTATTTCAAGGTGCCCGAAGAGTACCAGCACAAGGTGCTGTCCTGGGGAATTCTCGGGGCGCTCGTCATGCGGGGCGTGTTCATCGTGGAGGGCGTGAGCCTGATCCGGCGCTTCAGTTGGATCACCTACGCATTCGGAGCTTTGCTTGTTTATTCCGGACTCAAGCTGCTGCGGCAGGGCAAAACCGAAATCCATCCCGAGAAAAATCCTGTTCTGCGCCTCTTCCGCCGAGCTTTCCCCGTGACCAAAGAATATGTGGACGGGCAGCTCTTTACACGGCGATTTTCAGAGCAAAGGAACGGACTTTACGCTACTCCGCTGTTTGTGGTGCTACTGATGGTCGAGACCAGCGATATTCTTCTTGCGGTGGATTCGATCCCGGCGGTGCTCGCCATCACTCTGAACCCATTTATTGCCTATACGTCGAATGTATTCGCCATTCTCGGTCTGCGCTCGATGTACTTTGCGCTGGCGGGAATGATGGACCTGTTTCGTTACCTTCATTACGGATTGTCGGTGGTGCTGATTTTTATCGGAATCAAAATGCTGGCGTCGCACTACGTGACCATTCCGACCGGGTGGGCGCTAACGATCGTGCTTCTTGTTTTAGGAGCTTCCGTCATCGTCTCGTTAGTGAATCCCCAAAAGAAGCCGGCCGAGTAATCCGCTACTGGCGTTCGCAAAGTCAAGACCTTCAAGCACAGGGGGACACAGAGGACACAGCGCCCATACGCTATGATGACTATTCATGATTAGCATTCCAGTCGCCACGCCGTCGCGATCCTATGAAGTGCTCATCGAAAACGGCCTGCTCGCCCGTGCCGGAGAATGCCTGGGCAAGATTCTTGAAAATCGCCGCGCGTTTGTGGTCACCGTCCCGCCCGTAAGGCGGCGCTGGGCGAAAATCCTGCTGAAATCGCTGTCGGCCTCGGGAGTCGAAACCGACATACTCGAAATGCCCGATGGCGAACGCTCAAAACGTCTGACGACGCTGGAGAAGCTGGCGGAGAAACTGGTAAAGCGGGGCGCAGATCGCGGGGTAACGCTGATTGCGCTCGGCGGCGGCGTGGTCGGCGACGTGACCGGGTTCCTGGCTTCGATCTATATGCGAGGCGTGGATGTCATCCAGGCGCCAACGACCGTGTTGGCGCAGGTGGATGCGGCGATCGGCGGGAAAACGGGCGTCAACCTGGTGTCGGGGAAGAATCTGCTCGGGACTTTCCACCAGCCGCGCGCTGTCCTGATCGACCCCGCCGTTCTGGAGACGCTGCCTTCGCGTGAATACTACGCCGGCCTGTACGAGTCGCTGAAGTGCGGCATTATCGGAGATCCGGGACTGTTCCGGCTGTTTGAAGACCGGCGCCGCGAGATTCTGGATCGCGACCCCGTGCTGGTTGAGAAAGTGATTGCCGATTCGGTGCTTTTGAAGGCGTCGGTGGTGAGTGCCGACGAACGCGAAGGCGGTTTGCGGCAAGTGCTCAACTTCGGCCACACGATCGGACACGCGCTTGAGGCCGAGACAGGCTACACGCAGTTGCTCCACGGAGAGGCGGTGGCGTGGGGAATGATTGCGGCGACGCACATCGCGCTCTCCACCGGCAAATTGGATAGTGTGACGGCGGGACGCATTACGAACGCGGTGCTTGGCTTTGGCAGGCTGCCGCGGATGAAGTTGCAGACCGCAAGCATCCTGAAGCGGTTGCGTTCCGACAAGAAGATGCGGCAGGGAGTGGTGCACTTTATTCTGCCGCGGGAGATCGGCAAGGTTGAGATCACGCGCGACGTGCCGGAGGCAATCGTGCGCTCGGCGATAGACGAGATTCGAAAACTGGCGCGGAGTTAGTACTGTGACATCTGGTGGAACGACGGGCATCTCGCCCGTCCAGCAGTATGGCGGCCGGGCGGGGACGCCCGGCTCTCCACCGGCAACCGTCATATGAATCAAGAGATAAATCAGCGGATCGCAGGCGCGGCTCCCGCAGGCACGCAAGACCGCGAGTCGGCGGCGGCGGCCGTCCGGGAGATGTTTACCTCCATTGCGCCGCGCTATGACCTGCTGAATCACGTTCTTTCATTCAACATTGACCGGTTGTGGTGGTGGCGCGCGGCGCGCAAGTTCGATGCCATTCTGAAGTGTCCCGAGGCTCGCGTCCTGGATCTTTGTTGCGGCACCGGAGACATGACGTTCGCTTTGCGCAAGCGCGCGCGCTCGGGATCTGCGCAGATTCTGGGCGCGGATTTTTCTCACGCCATGCTGCAGCGCGCGGCGGCGAAGACGGCGGAGAAGGGAAGCGGCGCGACGCTTTGCTGGATCGAAGCGGACGCTCTGCGGCTGCCGTTTCCCGATGGACATTTCAATCTGGTGACGTCGGCATTCGGTTTTAGAAACTTGGCCGACTACGACGCGGGGTTGCGTGAAATAGTACGGGTGCTCGCTCCCGGCGGAGAATGCGGCATCCTGGATTTCGGACAGCCAGGCGGCTTGATCGGACACTGCTACCGCGTCTACTTCAAGAAAGTTCTTCCAGCGGTCGGGACGGTGCTTTCGGGAGTCAGAGGTCCATACGCGTACCTGCCGGCATCGGTCGAGCGCTTTCCCGCGCCAGAGGAAATGCTCGGGCACATGCGTCAGGCCGGGTTCCGCGAGGCTTCCTGGACTCCGTACACGTTTGGCGTTGCGGGGCTGTACCGGGGAGTGAAAGAGAGTCAAGATCTTTAACCGCCGAGATCGCTGAGTACGCAGAGATTCTTGGGTGTTGTTCTGGAAAATTCTCTGCGTACTCAGCGATCTCGGCGGTCAAATTGTTATTTAGTTTTTCTGGAACGAATCCGCGAACGCCTCGAAATTCGTTTTCTCAATCACCCGCTCGTAGTCGTCGCCGAGAAATTTCTTCAGCCGGTCGGTGTTCATGATGTACTGGCCGGTCATGTAAGGGACCGCGTCCGGCGGAATCGCCGAGATGTTCCAGTCCCACAAAAGCTGCAGAACACGGCGCATGCCCCACCGGCCCGGGACTCGCAGCAATTTGACGCGCGCCAGTTCGATACACTGCGCGAAGGTCAAAGGATCGCCGCGTCCGGCAACGTTCAGGATGGTCAGCCGCTGCGCTTCCGGTTCCCGCGTCAATATCCACGCGATCAGCCGGGCCATGTCGTCGACGTGGACGAACTGGATTTTGTTGTCCAGATACTTCTGGCCGAAGGGCAGCATGCAGGGCAGGCGTTTCGCCGACTGGCGCATACGGGCGGCGCGCCGCCCCTTCCCGCTGGGCGTTCCGCGGAAGGCTCCCATCAGGTAATTTTCGACGCTGGCTCCGGCGAAAATGTGGGGACGCAGAATGAAGACGCCGCATCCGCGCAGGGAAGGCGCGCGCTGCTGCACGACCAGATCACTTTCTTTCTTGTGGATCGCGTAAGCCAGCGTGTGAGCGCCGAGCGGCGAGTCTTCGGTGACAGGTGCGGGCAGGTCGGAGCCATACGCCGACACGCTGCTGGGAAAAATAAACTGCCGAATGGTGTTTGCAGCGTTCCGGTTGGCTTCGGCAATCGCTTCCATCACCCGAGCTGTGCCGGCCACGTTGATCCGCCACATCCGGTCGGCGTCCACAACTCCTGAGCGCTGGGGATCGATCACAAACGCCAGGTGCACCACAGACGCAGACTGCAACTCGCGTAGCAGCAGGAGCAACTCGCGGGTGGACTCTTCTCTTCCCAGGTCGAGCGGCACAAAGCGGTCAACCGGGGAGTGGGTGGGGGGCGTGACATCGATGCCCACTACCGTGTAATCCGAGAGCTGCGGCAGAAGCCGCTGGCCAAGATTACCCGAAACGCCGGTGACGATGATGGTTGGCTTTGCCGTTTCCATTTAGTCGGGGTCTACGGCCGGTTGGGCGGACGGCTTTGCTCCCATGGGGCGTGGCGGCATGCCAGGATTTCGGGCGGGGCCGAAGTAGGCATCGTTCAGGTCGACATTGCCCTGAAAACTCTGCATGCTGTCGTGATAGCGCTGGCTGGAAATTATCTTCTGGATGTCCGGTTTTACCGTATCCAGAGATAAGGTCTCTTTGCTGACAAGCTTGTAGATGAAGTGCCCGCCGTTGGGGTCGGAGATCACTTCAGACACTTCGCCGGGCTTCAAATCCATCACCGCTTGATGGCCCGCAGGCAGCATGCTGCGACGCTCCTTCTCCATCTTTGTGCCAGGGGCATTGCCGGGAAGACCAGCGACGGCGTAGGCCTCTTTCTGCAGGGTGTCGGGGTCTTCACCCTTAACCGCGCGGGCGCGGAGATCGGCAGCGAGTTTCGTCATCGCTTCTTCCGCAGCTTTCTGCTGCTCCGCGGTCGGCGGTTGCGTCGCAGTCGGGCTCGCCCCGGCCTTTTCCCCGGCCTTCGGAGTCGCGACCGGCGGCTTGATCTGTTTTGCGCGGGGAATAACAATCCGCGCCAAGGTAGCTTGCTCGTATGAGGCTTCGTTCTTCTTGTAATAGTCCTCGATATCGGCGTCGCTAACTTTGCCGGAATCTTCCCGCAGAGCGCCAGCCAGCTCCAGAGAAAGAATTTGCACGCGCGCATAGTTCATCAACAAGTCGAACTTGGGCCCTTTGTCAAGGCCGCGTTTTTCCGCCGCGGCCGACATCTTCAATGCCGCCGAATACCGCGTTGCGAGCTGGCGACGAATGGCCGGCGACATTCCCGGCTGCAGCGCTTCGGTGAGCTTCTCAAATTGCGCGCGAGTAATCACGGTTTTGCAGGCGTCGCCCTGTTGGGTGGCATTGGCGCAGAAATTCTTCAGCGTGATCACCGCATCCTCAGGCCCAACTTTTACTTCGGGGGCCTTATCGGGGGCGGCGGAAACGCTTTGTTCCGCCTTCGCTCCGGCGGTGGGAGGTGTAGCCGGTTGCGCAGCTTGTCCGTAGGCCAAGCCGGCGAGCAAGAGACACACGAGGCACTGGAAACGCATGAATCAGGATCCTCCAGGGAGAAATTGCGACGAATGTCATCGTAGCATGTCCCGCCGGAGACCGGGCAAGGGGTGGGCGCAAGGGGTTGGCGGCGGGCGAATCCAAAGCGATAATGAGGTTTATGCCAGAAATTCGGGCCCTATTCAGTTCCGTGTCGATGCTTCGCGAAAAGCGGGCCGTCGCCGGAAACTCCGTGCTGGCGGCTCTGGTGATCACCATCTTGAAAATTGTTGTGGGGATCGCGACCGGCTCGCTCGGAATTTTATCGGAGGCTGCACACTCCGGATTGGATTTGGTCGGGGCCCTGGTGACGTTTTTTTCGGTGCGGGTTTCTGACAAGCCGGCGGACGCCGATCACCAGTACGGACACGGCAAGTTCGAGAATTTTTCGGCCTTCATCGAAACCGGTCTGCTGCTAATGACCTGCGTCTGGATCGTTTATGAAGCGATCAGGCGGCTGTTCTTCCACAGCGTGGAAATCGAGCCGAGTGTGCCTGCGTTCCTGGTCATGCTCCTGTCGATCGCAGTCGACGCCTGGCGCTCCCGCGCCCTCGGACGCATTGCGATGAAGTACGACAGCCAGGCGCTGGAAGCCGACGCGCTTCATTTTTCAACCGACATCTGGTCGAGCGCGGTAGTGATCCTGGGCCTCGCGCTGGTCGCGGTGGGGCGCCGCTATCACGTGGGATGGCTGCGCCAGGCCGATCCGATTGCCGCACTGTTCGTGGCGGGCGTGGTGATTTCCGTGAGCTGGCGGTTGGCGCGGAGAACGGCGGATGCGCTGCTCGATGCCGCGCCAGCCGGCGTGCGCAGCCAGATTCTCGACCGGATCGGGACCGTCGAGGGCGTGCTCGAGGTGGAGCGAGTCCGGTTCCGGAAAGCCGGGAACGGCTACTTCGCCGACGTTTCGGTGGGACTGGAACGTAATTTCACGTTCCAGCGCTCCGAGCAGGTGTCCGATGCGGTGAGGTCGCGGGTGCGCGAGGTTTTGCCCGATGCTGACGTGATGGTGCACACCGTCCCGCGGGCCCGGCGCACGGAAAATATTTTTGACCGCATCCGCGCCGTGGCGACCCGCCACAATTTCAATGTGCACGACATCAGTGTGCAGGACCTGAACGGGCAGTTGCATGTGGAACAGCATCTGGAACTCGACGAACAACTCAGCATGAAGCAGGCGCACGATGAAGTTACCCGGCTGGAAACCGAGATGCGCACCGAGATCCCGGAAATTGCGACCATCCTTACGCATATTGAGAGTGAGCCGGCGACGATTGAAACCGGAGAGCAGATCGTTCGCGAGCCGGAATTGGAACAGCGGCTCAAGGATATTGTGAAGGAGTTTCCCGAGGTGATGGACGTGCACGAATTCCAGTTCAAGAAGGTGCGCGCGCGGCTGTATGTTTCCTGCCACTGCACGCTGCCCGACGATATGCCGCTTTCGCGAGTGCACGACGTTCAGACATCGCTCGAGATCCGCTTCAAACACGACGCGCCGGAACTGTTCCGGGTACTGATTCATCCCGAGCCGATGACGGATAACCGCCGCTAACAAAGATAGTGGAGCGCCGGGCGTCCTCGCCCGGCCTTCATACAGTTGGACGAGCGAGACGCCCGTCGCTCCGTTGTTAGACAACGAGAGACAACGAGAGGCACCATGATTGAAGCTTCAGTAAATTGGACGGACAAAGACCGATACGTAGGCTCGGCAACGTCGCGGCACTCGATCGTGATGGATACCGCAGCCGAGAAAACCGCCAACACTCCGATGGAGTTAGTGTTGCTCGGTCTGTGCGGTTGCACCGCCTCGGACGTGGTGGGGATTCTCCGCAAGAAACGCGAACCGTTCACCGGGCTAGAAGTGCGGGCTAAGGCCGAAAGAGCGGACGGCTATCCCGCCGTCTATACCTCGATTCACTTGACCTATCTCGTTCGGGGGAAGGTGTCGCAGAAAGCCATGGAAGACGCGGTCCGGCTTTCGAAAGAGAAGTACTGCTCGGTTTCCGCCATGCTGGAGAAGACTGCGAAGATCACCTACACCATTGAGCACGTTTCGTGAAGCCTGGCACTCATCCGCTGCGGGGTTACTTCTATATCGGGACTGCGGCCTTTCTGTGGGGAATTTCGGCGACGCTCGGTCGCGCCGCATTCACTGGGCATCTGCTGCCGGGCGGGACGTCGCTCGGAACATCACTAGGCGCCTCACTAGAAAAGATCGATCCGCTGATCCTGTCGCAGAGCCGTACCACTTTGTCGCTGGCGGTGTTATTGCCCGTGCTGCTGGCGCGGAGAGGAGCGTCCGCGCTGCGCATTCCCGGGCGCGACCTGGTGCGGTTTTTACTGCTTGGAATTCTGGGAGTCGCGGCGTCGAATTATTTCTACTACCTCGCGATTCAACGGACGAACGTAGCGACGGCCATAATCCTGCAATACACGGCGCCGGTTTGGGTGCTGCTCTATACCGTGGCACGCGGAGCGCAGCGACCTTCGTGGAGGAGAAGCGCGGCGGTGGGGCTGGCCGTGGTGGGTTGCGCGCTGGCGGTCGGCTTTGTCGGCTCGGGCGGCTTCCGCCTGGACGCGGTCGGAGTCACGGCTGCACTGCTGGCTGCCTTTTCCTTTGCGTTTTATAACGTCGGCGGACACACATTGCTGGCGCGCTATGACCGCTGGAAAGTGCTGCTGTGGGTGTTGGTCGCCGCTTCAACATTTTGGATCTTCGTAAATCCTCCGTGGAAAATTGTCGCTGCTCACTATGGCCGGCAGCAGTGGGAATTCATGCTGGCGTTTTCGTTGGTTTCCGTGCTCGGGCCATTTTCCTGTTACTTCGCCGGGCTGCAGCACCTGGAGCCGACCCGCGCCATTGTGACCAGTTGCCTGGAGCCGGTGTTCAGTATCATGATCGCGGCGCTTGTGCTGGGCGAGTTACTGCGGCCAATGCAAACGGCGGGAATCGTTCTGGTGCTGGTAGCGATTGTGCTGATCCAGTTGCCGGAACGGGCTCGGGGCGAGGAGTTGGTGGTCGAGCCGATTGAGTGAGTCAGCGGCCAGCCGGGAAGAATCAGCAAAAGCTATCGCAAGAGCCGGAAGTAGCGCTCGGCCTTCGCCACGTCCCGTCCGATTTGCTCTCTCAGCGCGTCGACCGACGGGAACTTGATCTCGTCGCGCAGGCGATCGAGGAAGTGGGGTTCGACTTCGGTCTCCGCGGAAAGTTCGAGCGGATGAAAATTCAGTAGGTGCGTTTCAATCGCAAAAGACTCGGCGCCAAACGTAGGGCGGTTTCCAACGTTCGTAACCGAATCGAAACAGTCGCTATTATTGCCGCTGCCGATTCGCGTACGAGTGATGTACACGCCATCCTTGGGGACGAGTTCTTCGTAGTGCGCCAGATTGATCGTCGGGACGGTATATTTCGCCCCATATCCGCGTCCACGGCCGGCGGTGGAGAGAATGCTGAATGGACGCCCCAGCAAGTGGCGCGCGCGGCTGACCCGGCCTTCAGAAAGCAACCTACGAATGTGGCTGCTCGAAACCCGCTCGCCGCGCAGGCGCATCTCGGGATAATCGTGCACTTCAAATCCCATCTCTTTATCCTTGCCCAGCTCGCGCAGCAGTTCGATGTTTCCCGCTGCCTTGTGGCCGAAGTGGAAGTTGTAGCCTTCGTGAACTTCACGGGCATGCAGTCGCTTCTTCAGAATCTCATGGGCAAACTGGTGCGGCGTCATCAGTGAAAGATCGCGCGAGAAGGGGAGCAATAGAACCGCGTCAATGCCGGTAGCTTCGAGCAGGCGTAGTTTTTCTGCAAGCGGAGTCAGCAGCTTCAGGTTGTGATCGGGACGCAGAATGCGGGCGGGGTGGGGCTCAAAGGTGACCACCACCGACTGCGCGTTCCCGGCTTTCGCTCGCCGCACGATCTCATCCAGAACATGCCGGTGCGCGCGGTGCACACCGTCGAAGTTACCGACGCTGACGAGCGCTGGCCCGAAGTCGCGGGGAACATCGTCGAGTTTATGGAAAGTTCGCACCCTAAATCTCTTTCACCGCCGAGACGCCGAGAGCGCCGAGAAAATCTTTACCAAGAAAACCCCGGCGTTCTCGGCGTCTTGGCGGTGAACTCAAATCTCGAACTCCAATTTCATTCCGTCAAACGCCAGCCGCACGTCAGGCGGCAACGCGGCATTGGTCGCCTCGTGCGGCAGGTCGTGGCAGATGTGCGTGAAAAACGTGCGCTTTGGTTTCACCGCGTCCACGATCTTCAGCGACTGCTCGACGGTCGAATGCGTGGGATGCGGCTTGTAGCGCAGCGCGTCCAGAAACAG
>JBEKYF010000102.1:0-12874 GCA_049511255.1 Terriglobales bacterium | reverse complement strand
CTCGGCGGCCTCTTCTTCTTTCAGCGCATGGAGGGCACCGTTGCCGACCGCGTCTAGCTCCGCCTTGGTTCTTTGCCTTTGCAGGGGCACGGCATGCCGTGCCCGTTCGGCTTCAGCCGTTGAGGCCAACGATCAATGAGCACAGTCGTCATCCATGGCGAAGGTCTCGGCAAGAGCTACCATCGCGGCGCTCTTCAGCAGAGCACGCTCCTCCGTGATCATCTCAGCCGCATGCTGAAATCTCCTCTGTCCGTCTTCCGCCGCCCCAAGAAAGATGAAACTTTCTGGGCCTTGGAAGACGTCTCCCTCGAAGTCCGCGAAGGCGAAGTCCTCGGCCTCATCGGCCGCAATGGCGCCGGCAAGACTACCCTCCTGAAAATCCTCTCGCGCATTACAAAACCGACAACCGGATGGGCGGAGATTCATGGAAGCGTTGGTAGCCTCCTCGAGGTCGGCACCGGCTTTCACCCTGAACTGACCGGCCGCGAGAACACCTTTCTCAGCGGCGCAATCCTCGGCATGGGCAAGAGCGAGATCAAGCGCAAATTTGATGAAATTGTCGCTTTCGCCGAGCTCGAGCGATTCATCGATACACCAGTTAAGCACTATTCCAGCGGCATGCACGTGAGGCTGGCGTTCGCGGTGGCGGCGCATCTGGAGCCGGAGATTCTGCTAGTGGATGAAGTGTTGGCGGTGGGCGACATCAATTTCCAGAAAAAATGTCTCGGCAAAATGGGCGACGTCGCCCACGCCGGCCGCACCATCGTGTTCGTCAGCCATCAAATGGCTCAGATTCGCCGCCTCTGTCAAAGGGCCCTCTGGATCGAGGGCGGGGGGATACGCATGAACGCCTCCTCTCATGAAGTAGTCGGCGCGTACGAGAGCGCCATGGCCCGCGGCAGCCGCAACAAGAACGAACCGGTTCGCGGCTCGATATCGCGCTTCCTCAGTTGGGAGATCGGCGGCCGGAACGGCGACAATCGGCACTCGCTCAACAATCTCGAACCCGTTACGATCCGGATCGCCCTTGAGGTTCAGCGCCCCATCGCGAAGGCGATGCACGGAATCGCGCTCTATAACCACGAACAACAGTTGATTTGGTCCAAGGCCCCGCAGAAGCTCGCACTCGAATCCGGTGAATATGCTCTCGATCACACGTTCCCGATGCTTCCGCTGCGTCCAGGTTTGTATACTTGGGCGGTGACTTTGTACGACGACGGTAAGCTGGTCGACGGTTGGAATTGCGAGCCAGAGATGAACGTTGTGACGGAAAGTTACCAAACTCCTTTTGACGAATGGACCGGAATCTTGAATATACCGTCGAATTTTGAAGCCAAAATTGAAACAGCTTCGCTCGCAGATGGAAGTTCCGTGAGCCAGCCACTTGGCAAGTGAGATTCTCATGGCCTCTCCTACCGTCTCCGTCGTAATGATCGTTTTCGTATGCGCGCAACCTGTCTGATGACCGGAGCTTGTAAAGATGCAGTTCTCCAGCTCATCCGCGATATGGGGAGCGCTTGCGCTTTGCATCACAATACGACCGTCCGTGGCGTGACAAACTACGCACGTACAGTGTGATGAAGTATGGAGTTTTTGCTATGCGAAGGCAAAAAACGTGCCCGAAGAAAAGAAGGGTACAGGGGCCGGCGACGTACCATGAGTTTCAGCTCATCAAACAGCATCTCTTGTTCGGGAAAAGATGAATGCATGATTCTCCACGTTTGTTAACTGTCCGAATTGCCCGCAATTCTTGTAAAACTGCATTCTAAAACCCAAACTATTCACACAACGTATGAGGTCCGTGTCGACGATGCCCCACTGCCAAATGTTATGAATATCGCGATATGGGCGTCCGTGCTGCGGGTGAATGGCCTCTAGGTTCTGAAAACACGATTTGTACGGCTCTTCGTCACGACTATGTGGAATGTTGCGAAAGTAAGCGTCCGTTCCCAGGTCCAGCAGCCTGGTCGTTGAGGAAAAATTAGTGTACTGCTGGTTGAAAATAAGGAAATGTTTCGCCACACGCGCATACATTTGCAGAATTTCGTCCCAGTCTGGTCTGACCTGATGAAGCAGTGTGTCAAAGAAGAATACTCCATCGACCTCGCAAATCCTCTCCAATACTGAACGATCTCCGAAATTCCCTTGAATGATCTTGAGCCCGGGATGTTTTTTCTGCTTCTCTAGAAAAGGCGGCGTGAAGTCGGTGTCCACGGTGAATGCATTCTTGATACGGTGTCGTTCCATCGCATAGAACGTGTATCCGCCGTCGACGTTCCAGATGGCTCCCAGATCCGCAAATGAGTTCATCCCGAGCCGCTCGCACGCAAAATCGATCAATTCCTTCTTGTCCGTGTTAAGCTCAGGGAAGGCGTTACGCCCAAGCAGTGCCTTTGCCGCAGCCCTTATTCGCTGTTTCATAGGAATCTCGAATTAAGCTTACGCCTTAGGCCATTTCTTGAAAACAGCCCACTACCCATTTTCGCTTATCTTGACGACCGCCACCCGGCTCGCAATAATCCAATGAACTATGTCGTCGCCAGGAAACCCGCAGCCATTCCGTTGGATTCAGGTCTCAAATGACCAAATCCTGCAAAGTCTCCGTCGTAATTCCGTGTTTTAATCACGGCGAGTTTCTGCTGGAGGCAGTCGGTAGCGTGACCAATATCAAGCGGGATGATATTGAATTAATTGTAGTGGACGACGGTTCCACCGATGAGCGGACACGCAAAGAGATGGACGCATTAACCGCGCGACGAATTCACGTTGTCCGGCAAGAAAATAAGGGGCTGGCCGCGGCGCGGAACGCTGGCATCCTCGTTTCAAAGGGAGAATATATTCTCCCACTCGATGCAGACAACCATCTGCGCTCTGGCTATATCGAGCATGGAATTCGAATTTTGGACGCCAATCCACAAGTTGGCGTCGTCTATGGCGATGCGGAATATATCGGCGGACGTACAGGCCGTTGGCACGTTGGCTCGTTTGACCGGGATCAGTTGCTCCAATGGAATTACATTGATGCTTGTGCCATCTATCGGCGTTCTGTTTGGGAGCAGAACAACGGTTACGATGGCTCCATGCCAGTTCAAGGATTGGAAGACTGGGATTTCTGGTTGGGCGCTTTGGAGCATGGCTGGCAATTTGTCTATGTGCCAGAGGTCTTGTTTGGCTATCGGATAGCCAAAGAATCGATGATCACTCGTGCGCATGGATTCGAAAAGCAAGTCGAGGAATTCATTGCGATAAAGCATGGCCCCCTATATCGGCACGCTTGGCTGCAACTCATCATTTTGCACCGAAAAGTAGCTAGCCAGCAGGAATCTTTGAAATGGACTTTCCGCAATCTTCGTAGATTGCTCAAATCTCGGTTCAAGCAGCAATTCCAAAAATGAAACGCGGGATTATTCAGAATTAATTCAGAATCTTCATGTAAGTGTGTGTTCCTATAATAGAGGGTCCAGCTGAGAGTTGCGTTGGGCAGTTCGGTAGAGCTCGGCACGCGTTCACGTTATGCTCAATTTGCGTATACATGTTACCGAGCGATTCCTGTCGATGACGATGTGGATCCGTTAACCGGGCTGGAGTTATAGTCTGAGGGCGGTCAGATTAATACGCTGCCTTCTGAACTTTCACGAATTCTATGCCAAAAGTGAGCATCGTCGTCCCGAACTACAATCATGCGCGCTTCCTGCGCCGGCGGATCGAAAGCGTGCTGTGCCAGACGTACCAGGACTTTGAACTGATCCTGCTGGACGACTGCTCCACCGACGACAGCCGATCGATTCTCTCCAAGTATGCTGATGACCCGAGGATAAGAATGATGTTCAACGAGAAGAACTCGGGCAGTACGTTCAAGCAGTGGAACAAGGGTGTCGGGATGGCACGCGGGGAGTATGTATGGATCGCCGAATCGGATGACTACGCCGACGAGCGGCTGCTGGAGAAACTAGTGGTTCGACTTGATTCGGAGCCAAGTGCTGTATTCTCATATTGTCGATCATGGCGAGTTTCAGCGGACGGTGAGATTAGCGGGTTCTTGGATTCGTATCTCACCGATCTCGATACGCAAAGGTGGACCGCGGATTTTTGGGCTGACGGGCGCGAAGAATGTCAGAATTATCTCGTCCATCGGAACACAGTCCCTAATGCGAGTGCGGTGCTTTTTCGGAGGGAAGTGTATGAGCGAGTGGGCGGCGCAGACGAGAGCCTGGTCCTTGGCGGCGATTGGAAATTATGGGCTGCGATGGCTCTTACGGGAAGAATTGCATACTTAGGAGAGCCCCTTAACTACAACCGGTTTCATGACACGAGTGTTCGGGCAGAAAGTCAACGACTCGGGGTTTACACGGCCGAATATCTCGAGGTGACTCGCTGGATTCTTCAGAGAGTGACGCCTTCAGAGGCTGCTCGGAGGAAGCTTTGCGAGGACGTTTCTTCGCTTTGGGCCCCGGCAGTGCTCACGAGGCATATCCCGCTCAGCCGAAGGTGGGCGATTCTGGAAAACGCCAGGGCTATCGATCGACATGTACTTCGCAAACTGGTTCGTCTTGCGCTTGCTGCTCTTCGCATGACGCTTTTTCGTCGCTATCATTTACTGCGGGTCGGGTCTTCCAAGTCGAGCGCGGAGGAAACGCGCTCCCAGGAGTAATCGAAACCCTCTAAACTCACCACTTAAGGATTGAGCGTGCCATGGGTTCTCCATTCGTCTCGGTCGTAATGAGTGTTTCAATGGCCAAGCCTTCTTGTCAGGAGCCATCGAAAACATTCTCAGCCAGACTGATTCATACTTCACGCAAAGAAGCAGGGACGGATTTCACAAACACCGCCGTGATCGGTAGGCAAATCTTCATGATCGGCCCTGAATTGCTGCGATCGAACCTTGCTGAGTTTGGGTATCTGGCCACGGAATCAGTTGTGAGAACTCTGATAACAGAGGAAAAGGGCTATGTCGAGCCGTTCTTACGGCTGCTGGGAGCAAAGGAGATTTCGTCTTTCGATGCGTCGCCGTATGAAGGCGCGATGCATGTTCACGATTTCAGTATCCCTATCGACTATGCGTTTCATCAGCGTTTTACCTCGGTAATCGATAGCGGCACGCTTGAGCACGTGTTGAACTACCCGGTGGCGCTCAAGCACTGCGTGGAGTTGGTTTCGCTCGGCGGGCACTTCCTTGCTATAATGCTCGCCAACAACTTTTTTGGGCACGGTTTTTATCAATTTAGTCCTGACTTGTTCTACAGGGTTTTCACTCCTGAGAACGGTTTTGGCATCCAGCAGATGTGGTTACTGAAACGGACAGCATCGAGTGGTTCGCGGTTCCCGACTCGGCAAACCTGCGCGATCGGGTCACTCTCGTGAATCACGCGGAGACGTATCTGTTGGTAATTGCAAAGCGTCTCGAGGCAAAACCGATCTTCGCCACATCCGTCCAGCAGGGCTATTACTCAGATGTCTGGGGCGGCGGGAAACCGGTTACCCCACTATTCTCCAACCCGTCTCAATTCGCCAGGACTGGCAGTTTGTCGCCGCTGAAGGCCAGAGTGCCGAGTGCGTTGAAGTTTCCTTACCGCGCTCTGCGACCGTGGGCCATTACGTCGGTGAATGAGTTGCGCGATTCAGCCCCTTTTAGAGATGCTTTTTTCCGTTTGATTCGAGGTATTTCAACAAGGTGCGCACGCCATGAAAATTACGGGAAGTGGGGGTTCTGCTTGCGTACGTGGCTGAGAACCGAGGAGATGAAACCGTTCTATGCCCGTTCTTAGAAGATTCAAGGACCGTGTACGGGGTGCTTTGCGCCGGGAAGTTCCATCTCCGTCGCCAAGCGCAAATGTTGAGTACAACCGGTGGTTCTGGAGCGAGTATGCCAAACGCTGGAGTCCTGACACTACCTTTATTGACGACGGATCGGATCCGGAGACCTCCAGGCGAGAGATTAAGTACCTCGGCGACGAGTGGGGACGGGAAGAGTTACTCCGGCCCATCTTGGAAGGGTTCGTTTTCCCGTACTTGGGACCCGAAAGGATCGTTGCGGAAATTGGCTCCGGCGGTGGGCGATTAAGCGTGCGCGTCGCGCCACTCGTCAAGGAGCTTCATTGCTTCGACGTATCGCAAGAAATGCTCGACGTGTGCCGGAAAACGCTGGCAACGCACCCGAATGTTCACTACCACCTAATCAATTCTCCTGAATTCGACACGCAGTACTTCGGACGGTTCGATTTTGTGTATGCATTCGACGTGTTTGTTCACCTCGACCTGCATACGATTTGGAGATATTTTCAATCAATCCGGCGAACTCTGAGGGAAGGCGGGGTTGCTTTCTTGCACACCGCGAACCTGAAGTCCCCCGATGGCTGGCGGCGCTTTGCGTCGCAGCAGACATACAAGCCCGAGGGGTTCTACTTCGTCTCGCCCGAAATCATCAGCGTCCTCATCGAAAGAGGGGATTGGGAATTAGTAAAGGGCTCCTCGCCCGACCCGTCTAATCTCTACTTAAATCGCGATTACCTTTTTATTTTGCGGAAGACAGATATATGCCTCGCATTACCGTGATCCTGCCCGTTTTCAACGGCGAACGGTACTTGGCAGAGGCCATCGAGAGCATACTTGCTCAAACCTGCAAGGATTTTGAGTTCCTGATCGTCGACGATGCCTCCACCGATCAGACCAGCGCGATCCTTGCCCGGTTCGGTGATCCGCGCATCCGCGTGCTCCGCAACGATTTGAACCTCGGGGTGGCGCGCTCACTCAACAAAGCGCTGCGGCAAGCGACCGGGAAGTATGTTGCGCGACAGGATGCCGATGACGTTTCCTTGCCTGGGCGCCTGGAGAAACAAGTTCACTTTCTTGAAGCTCATCCCGAGGTTGCGCTAGTGAGCACGGGGTGGGCTCTGAGCGAGGAAGAGGGAACTGATCGGCGACCGGCGCCGCCGCCGCGTTCTGAGGTGGACTTGAAGTGGACTCTGCTGTTCTACAACCCGATTGCCCACATGAGCGTGATGATGAAACGGGAAGCGGTGGAGGCGTGCGGAGCCTATCCCGAGGACACTCACTGCAGCTGCGTCGAGGATTACGCCCTCTGGTCTCAAATGTCTGAGCGCTTCAGGTTGGCCACCCTGCCTGAAGAACTGGTTCTGCGGCGTGTCTCTCATCAGGCGGTTTCGGTCAAGAAACGGGAGCTGCAAGATCAGCAGGTCAAATCGATCTCGCTCCGCAGCCTTAGTTCGACGCTCGGATGTCCTCTGTTGTCGGTATCAGACTATGACTTACTCTGCGCGGCCATGGGCGCGCCTGCGCCTCGGCTCGAGAAGATACCGCTGACCAGAATGCGCTGGGCGATGAATTCCCTGGACCGGCTGCTGGATGAGTTCTACTCCAAGCACAAGATTTCTCCCGCCGAAGCCGCGGAGCACCGCGCGCGTTTGCAGTGGGCATGGGGAAGGCATTACATAAGCCTATCATTGAGGGCGCGATCGACGCTGAGGTGGCGGTTCTCAGTTCTGTTTAAGGGCGTCCGGTTGTTGTTCGCGATATCCCTGCTTGGCGCTCAAGGCTCAGTCGTTCGGTTTTGGTCGGATCGCCGAAACAATGCGCAGATGGGTCGGCGAATCGGCATGGGGCCGCGAGAGCGAGCTACGGCGGGACGAGTTTGTCCCAAAGTGCGAGTCAAGCCGCCGTACCACGCGGGAGAGTGAAGCTTGAGACGCGTCGTCTTCGTATCCGATATTTTCGCTCGCGGGGGCGCGTCAGTCTGGCTGCGGCGTCTCTGCCAGCGCCTGCCGGCAGAGGGATGGGCCTGTAAGCTGATCATCGCTGAACCTGCTCAGCCCTATGATGACGACTGGAGCGACTGGCCGTGCGAGCGGGAGATCCTGCGGCGTCATTATTCGCTGCGCGCCCTGGTGTATAGCACTGCGGATGCCATTCGAACCTTCTCTCCGCACGTGGTGGCCGTAGGTGCTCCCTGGAACACGGCGGCGCTGGCCATGCGCTACCTTTACGCCTCCTATCGCCACACAGCACGGTTCGTGGAAACCGTGATTGTGGAACACGAAGGGCAGTACGAGCGCCTGCGCGGCAACACCGATATCGCGGTCTTGGTGGCGGCCTGCAGTGACGACGCCGTATCCCGCATTGAGTCGGACATCCCGCAGTTGCGGGGCAAAGTACGACGGTTTTGGTTCCCGGTGCCGTATGGCCAGAGGATGCAGGGGAAGGGTGGTGGTCGCGGTCAGCTGCGCATCGCGTATCTCGGCCGGCTGGACCAGCGACAAAAGCGAGTTCTTGACCTGCCGCCGCTGCTGGACGCGCTGGCGACGAGAGGAGTTGATTTCACGCTGACGCTGATCGGCGATGGCGCCGACCGGGCGGCACTGGAGCGGCGCTTGGCCATGTCGTGCGGGCGGGAGCGAGTGAGCCTGCTGGGATGGCTGCCCAGCGAGAAGGCGTTGGAAGCACTGGCCGCATCGGACGTGCAACTGCTGGTCAGCGGATATGAAGGACAACCGATCTCGACGCTGGAGGCCATGGCTTCAGGAGTCGTGCCTGTTGTAACCGACCTCCCCGGCCTGCGGGAGCTGATTCGAGACGGAACCAACGGTTTTCTGCTTCCAGTCGGCGACATCGAGGCGTTCGCTTCGGCGCTGGCCCGGTTGGCCACAGACCGCGAGCGGCTTCGCCGCATGGCAAGGGCCGCCCGGGAATCGGTCCCGGAACGCGCGCGGATGGATGTCGCCGTCCGTGATTTCTCGGTGCTGTTGGCCGAGGCCGCCCGGGCGCCATTGCCCACGCCCAAACCGGTGGCATATCCACCGACCCGCATGGATCGCCTGCACGTTCCTTTGTTCATGCAGGAGCTGAAGCGTCGGTGTCTGGGACAGTCGGTATATTGAGGGATCGGTGAAGCGAATTCTTTTTGTGGCCATGACGGAAAGCGTGCACGTTGCACGCTGGATCAGCCAACTGCAGGACCCAGCCATGGGACATCCATGTGTTCCCTTCGGGTTTGCCTTCGACGATGCGAGCGCTTCGGCGCGAACCTACACCCTCGTGGGTGGACGGCAACAGAAACGCGGAAGTTGGTGGGCATTGCACGCTTTTCTGTTCCAGCGTGAGGAGGGGCGCCGGACCTTTGCCCTACTGGAGGCCATTCCCGAAGCGTTTTGCAATAAGTATCTGTCGAGCAGCGGCGCGAACCGCCATGCAGACGGCGGTACCGGCCGTGGAGTCGGCGGGCATTGTGCCGAGGCAATGGGACTCGTCATCAGTGAGTTCAGAACCGAAAACGCTCGAGTCCTGGTTTCTGTCCGCGGTCAGCCGTCGAAGGGACAATGATCAGCGACGGGGTGATGGAGAGTAATGCGCATCCTTTTTGTGGCGATGGCCGACAGTGTGCATACGGTGCGCTGGATCGGACAATTGCAAGACCGTAACTGGGATGTGCACCTTTTCCCCTGTGAGGATGGCCATATTCACACAGGTTTTCGAGGGGTGACCATTCACCCACTACTGCGCCAGTATTCGCCGAGCATGGACGAAAGTGTTGGTCAGACTGGAATCTGGTGGCCATTTCCTCGCGGTCGAACCCGTCTGACGCAGCTGATCCGGGGCGTTGGAGCAACGCGCGCCGCGATGCTCACACGGACAATTCGAAATCTGAAGCCTGATCTGATCCACACACTTGAAATGCAGAGGGCCGGTTACTTAACGCTAGAATCGCGGTGCAGAATGGAGGCGACGCAGTTTCCGCCTTGGATATTTTCATGTTGGGGAAATGATATTTATCACTTCGGACAGCAACCTGAACACGATCCTCGAATAAGGCAAGTGCTCACAGCGTGTGATTACTTCATCGCTGATTGCTTTCGCGACTCAATGCTGGCGCGTAACTTTGGGTTTAGGGGCGGCGATCTTGGAGTGTTTCCAGTTGGGGGAGGTTTCGAGATCGATCGGATGCAGCAGGTTGCAGAAGGAAAACCGTCTAGCCGTAAAGTTATTGCAGTGAAGGGTTATCAGAGCGAAACCTGGGGTGGCAGAGCGCTAATCGCGCTGCAGGCGATTAAATCTTGTGCGCAAAATTTGCGGGACTATCGGATAGTTGTGTTTTCAGCGCACGGCAATCCGCAAGTCTGCTCAGCGGTGGAGGAACTGTCTGATGCCGGACTTTCTGTTATCCTGTTGCCACAGAGTAGCCACGAAGAGATCGTAAGACTCATGGGCCGGGCGCGAATAGCGCT
Organism: Terriglobales bacterium; assembly: GCA_049511255.1. Classification (GTDB taxonomy): domain Bacteria; phylum Acidobacteriota; class Terriglobia; order Terriglobales; family Acidobacteriaceae; genus Acidiflorens. The sequence continues at coordinate 2,639 of JBEKYF010000102.1, read as the reverse complement.
AGGGCTAAGCATCACCGACGGTACTCCAAATACGATGCTGGAAGCCATGATCATGGGGGCCTTTCCTATCCAGTCAGACACGGTATCGACAGCAGAGTGGATTGTGGATGGACAGAATGGCTTCTTAGTACCTCCGGAAGATTCGGACGCTGTGGCGGCCGCAATCCGTAAGGCGTTGGCTGACAATGACTTGGTGAATCGAGCTGCGGAGATAAATAATCGTGTTGGCAGGACCAGAGTCGATACGAGTGTCATTAAGCCGAGAGTATTAGAAATGTACGAAAAGTTCGCAAGGTCGAGACGACCGAATTCCCATGAGCAGAGAGGACTATGCGCATCTTAGTCACAGGTGGTCTAGGTACAGTGGGAGCAGGGCTGGTATCCGAACTGCGGAAGCGTGGGCATCACGTCGTTTCCTGTGACACAGACCATCAGCCCGATGAGGTCGGGTTCTCGGTGCGCACCGACGTCAGTGTGCCCTTGTATGCGCGCTGCGACGTGGGCGAGTTCCGCCAGATCGAGCGCGTGATGGAGACTCTGGGCCCGTTCGACTACGTCTACCACTGTGCCGCCGAATTCGGCCGCTGGAACGGCGAAGACTTTTACGAAACGCTGTGGCGCACGAACGCCGTCGGCACGAAGAATATCATTCGCCTGGAGGAGCGGCTCAAGTTCCGCCTGATCCATTTCTCCTCCTCGGAAGTGTATGGCGACTGGCCGGAGTTGATGGTCGAAACGGTCATGGACGAGTACGAGATCAAGCAGATGAACGACTACGCCATGACCAAGTGGGTGAACGAAATGCAGGTCCGCAACTCGGCGTCGCAATATTTCACCGAGTCAGTCGTGGTGCGGCTCTTCAATACTTATGGGCCCGGGGAATACTACAGTCCGTACCGCTCCGTGAACTGCCGGTTCCTCTATTGCGCCCTAAACGGGCTGCCTTGGACGGTTTTCCGCGGCCACTCGCGGACATCAACCTACCTAGCTGACACCGTGCGAACCCTGGCGAATATCGTGGACAATTTCAAGCCCGGAGAGACGTACAATATCGGCGGAAATTGTCAGCACACCATTGAAGAGCTTTCCAGCGTGATCCTGAAGGTGACGGGAGCTGATCCATCGCTAGCGGTGTATCACGATTCCGAGATCCTCACGACTCACCACAAGCGCGTGGACGTGTCCAAGGCCCTGCGCGATCTTGCTCACCAGGACACGTACAGCCTGGAAGACGGCGTGCGGCTGACCGCCGAATGGATGTGCCGGGTGTACAACATCCGCAGTGCGAGCTTGGTCGCTCGCTGAGTCGATACCGTGGACGGAAGGGCTCGATGATGAAAGTTCTGCACGTGGTCGGCGCCCGTCCCAACTACATGAAAACCGCGCCCACCATGCGCGAGATGGCCCTCCATCATGCCGTGTTCCAGCAGGTTCTCCTCCACACGGGGCAACAGTACGACGAGAACATGTCTGACCGATTCTTTGCGCAACTGGGGATGGGCCTGCCGGACGAATTCCTGGAGGTCGGCTCCGGCACCCATGCCGAGCAGACCGCCCGCGTCATGCCAGGCTTCGAATCCATGGTGAAGAAGCACCGCCCGGACTGGGTGTTCGTGGTAGGCGAACTGTGGGACGGTTGCGCCGTACGCGCATCGTCCAGGTTATGCTCTGTCGCGTGTCGCGGCCTAATCGGGTAATGGAAGCACAGACCATAGGCACAACTCCGGTGGGAACCACCACCCAGCCGAGGGCCGTCAAGTTGCTCTATGTCTGCGACTTTCCTCCCGCCAACGGCTCTGGCGGGCCCATTCTGATGAAGCGCCTGCTGCAGAGCTATGCCCCGGACCACGTCATCGTGTTCACCAATTCGGAGGCTTTTTGCGAGTCCCAGCCCGCCGACCGCCTGAGCTGTCCCCATGTCGTTTTTCCCGGGTTCGGCGTTTCAAAACGGTTGTGGGTGGGGAGATTGAAGCATCTGCTGAACTGGGCGGTGCTGGCCTGTGTCACCGTCGCGGCCACAGTGACCATCCTACGACGGCAGGTCGCGGTGCTCGTCACCGTTTTTCACTCACGATACTTCCTGGCTGCCGCGGCCGCTGGATGGCTGACCAGAAAGCCGTACGTCGTTTTGGTGCACGACGAATACTTTTCTCATTCCGCGGCGACCTGGTTCTCGCGCCGCATCGTCAAGCCACTGAGCGGGATGGTCCTGCGCCATGCGGCGCACGTGTACGCTATCAGCCCGGGAATGCGACGGCTCCTGCAGGTCGAGTTCGGAGCCGAATCGGAAGTGCAATGGCCGGCGACCGAGCGCCATCCGCGACGGGCCCAGTTTGCCGCTGCGGCAGGCAAAGAGACTATCATTCTCTTTGCGGGTGCCATCACCTATGCGGTGGAGGACAGCCTGAGGGTTCTCATCGAAATCATTACCAGCGGGCGACTGCAGCGGGACGGAATTTCCGTCAAATTACATCTCTACAGCAGGCTCAGCGACGACCAGAGGGGCGCCTTCGGGAGCCACCCTGATGTGGTCGTAAAAAATTGGGTCATGCAGTCCGAAATGCCCGGGGTGCTGGCGGGCGCTGACATCCTCTTCCTGCCTTATTCCTTTTTGGAGAGTTCGCGGCATGCAGTCGAAA
>JBEKYF010000101.1:0-13105 GCA_049511255.1 Terriglobales bacterium | reverse complement strand
TGAAATTGGAACTCTGGCCGAATTCTTACGTTGAGGTACACGTCGCGCAGCACCGAGCCCGAAGTTGCCGCAGCGTCGGTGAGCAGGGCAAAGTCGAAGTGAGAACCATAGTTGCCTTGAAAACCGAAGCGAGCGCGGCGCAAGAGAAACGTGTCAGCGGGCGCGCCGTCGCCCTGGTTGGCGCGGTAATCGGTGTCCACGTAGCCATAGGGGCTGATGCTGAACTGCCCGTCCGCACTCTTGATGAAGAAGTGTTCCCCATTAAATCCCGCGGTAAGGGGAGGAGCATCTTTCTTGGGGGCGGAGGATTGAGCCTGATCCACGAGAGCCGCCACTGCCGCAGGGTTGGGCTGCACGAGAACCGTATTCATCAGATGAGCCGTGCCCTCGCCGGGAGCGTTAAGCGGCGGCGAACTGGTTTCCACCGAAGTAGCGTCGGACACGGGCCGAATCTGGAGCGAGCTATTGTCGGTGGCCAGGGTCTTCCCCGCAGCCAACTTCTCGACCAAAGCCTTTAATTCCTCGATGGTCTTGCGCTGCGCGGCGACCTCGCTGCGCAACTGGTTCACTTCTTCCTTCGTGGCGCCCCCGGAGGCCGATCCGCCGGTCTTGCTCGCGGGTTCCGTGCCCTGAGCGTGGGCGAGCGAAGCTGGCACCATGAAAACCACCACAAGCGCGAAAAACATTTTTAGCGAGCGCATACATTTCTTCTCCCGGGGTGATTTGCAGAACAGACACGCCCCCCAAGGCATAGTGAACACGCATGCTGCGCGCTGCCTTGTTCGTTCGGGCGACGACGAAAAACGAGAGATCTATAGAGTACTGCGGGTAAGTTCGTGTCCGGAATATAAGTTCCTGTCCGCAATAAAGAGCGGACCTGCTACGGGCTCGTGTTTAACATAGCAAAATGCAATCTGTCAAGAAAACTTTTCTTCAGAATTTTTTTTCAGGTTGCCGGGCGCGCTCGCTGCCGCACCTGCGGTACGATTTCTGGGCACTGTTTTAGCGGTCGACCGGAACGAAGTGCGTCCTGCAGACCCTCCAGGCTCAAGCGGACAAAACACCGGCGCCATTTTCCGACCGTCACTTCCGGAAGCGCAACGGCGCAGCGATTGGCTGGTAAGTTGCCTTCCGGTTCGATTGGGTCCTGGAAAGTTTCCGTGGTAAATTTCACGTTTGCACTTGAGCCAGGCCATCTTCCTGTTTTTCGCTGCAGTAATTGGCGGGACGCTAAACGCGGTGGCGGGCGGCGGCACTTTTATTTCGTTCCCCGCACTGTTGGCGACAGGTGTGCCGGCGGTGGAGGCCAACGCGACCAACACGGTCGCGCTGTGGCCTGGGTTGGCGGCCAGCACCGGTGCGTACCTAAAACGGCTGAACGTGCCGCGACGCTTGTTGATCCCATTGCTGCTGACGAGCGTTGCCGGAGGGCTGGTTGGCGCGTTGCTGCTGCTCAAGACGCCCCAACATATCTTCCTGCGCCTCGTCCCCTGGCTGCTGCTGGGGGGCACCTTGCTATTCGCCTTCGGCAACACGATCCGTGCAATTGCCGGCAAGACTGCCGCGGTGGATGATTTGCGGAAGATGTCATGGCAGGCGATCACGGTGACTTCGATCGCTGAGTCGCTGGTCGCAACCTATGGCGGGTATTTCGGGGCGGGGATCGGGTTCATGATCCTGGGAATGTTGGCGGCGTTGGGAATGCGTGACGTCCATGCCATGGGCGCGATCAGAACCTTGCTTGCGGTTGTGATTAATGCTGCGGCGGTACTGACATTCATTCTGGCGGGTGCTGTGCTTTGGCCGCAATGCGCTGTGATGATTGCGGGCGCTCTGCTCGGCGGCTGGTTCGGCGCGCACTACGCGCAAAAAGCCGATCCCCGGAAGGTGCGGCTCGTCGTGATCGCCGTCGGCGTGGCGATGAGCGCATATTACTTTGTCACTGTGCGGTAGGGCCGCGGCACAAGCCGGTGCGAGCAATGGCACCGACCGAATCATTAGCTGGAATAATCCTCACAAGTGAGAGAAAATATCGGGTCTGCGTTTGCCGGAGAGGACGCTACCTAGGGCAACTCAAACCGGCGAGGGGCAGACCAGCATGGACTTGCTGCGGCGGTCCAACACCTGTGCGCCACGGCCGCAGCCTAGGGTTAACTCGCAGGCGATGCTTTCTGCATGCGTTAACCGTGTTCAGCGAGGGGTATTGCAATCTGCGGTTCGTTATACGGAGAGATATTCACCATGGCCCGTACCACGATAGAAGTTGAGACAGCCGCCCACAGCCATAGGCATCTCAAGCTTGAGCGCTGGGTTGAAGAAGTTGCACGGATGTGCAAACCCGATCGCGTTCACTGGTGCGATGGCTCGCCGGAGGAGTATCAGGCGATGCTGCGGCTGCTGGTCCTCACCGGCACTGCGATCCCGCTTGATTCGGAGAAGCGGCCGAACAGCGTGCTCGTCCGGTCGGACCCTGCGGATGTGGCCCGCGTCGAGGATCAGACTTTCATCTGCTCACCAACCAAGGAAGAGGTGGGCCCGACTAACAACTGGGAAGATCCGGCGAGGATGAAGCAGAAGCTGGCGGGATTGTTCGCCGGTTCGATGGTGGGCCGCACCATGTACGTTGTTCCCTACAGCCTGGGTCCGATCGGCTCGCCAGTCGCAAAAATCGGGGTAGAGATCACCGACTCGGCATACGTCGTCGTTAGCATGCACATCATGTCCCGCGTGGGAAGCCGCGTGCTTGAGGCTCTCGGCGAAGATGGCGATTTTGTGCGTGGACTGCACTCGGCCGGTCTCCCGCTCGGTCCTAATCAGCCGGACAAGACATGGCGCTGCAACGCGGAGAACAAGTATATCTGCCATTTTCCGGAAACGCTTGAGATCTGGTCGTATGGTTCCGGTTACGGTGGCAACGCGTTGCTGGCGAAAAAGTGCCACGCGCTGCGCATCGCATCGGTGCAGGCGCGGGACGAGGGTTGGCTGGCTGAGCACATGCTCATTCTCAAGCTGATCAGCCCCGCAGGTCAGATCAAATACTTCACTGGCGCGTTTCCCTCAGCCTGTGGGAAGACCAACCTCGCGATGCTGATCCCAACCATTCCCGGTTGGAAGGTGGAGACCATCGGCGATGACATCGCCTGGATGAAATTCGGCGCGGATGGCCGGCTCTACGCCATCAATCCCGAGTGCGGTTTCTTCGGCGTGGCGCCGGGCACGGGCGTGAAATCGAATCCCAACGCCATGCTTACCATAGCCCGGAATTCTATCTTCACCAATTGCGCGATGACGCTCGACGGCGACGTGTGGTGGGAGGGGATGACCGATCAGAAGCCCTCCGAGTTGGTGGACTGGCTGCGGCGGCCGTGGACCCCAGACTCGGGCCGGTACGCCGCGCACCCGAATGCGCGGTTTACCACTCCCGCGAAGCAGTGCCCGGTCACCGCTCCCGAGTGGGAGGATCCGAAGGGCGTGCCCATCGATGCAATCCTTTTCGGCGGCCGCCGCGCCGGAATTGTTCCGCTGGTCACCGAAGCGTTCAATTGGCAGCATGGCACTTTCCTCGGCGCAACCGCCAGCAGCGAGACGACCGCCGCGATAACCGGCGAAGTTGGCCGACTGCGCCGCGATCCCATGGCGATGCTTCCGTTTTGCGGCTACCACATGGGTGACTACTTTGCGCACTGGCTCAAGATCGGAGCCAGTTCCGACGCTTCCAAGCTGCCGAAGATTTACTACGTAAACTGGTTTCGTCAGGACCAGAATGGCAAGTTCCTGTGGCCGGGCTATGGTGAAAACAGCCGGGTGCTGAAATGGATCTTTGAGCGGCGCGACGGTAAGGTGCATGCCAAAGACACTCCCATCGGACGGATTCCCGAGGTGGCCGATCTCGACACAAAGGGGCTCGATATCAAAGGCGCTCATGTGGACGAACTGCTCAGCGTCGATATCGAGGGCTGGTTGGCGGAGGTGCCGTTGATCAAGCAGCACTTCGCCCAATTTGGTGGCCATCTTCCACGGGGGTTGAACCTTGAAGTGAAGGCTCTTGAAGAGCGTCTTCAGGCGGCTAAGTGATAGTTGCCTTGAGGCATGTTCATTCGCAAGACGGGTAACCGAGTTCAATATTTGTTTTTCTGAAACGAGAGGATACTTTTTTGATATAGTGTCCCACTGTCATGCCCCGTCTCGCCGCAAACGCGAATTATCCTGCCCCGACCTTAGCTGTATCTGACACTCCAAAATCTCTCACCCGAAATCAGATTCGCGGTTTCTGGGCATCGTGGGGTGGGTGGACGCTGGACGGCATGGATTCCTTTGTTTATGCGCTCGTCCTCGTACCCTCGCTGCGCGAACTGCTTCCGCGCTCCGGCATTCCAGCCACCAAGGGCAACGTCGGACTGTACGGGGGTTTGCTGTTCGCCCTGTTTCTGGTGGGCTGGGGACTGGCGTTCCTTTGGGGGCCGATTGGGGACAAGTTCGGCCGCGTGCGCACGCTCATGCTAACCATCCTGTGGTATTCGGCGTTCACCTTTCTGAGCGCGTTCGTCACTGGGGTGTGGCAACTTGCCGTCCTTCGCCTGCTTGCCGGCGTCGGCATTGGCGGAGAATGGGCCATGGGCGGGACGTTCGTTGCCGAGGAATGGCCGGAGCATCGGCGCCGTGTCGGTGCGGGTCTGATGCATACCGGGTATTACGTCGGCATATTCCTGGCCGCCCTGGCAAACTACGGCATCGGCAGCCGTTTTGGCTGGCGCGCCATGTTTATTGTCGGTGGGCTGCCGGCACTGCTCCTGGCCTGGATTCGGCACGGGGTTACGGAGCCCGCTACCTGGAAAAAGAAAGAAAGTGTTGTCCGGTCGTGGGCCGTTTGGCGCCCTCTCGCAACGCTCTTTTCGCCCGTCTGGCGCCGGCGCACCATTGTGAATTCCTTACTCATGCTGGCCTCTATCTGTGGCCTGTGGGCCGGAACCGTATATGTTCCCGCTGCTATCACGTCGGTCGCCGAAGCGGGTGGCCGCATCGGTCCGCAAGCTGCGCAACTCGCCTCCCGGGGCATCATGCTGGTCTCGTTCGCTACGATTCTCGGCTGCCTGGCGATGCCGTGGCTTGCCGAACGGTTGGGACGACGCGGGGCGCTCGCTGTTTACTTCACTCTCATGATGGTCTTCATTGCACTCACGTTCGGCAAAGTCTTCTATCTTGGAGCGGTTGCGCTGCCATGGTTTTTCGTTTGTCTGTTCTTTCTGGGCTTGGGCGGCGCCAACTTCGCCGTCTATACTCTTTGGCTGCCCGAACAATACCCCACGGAATGCCGGGCCAGCGCCTTCGCCTTTTCCACATCGTTCGCCCGATTTGGCGGGGCTGGAATCACCTTCCTGGTCGGAGCCGGCGTCCGGCACTTCGGCTCGCTCGGAACTCCGGTCGCGATGACTTCTATTGCTTTTGCCTTGGGACTGTTCCTGATTCCATTTGCCGTGGAAACACGTAACCAACCGCTGCCGGCCTAGCCGTTAACTGCCAAAATCGCCAGCCCCCTGCGACTTTGTTCCGCAAAATCGTTGGTGTCGACTAACTTTCCCGTCAAAATACTCTAGCTCGATGGCGCGGCGTCGGCCTCCACCTCTGTCCGGAATGGGATCACACCGGGAATCAGCCACTTTTCCCACATCTCATCGACCTTACTCTGGAAGTAATCGATATCATCGTTGGTAAAGTGTGCGAATCTTCCTTGTTTTAGTAAGTAATCTCGTACCGGCTGCCGCGGGATTTTTTTGGCGGCGATTTGCTGCGTCCTGCCGGTCAGCTTCAGCACACCGTCTTCAACTTCATAGAGCGGCCAAACTCCGGTATTCACCGCCAACTCACCCATCTCGTGAGACAGGTAGGGATCGTAATCCCAGCCCTTGGGGCAGGGATCGAGAGAGTGAATGAAGGTGGGGCCGCCGATCGCCAGCGCTTTCCGCATGGAGTTCATTCCCGCCAGGCCGTAGGACATGCAGATAGTGGCGACATACCTGCAACTGGGATGGCCGGCCGCCATCATGCCCGCCATGTTCTTCTTCCAGCGGCGATGCATAATTCTTTTCACTCTGCCGGGCGTACTGAACGTCGTGTTGGCGCCCCATGGTGTGCTGCCCGATAGCTGAATATCAGTATTGGCGTAGGACTCGTTGTCATACATCAGGATGAGGCAGTTGTAATCGGGATGAGTGAGGGTGGCCGAGATCGCCCCTACACCCATATCGGCCCCGCCGCCATCGCCGCAGAATGCGATCACATTGATGGGTTCCTTCTTCATTTTTCCCTTGCGCATCAACGCCTTCAGGGCCGCAGCGGTGCCCAGCGCTGCCGATCCGCTGCTCCCCAGTTGGGTGTGCATCCAGGGAAGCACCCAAGCGGTGCTGTAATACGTGGTGTTCGCCACGTACATGCATCCCGTGCTGCCCAGCACGATGGTTCTGGGGCCGGCGGCCTTGGCCATCATCTTCATCACCAGCGCCGACTCACAACCCTGGCAGGTGCGGTGGCCGGAGGTGAAGAACTCCTCCAGCGGGATCTTCTTAACGGATTTGAAGGGATCTAATTTCTGGGTCGGATCGATCTGTAAGTAGGTAGCCATAATTCTTCATCCTCTCTGATGTCTGGAACCCATCCGCAAAAAACGGATTACTCTCGCAATCCAATCCATTGGGTTAACGGCTGCGCTCTGCCCTCCGCAGCGTTGTAGACGCCCTCGGCCATCCTCCGCACATCAGGCACGGTGACTTCGCGCCCACCGAGACCGCAAATAAAATCCACTACCGGCGGTTTCTTGCCGGGTTCGGGATACAGTGCGTGGCGAACCTCGCCGGCCAGCACGCCGCCGAGATAGGGCGAGCCGAAAGAGTAGTCACGATCGATGACCCCAATCGCCGCAAAGCGTTGCAGCGACTTCGCCAATTCTTCCGCGGCAAACGGCCGGAACCAGCGCATGCGCACAAAGCCCACTCGCTTGCCTTCCTTGCGCATCTGCCGGATTGCCACCTTCACCGAGATGGAGAGCGTCCCCATCCCCATGAGAACGATATCCGCATCATCGGTCATGTACTCTTCGAAGAACGGATTGCCATAGGAGCGCCCAAAGATGCGCTCGAAATCGGCGCCCCCCAGCAAATATTTTTGTCGGGCCGATGAAAAAAGGCGAGGGAAGCTTACTGGAAGTCAAACCGAGTGGAGGCTAGAGCGTTTGGTCGTCGCTCACTTCGGTTGCTGCGGAGTGGCACATTGCGCCAGTAGCTTGGTGCAGTTGTACACCGTGCGGGTGCAGGTCATGGGAAGCCCGACCCGCTCTCCCAACTCCACGACCGCGCCCACCAGTGCTTCAAGTTCCATGGGGCGGCCCGCTTCAAGATCCTGCAGCATGGAAGTCTTGTGCTCACCAACTTTTTCCGCCCCTGCCATTCGCTGCTCGATGGAAACAGGTAACTCCATGCCCAACTTGCGGGAGACCGCTTCCACTTCCTGCATGATGTTGCGGATCACCGAAGAAACTCCCGGGTCGTGCACCATCTGAACCAGAGTGGCGCGGGTCAGGGCGCTGACCGGGTTGAAGGACGCGTTGCCCAGAACCTTTACCCAAATCTCGTGCCGGATGCGAGTGGTGACCGGGCAGCGCAAGCCGGAGGCGATGAGCGCCTCGGCAATTCGGCGGCAGCGATCGGAGCGCGAGCCATCCGGCTCGCCGAGAGAAATGCGGTTGCCCTCGATGTGTTGAATCACTCCGGGTGAGGGAATCTCGGTCGAAAAGTAAACGATCGATCCGACCACCCGGCGCGGTTCGATGGCCGAGGAAATCACGCCGCCGGGATCAACCCGCTCCAGGCGCAATCCTTCCCATTCACCGCCGAAACCCTGGAAGTACCACCACGGAATTCCATTCTGGGTGCTGACGACTGTGGTATGTGGACCCAGCACCGGCCTTAACTGCGGCGCAAGTTGCGGCAGGCCGTGCGCCTTCACCCCAAGAAAGACAACGTCTACCGGTCCGACTTCTTCGAGGGAACTGGCGATTGCGGGCCGCGCCACGAAATCTCCCTCGATGCTTTTTACCTGCACGCCGCGCTCCTGCATGGCACGAAGATGCGGCCCGCGGGCGAAGAGCGTGACATCGAACCCGGCCTGCGCCATGCGCGCGCCAATGTAGGCTCCGATTGCGCCCGCTCCCGCGATCAGGAATCTCATAGTTGGTCATCCACGAGCGCGGCGGCGACTGCGCGCCGGCGAATTTTTCCGGTCGCGGTGGTTGGGATGCTGTCCACCAGATAGATCTTCGTTGGACATTTGTATTCTGCCAGCAACTCGCGGCAGTGCTTGATGAGTGCCGACTCGGTGGCGCCATGGCGTTCATGCAAGACCACCGCGGCAGCCACTTCTTCGCCCAGCGTGGGATGCGCGCAGCCAAACGTGACCGCCGCCGCGACTGCGGGATGCCGCAGCAGAATCTCATCGACTTCGTGCGGCGCGATGTTCTCGCCTCCGCGGATGATGATGTCCTTGATCCGGCCCGTCAAATGCAAATAGCAGTCTTCGTCAAGCAATCCTTCGTCGCCAGTGCGAAACCATCCATGCACAAAAGCGCGAGCGTTGGCCTCGGGATTGTTTTCATATCCACGAAATACATTGGCTCCCTGAATGACGATTTCGCCCCGCTGGTTGGTGCCGAGGTGATTGCCGTCCTTGTCCATGATGCTGATGCGCAGCCCAGTGGCTACGCCGACAGAACCTGCTTTCCGGTGTCGCGGGGGTAGAGGATTCGAGGTCATCTGGTGGGCCGCTTCGGTCATTCCGTAGGCTTCGACAAAAGGCACGCCAAAGACGTCCTCGATCTTGTGAATGAGTTCTGGCGACAAGGGCGCGCTGCAGGACCGGATGAAGCGCAGAGAGGCAGCTTCTACCGGTTTGTGGCGGGTGCGGGCGAGTAGAAGCTGATGCATCGTGGGCACTCCCGAATACCAGGTCACGCGATGTTCTCGCACCGTCCGCCAGAAAGATAGCGCGTTGAATTTGATGGGAACAACCACGGCACCCCCGGAAAGCAAAGTGGCCATGGTTGAGCCAATCAAACCATGAATGTGGAACAGCGGCATGATACACAGCGAAACATCTTCCTCAGAAAGCGCGTATGTATTCGCGATATTTGCCGAGGAAACCGCCAGGTTGAAATGCCGCAAGGGCACGCGCTTGGGCCGCCCCGTGCTTCCGCTGGTGTGCAGGATCAGGGCAATGTCGTCAGCCTTGGGCTCGGTTGCGGAAACACCCGTGGGGGCACCGATCAGGTGAACGTTGCCTTCCTCGCTCATTTCCACCGAGAAGACCGGAATCTTGCGATCCGCGGCTGCGCTGCGTGCGAATTCCGCGCCTACCGGGGGGCAAAGCAAAATGCGAGCATTGGTGTCACCGAGAAAAAAAAGAAACTCCTCATAGGGGTACGCCGGGTTCAAAGGGGCTGCGGTTCCGGCGATGGAGGCAGCCAGAAGGCTCACAATCGCGGGCAACCCGTTCGGCAATGCAATCGCCACGGCATCGCCACGGCGAATGCCGGCGGAGGCCAAAGCGTTCGCCATGTTGAGAACTTGTTGCCGGAGCGAATCGTAGGTGACACGGATTTCAAGCTCGGGAACGATAACTGCCGTGTGACTGTCAGCGAAATGTAAAACGTCAAGAAGAGTTTCTACGGACTTCAGTGTCATTCGTTGTCGCCTCTACCCGGGGTTCTTGGAGGATTGAGCAATTCTGTCTACGGTTCGCGAAACGAAGGAAATGTATCCGCACTCTCCAGCCCTGTCGTCACGCGCGCGGGAAAGATCCCATGAATCTAGATCGAGTAGCCCTCTGCACTCAGGGCCTTTTTGAACTCCTTCAGAAAAAACTGCACATTATCTTCAGTGGCCAATGGGCCCATCACGCCAATGCGGAACACTTTGCCCGCGAGCGGCCCAAAACCGCCGGCGATTTCAATGCCAGGTTCGTCCAAAAGGCGTCGGCGCACTTTGGCCTCGTCAACCCCCTCCGGCACACACACTGTGTTCAAGGTCGCAATTCGATGCTCTTCGGGAACGTGCATGCGTAGACCCATCGCTTCTATGCCCTTGACAAAGGACCGATGGCAACGGCGATGCCGTTCCCAGCGGTTCTCGATGCCTTCCTCGGCGATGACCAGGAGCGCCTCGCGTAAGGCGTAGAACATGGAAATCGGCGCCGTGTGATGATAGCGGTGTGACACGGTGGAGTAGTCGTAAATCAGCTTGAGGTCAAAATACCAACTGCGTACTGGAGAAGTCCGAGCGCGCAACCAGTCCATGGCCCGTGGCGAAATAGCCATCGGAGACAAGCCCGGCGGACAGCTCAGCCCTTTTTGCGTACAACTGTAGGCGACGTCGATGCCGGTTTGATCGAACTCCACCGGCACTCCGCCGAGCGAGGTGACGCAATCCGCGATCACCAGAGCGCCAGCATCGTGAGCGGCGGCACAGATTGCCTGGCCCGATTGCAACGCTCCGGTCGATGTCTCGGCGTGAACATAAGCCACAACCTTGGGCTTTTCGCGATGGATGAACTCTCGAGCTTCATCGTCCGTGTAGGTATCACCCCAAGGCTTCTCAAAGCGTACGACGCTCGCGCCGTGGCGCTTCGCCATCTCCGTGAGCCGATCGGAGAAATACCCATTGGCGAAAACCGCGAACTTGGTTCCGGGCTCCAAGAAGTTAGCAATGGCAGCTTCCATGCCCGCGCTGCCGGTGCCGGAAATCACCAGCGTGGCGCCGTCGTTTATTCCAAAGGCGGTTTTGAGCAATTGCTGAACGTCTCCCATCACCTGGATGAAGTAGGGGTCGAGGTGCCCGACAATCGGCTTCGACAGCGCCTCGTAGACCCGCGGGTGAACCATGCTGGGTCCCGGCCCGAACAGGTAACGGCGAGGCGGATTTAAGGGAGGAAACAAATTAAGTGCGGGAACTTCCTGTTCTATGGCGCTCATAGTCCTCGTCCTCGTTTCTCTTCAGAGATAGTTAGATTTTACGGCACGGAGCGGACAATCTCCAGAACCCCACCCGAAATGTCACGTTCAGGATGCGATGCAGATTGACAGTGAGCACCGATGACGCAAGTGCCGTCAAATTAATTCTATTGATCCGTTCGATCAGTTCTTCTTGTTACAAGTTTCTTGTGCAACTTGAATTGGTCCAACCAAGGTCCGGTCAGCCTAAATCGGCGAGTGGCGTCCCTGCACGATCATCGCCTCCGCGATGCGGCGCGCTTCAGGGAGTGTCGCTGCCGCTTTGCGATCAATCTCTGCCGGCAAGTCCTGTTGAATTTTCGCCAGTTCCTCGTCAAACACGCGGGTCACCAAATCGGGAGTGTGTCCGACCAGTTTGCCATCGTCGCCGGGCACTCTGACCTTGTGCCGCACGCGCTGCGCAATCATCAAGCGGTAGATGCGGTCGGTAGCCAGATCTTCCATATAGCCATCGAGCAGGCTGGCGCCCTTTCCGTTGAGCACCCCGTTGCGATAACGAATCACGGTGCGCGCGGCCGCTCGCGTTCCGGCCAGAGTTGTTGCGCCAACGCCCTTCGGAATTGGCCGCAGGTCGGGATGGGGGTTTGGCAGCTTGGGGCGTTTTGCAATCTGATTGGGATACGGAAACTGTCCAACTGCGATCTCGTTCTGATCCGGGTGGCCGGTCCAGGCTCCATCCATCAGGCAGTCGGCTTCGTTCTTCTTATCTTCCTTGAGGACCTTCAGAGCGCGCTCGTTCAATTCCGCGTCAGTGCGGCTGGGATAAAGCGCGGTCATGCCGCCAATCGCGTGAGCTCCGTGTTTGTGGCAAATGTCCGGCATCAGCGTGCGGAAGTTCTGAAAAAATGCCACATCGTGCGGGATGGTGTTGCGGTCGGGCAAAATCCAATTGGAATCCTCGAACATGAAATCGATCAGCGAGGCCATGTAATCCCAGCGTCCCAGGTTCAATCCGAGGCAGTGGTCGCGCAGATTGAAAAGGAATTCCTCCATCTGATAGGCCAGCGGATGTGCCTCCACCAGCGCCATGCACTTTATGTAGTCCTTAGGTAAGCCCTTGGCTTTGGCGAAAGCCTGGAAGAGGTCGCGCCACCACAAGGCCTCGTCCGGAGATTCACTCTTGGGGATGTAAACGGAGAAGTTGTGCGGCAACCAGGCGGGATCGATCTGGTACCAGTTCAAGGCTAGATCGAACAGGGAAGCCGACATAATCTCATTCTTGACAACCCCACCCTGGCTGAGGTGCAGCCCGCGGGGGCGCACCCAGGTCACGGTCTTCGAGCGCTGAACTGTGACCTTCTTGTTCCGCTTCTGGTCATCGTAGCTGAGTTCGTGCTTGTAGGCGGCGATGATGTTTTTAACCGCCAGCATGATGTGCTCCCACGCGTTCGCCGTGGAATCTTCCAGGTCCACCATGACGGCGGGAGATCCGGAGTTCAGTAGTTTTACCGTTAACTCAGCATCGTCGGCCGGGCCGGTCATCTGGTTGCGCTGATCGGCACACCAGTCGGGTACCTTGATTCGCCAGTTGGAGGTTGTTGCCTCCGAGGCTGGCAAATAGTTCGGCGGCTGCCCGCGATGCGACAACTGCAGCACCTCGGCGCGTTTTGCGACCAACTTCTGTTGCCAGGGGGTGAATTGTTTGTGGAGCGGCAACAGGAAATCAAAGAACCCCTGGGGGAGATCCTTGTGCGGATTCAAATCCGCGGGTGCGTAGTTCATGTACTGCGGCGCGGTGTTTTCAGCATGCAATGCCATGGGATCAGATCCTTCAACCTGCTCGCCAGCAACCGAGTGGCAAAGCCATCGGCGCTTCCGTGTTTCAGTCCATGCGACTTATCATAGGTGCCAAAGCCAGTTTGCGGGATGCAGCTTCATCAAGAAGCGATTCGAAACGGCAGAGTGCCGCTATTTACCGGATGTGGTCTAACAGGTTGCGGAAAAACTCGATTTGAAGATTTGAAGCGGACGGAGTACCCCGAAACTCTCTTGTTTCCACAGCACAACCTGATAAGAAGAAAGCATGCGTGGAAAAGACGAGCAGCAGTTGGA
>JBEKYF010000100.1:0-13152 GCA_049511255.1 Terriglobales bacterium | reverse complement strand
GGGAAACTGGCGCTGCTCGTTGCGCTGGTCGTGGTCAGTTACGCGTCGGTATGGAAGGCGGGACCGCAATGCTTGCAGGAGGCGCAAAGGAACTGGAGAATCCGGAGCCCTTTGAATTCCGCGGTGCAGCGCGAGATTGCCCGATTGCCACGGAACTCACGGTTCCTGATGGACATCAGCGAACATGTGGGCGTCATGGAGCAGGCGGGAATCCCACTGCATCAGGTGGTGAATAACGAAAATCATCGCCCCTGGAAGCGGCCATCGGATCCCGAAGGCCTGTGGGAGCGCGCGCTGGCCGATCCGCCGCGATACGTGGATTTTGTGATTGCCTTCGATGGCGATGCCGTGGATCTCGGCGTGAACCGCACCAATCTCACGGTGCTGGCGGAAATTCACGCAACCGGGCAGCCACATGCGCACATCTATGCGGCGCGAAGCGCCACGAATCAATCGCGTTAACCATTCCGGACAAGCGGTACAGAAAGCGCCGAATGGCGGTGATAGAATCCGCTCGATCAACCATGATTCATCCAACATGATTCATCCAACCATGATTCATCCAACCATCGAACTGCCTTTTACGAAGGCGTCGGCTTGCGGCAACGATTTTCTGATGGTGGAAGGTGCGCACGCTTCCGGTGACTTGGGCGCGCTCAGCCGCCGGTTGTGCGATCGCCATCGCGGAGTAGGGGCCGACGGCGTGGAATGGCTGTTTCCGGATGCGGAAGCTGACGTGAGGGCGCGCCTGATCAACGCGGATGGTTCGGAGGCGGAAATTTCCGGCAACGGCACGCGCTGCGTGGCGGCGGAGATTTGTTCGCAGGCGGACAAAACGGAAGTTGTGGTTCGCACCGGCGCCGGACTGAAGACTTGCCGGCTTGTGGGTCGGCAAGGCTCCACGTTTGAGTTCGAAGCAGATATGGGCCAGCCGGAGGTCGGCGGCCAGTTGTCGATTGAGACGATGGGGGTGCGAGCGGTGGGGACGAAAGTTTCGATGGGGAATCCACACTTCGTGATTTTCGTGCAGAACTTTCCGGATGGATGGCAGCGCCAGGCGGCGCTGATCGGCACGCAGCTGCAGTTCCCGCAGGGCACGAATGTGGAGTATGTGGTGGTGCGCCGTGCGAATGACCGCGGCGCAAATGAAATCGAGATCCGTCTGTTTGAACGAGGCGTGGGAGAGACCGAGTCGTCGGGTACGGGATCGTGCGCGTCGGCGGTAGCCGCGATTGCAAGCGGGCGGGTCGCTTCGCCGGTAACGGTGATTGCGCCCGGAGGTTCGCAGACGGTGCGCTGGGAGAATCAAGTTTATCTCCGAGGACCGGCAACTCTCGTCTGTCGCGGAGAATTCTTCGTTTAAGATCGAGCCTGGATGGTTTCCGCTTCTCAGAATTCGCGAATCAAGCCGCGCGCGCTCCGTCCGGGCGACAAGGTGGGAATTGTTGCGCCCGCGTCGAACGTCAAGCGCGAGATGCTGGAGGCGGGCTGCGACGGTCTTCGCCGCGCCGGCTATGAGCCGTTTTACTTCGAGTCGATCCTGGAACGCGATCTCTACTTTGCCGGCTCGGTGGAGCGCCGGGCACGGGAACTGGAAGACATGTTCGTGCGCGACGATATCCGCGCGATTATTTGCGCGCGAGGAGGGTACGGATCGAACTACCTGCCGCTAACGCTCGATCCGATGAAGATCATTTCGCATCCCAAAATTCTGGTCGGCTACAGCGATATTACGACGCTGCTGTGCTGCGTGGCGGACTCGGCGAACTTCGTGACCTTCCATGGCCCGATGGTGACCAAGGATTTCGCCGTTGCCGGCGGTGTGGATCTGGATTCATGGCAGAACGCGGTGGGCGGAGCGGCGGAGTGGCGCATCGCGGAAGGCTCGGGAGCAAAGCCGCTGCTGCCGGGACAGGCGGAGGGAATCCTTTATGGCGGTTGCCTCTCGATGCTGGCGGCATCGCTCGGCACGGAGCACGAGATTCAAACCGCGGGCACGATTCTTTTCCTCGAAGACGTTGCGACCAAGCCCTACCAGATCGACCGCATGCTGATGCAACTGAAACTGGCAGGCAAGCTGAACGATGTGCGGGGAATGGTCTTCGGCGAAATGCTGGACTGCCGGCAGAGTCCCGATCAGGATTACACGCTGGAAGAGGTTGTGCTGCGAGTTGTTGGCGATCTGGGAATTCCGGTGGCGTTCGGGCTGCGGTCCGGGCATGTCTCGCGAGCGAACATTACTTTGCCGATTGGAGTGCGGGCGAGACTGACCGTGGACGACGCGGCGGAACTGCGGATTCTGGAAGCGGCGACGGTCAAATGAGCAATCTCTAATGCGCAATCCCAGGCACATTCACCTGATCGGCATTTGCGGGACGGCGATGGCTTCGCTCGCCGGCATGCTGCAAGAGCGGGGCTTTCGCGTCACCGGCTCGGATGCGGCGTCATATCCGCCGATGTCGACGTTTCTCGAATCATTGGGCATTCCCGTCGCGCAGCCGTTTGCGGAGGCGAACCTGAATCCTCGGCCGGACCTTGTGGTCGTGGGCAACGCGCTTTCTCGCGGGAACGTGGAACTGGAGCGCGTGCTGGACGAGCGCATTCCGTTCTGCTCACTGCCGCAGATTCTGCACGACGAGTTCCTGGTAGGAAAAGACGTTCTGGTGGTTGCCGGTACGCACGGCAAAACGACCACGACGTCGATGCTGGCGTGGATCTTCGAGACCGCCGGCCTTCAGCCATCGTTTCTGATCGGCGGCATTGCGGAAAATTTCGGCCGCAGTTTTGGGCTAGGCGAAGGCAAGCACTTTATTTTGGAAGGCGACGAGTACGACACGGCGTTCTTCGATAAAGGTCCGAAGTTTATGCACTACTTTCCGGATTCCGTGATTCTCACCTCGGTTGAATTCGACCACGCGGATATCTACAAGGATCTGGACGCGGTGGAGACGGCCTTCAAGCGGCTGGTGAACCTGGTTCCGCGACGCGGGCGGATTGTCGCCTTTGATTCGGGTGCGAGCGCCGGTTCGAGCCTGAGTTCGAGCCTGAGTTCGAGCATCGACCGCTGTCTGAAGAAAGCGTTCTGCCCAGTCGAACGTTACGGGGCTTTGGTTCCGAAGGGCGATCGCGCGGGCTGGAGAATCGCAAATCTGCAGCTGGGCGAGGAACGAACTTCCTGGTCGGTTGTGCGCGATGGAAAACCTTGGGCCGACTTTGAATTCGCGCTCGGCGGCGAATACAACGTCTGGAATGCGACGGCGGCCGCGGCGCTGGCGGCGAATTATGAAATTTCGAAAGATGTGATTGCGAAGGCTCTCCGAACGTTTCGCAGCGTGAAGCGGCGGCTGGAGGTGAAGGCCGAGGTCAATGGAATAACGATTATCGACGACTTTGCGCATCATCCGACGGCCATCGAGCAGACGATTCTGGCGCTGCGGGCTCGCTATCCGCAATCGCGCCTGTGGGTGGTGCTGGAGCCGCGCTCGAACACCATGCGCCGCAACGTGCTGCAGGACGCGCTGGCCCGCAGTCTGGCGCTCGCCGATCAGGTGGTGGTCGCAGCCGTCTTCAAGTCGGAGGCGATTCCAGAGGCGGAACGCCTGGATCTGAATCGCGTGGTGGACGCGATTCAGAAGCACGGCAAGCAAGCGCGCATCTTCGCCGACGCCGACGCCATCGTGAACGCGATCGCGCCCGAACTGCGCGAACGAGACGTGGTTGCCATTCTTTCCAATGGCGGATTCGGCGGCATCTATGAGAAGCTGCCCCAACGATTGCGCGGGCTCGGGGTGCAGGCGTTTGGGGTGAAGACATAAGTGATTCGCACCATTCTCATGCTGGTGTTTTGGGCCGCTGCGCTGCCTTTCGCGGCGCTCGTGGCGATTCCCTGGACTTATCTCACTAAAGACATCAATTTTTTGTACCGCACCTGCATGTGGGCCGCATTCACGGGCGTGCGCATCGCCGGCGTGAAGGTGCAAACGCTGGGACTCGAAAAAATTGATCCGGCGCGAACTTATATCTTCATGTCGAATCACATCTCCAATCTCGATCCGCCCATCACCCTGCCGCTGATCCCGCGCCGGACTTCCGTGATGGTGAAGAAGGGCTTGTTCAAGGTTCCAATTCTCGGCAGGATCATGCTGATCGGTTCGCTCGTGCCCGTTGATCGGGGAAATCGGGATGCGGGCATCGCCGCCGTGCGCGACGCAGTCAGAGCCATTGAGCAGGGACTGAACATGAGCATCTACGTTGAAGGCAAGCGCTCGTTCGATGGCAAGCTGCTGCCCTTCAAGAAAGGCCCGTTTTATCTCGCCGAGCAGTGCAGCGTGCCAGTGGTGCCGATCACGATTTCAGGTACCCAGGAAGTTATGCCGAAAGCGCGGTTTGCGATCCGTCCGGGGACGGTGACGGTGCAGTTTCACGATCCCATCGAACCCGCCGATTTCGGAGAACGCGATTGCCTGATGGCCAAAGTGCGGGCCGCGATCAATAGCGGGCTTCCGGCGGAGATGCGAGAGTAAGCTGCTAGCTCTTAGCTTCTGGCTTTTGGCTGGAAGGCGCGAAGTCGGATACTGAGTTAAATTCAATTCTGCCAGTTTGCTGCTCGTGTTTACTCCTTAGATATTAACCCGTGTTTACCACTACCCCCCTCCCCCCGGTATTGGAATCATGGGGTTAGGGGGATTCATCCCGCCAAAATCTAGAGCGCAAAGGACTTATTTTCAAAATATTCCGGAATAAGGGCTTAGCTTGATTCTTCGCTTTATTCTCCTAAAATTCATAGGAATTCGCAGTTTTGGCGG
The DNA here is from genome assembly GCA_049511255.1 of Terriglobales bacterium. GTDB lineage: Bacteria > Acidobacteriota > Terriglobia > Terriglobales > Acidobacteriaceae > Acidiflorens. The sequence continues at coordinate 8,347 of JBEKYF010000100.1, read as the reverse complement.
CTGGCTGACGCCCGCTCATTTCCACGAATATAGTTATCAAAGAGCTACTGGCAAATGGGGCTGGGAGCCTTCGAGGGGCCTCTTGGTTGACGGGCGCACCTTTGCCCTGACACACAGGTCGATCTCCATTGTCGGCGACGGACGGTTCGATGTCTGTGATGGCGCACACTGGGTAAATGTGATGAAAAATCGGGGACCAGCAGGAATGCGCTGAGCAGTCGGGAGGCCACTTCTCGAAAAGCGCGAGAAGTGGCGCACCCACAGTTATTTCGGTCAACGTTCGACGATCAGCCCACATTATACTTCCCGCGTAATGTGGCCCACCCGCCAAGTGCTGTAATGTGGCACTGAGGCATTTCAGTGAGAACATACGGTGCTTCAGAAGGCAATTAATCATCTGAAAAAGTGGAAGGAGTAAGTCATGCCCTATACAGCAGAGAACGTGCCGGCGAATGTGCCGGAGGACAAAGCGGAGCAGTGGGCGAAGATTTGGAATTCCGCTTACGAGGCGGCGCTGAGGGATGGCCTGAGCGACAAGGCTGCCGAGAGCAAGGCGTTCAGGGAAGCGAACGGCGTCATTAAAAGGGAGAGTCGTCTCTGACCATCCCAAGAAAGTCAAAGGCCCCGCGGGTGGCGCGTGGCCCGTCCTATCGCGAAGCGAAGGGCGGGGCTCCTAGGCTGGATCGCTGCGCCGGATGGTGGAATAGATTCCCTGCTTTTCGCGTCTGGCTGCGGTCCAGTGCGATTCGATGTCGACCACTCCCTCTTCTCGGGGCACGGGTCAAAGGCGCCGGACAGGAGTGTCCGCTCAACACAAACCTCGGCTGCTCTCCTCAAACTGGGGGATCTCGACGGTGGCTTCCTGGAAGTTGGCGGGGGATTTTTAGTTCTCCGGGCAGGGGTTTGAGGAAAGCTTGGAGCGTGGTTGGGTGGCGGCGAGAAATCCCATGCGGTCGGCACACGTGGAATCCCGCCCTTCACAAAACGAAGCGAGGGTACCCGCCCCGCTCCTCGCGCGGCCAAATGCATAGGTCCTTCGCTTCGCTCAGGATGACAAAGGTCGTCGGGATGACAAAGGTCTTGAATAGACGAGCGGCGAATCATCACAATTTGGGTGTACTTCGCTCACTGCTTTCCGCGTCTTCTCGGGGCACAATCTAAATCCTGTCATCCTGAGCGAAGCGAAGGACCTATGCATTCCAGCGACCGCCGCTACTTCTACGTTTACATCCTGACTAACCGCTCCCAGAGCCTCTATGTTGGAGTCACAAATAACCTTCGCCGGCGCGTTTGGGAACATAAGTTTGGGAACGGATCAGAATTCTGCAAGCGCTACAAGATTGATCGACTTGTTTATTACGAGAGTTTCGATGATGTGCGCAACGCGATTGACCGCGAGAAGTGCATCAAAGGCTGGCTTCGGATCAAGAAAGTTCAGTTGATTGTTTCTGTGAATCCTACTTGGATCGATCTGAGTGACGAGTGGTACGAACGACATCTCTACCAACCGGACAAATGCATGGGTCTTTCGCCTCTCCACCCCATCGCGCCAAAGGCGGGCGCGATGGGGACCCCGGTTCGCTCGGGATGACACTTTTATGTAAGGACGGGTGAGGAGACTCACTGCCGCCCCGACAACTTCCTTACTGCCTTGGCGATCTCCGGCAGCTTGGCGTAGGCGGCGCAGCACTTCAACCACAAGCGGTGATCGATGGCGGGGGAGCCGCTGACCATGGCTCCGGCGGGAACGTCGTGCGGGATGCCGCTTTGCGCGATGGCGATGGCGCCGTCGCCGATTTTCACGTGGCCGGAGACGCCGACTTGTCCGGCGAGAATCACGTTGTTGCCCACGTCGGTCGTACCGGCCAGGCCGACCTGGGCGCAGAGCAGCGTGTCGTGACCTATCGTGCAACTGTGGCCTACGTGGACCAGGTTGTCGAGTTTTGCGCCGCGCCCGATGCGGGTCTCGCCAATGCTGGCGCGGTCAATGCAGGCGTTGGCCTGGACCTCGACGTCGCTCTCGATGACCACGTTGCCGGACTGGACGATTTTGTGCCAGTGGGCATTGTCGTCAATGGTGTCTTCATCCTTCGCGAAGCCAAAACCGTCGCAGCCTACAACGGCGCCATTCTGCAGCAGAACGTTGTCTCCCAGTTGGCAGAATTCACGAACCACGGCGTGGGCGTGCGCGAAGAAATTATTGCCGATGGTTACGCCGCGATAGATGATGACGTGGGCCAGGAGGACAGCGTTGTCTCCGATTACGGCGTCTTCGTCAATCACGACGTAAGGACCGATGTGCGCATTCTTGCCTAGCTTCGCTTTGGGATGAACTACCGCGGTGGGATGAATTCCCGGGGCGTAGCGCGGCGGCTGGTAGAAAAGTTCGATGGCCTTCGCCCAGGCTAGATACGGGTTCTTGCTGCGCAGCATTCCCGTGGATATCGCGGGAAAATTCTCGGCGACGATCACCGCTGAAGCCTTGGTAGTCTTCGCGGCGGTGTTGTACTTGGGATTCGACACGAAGGTGAGCTGGCCGGGGCCAGCATGTTCTATGCCGGCCACACCGGTGATTTCCGTGTTGGCAGATGTGTTTTCGATGCGGGCGTTGAGGGCGGCGGCAATGTCGGATAGTTTCATGGCGGTGTCTCGGGAAATTGTAGCGGAAGTAGGGCGCAGGCAACTGCCGAGCTGCGCTCGGCTTGGACGGGCGAGGGCGCCCGTCCCTACACGAGCTACTGCTCGAACAGCGTGACCTGTCTCGTATCGGGTTGGCCGCCTTTGCGGCGGCGGTTGGCTGAACCTATGACCGCGAGCACCGTCACCGACGTCAACGCTTGGCGAGGCACGAAGACACGCTGCGTGTTCGAGCGCAGGTCGGGAGGATTCATCAGGAATCCTTCGGGGGGATTTTGCGTGAGGTCGTTGGGCAGGATGCCTTCGATCACTTCGCTGTCTTTGAACTTCAGGCGCACCCACAGGCCTTCGGTCCGGGGGCGTGTGGTGAAGGTCTTGCGAAGCATTAAGTCGGTGTCGGAAAACTCTCGGACAAAATAAACGGCCTTGATCTCTCGCAGGTCGATGGCGACCACGTTCCCGGAAGTGTTGAGCAGTTCGAGCTTGCCCTCCACCACAAAGTTGGCGGGAGCTACGTAACCGCTGATGGAGTCGCGGTCCTGTTTGCGCACGATCACTTTCTTGTGGGTCGAGGGCATGGGGCTAGGGCCTTCAAAGCCTGCACGTGCTAGCGCAGTCGGCGGCGGCAATGGAAGCTTCAGATGCGATTCTCGCACTTTCCCGATGAATTCGGACAGTTTGTGCCTTCACAGTAGCCAAACGGTAAACCTTGTGTTAAGTTCTTTAGTTTGTAGAATTGCAAGTTTGCGGTATAAGTCTAATGTATAGAGGGAGTTAGATTCCGCCGATGGGCGATTCGGCAATTTTCGGTGCGGCTCCCTTGTGGAAAACCTGTGAATAACGCCCCGGCCCAGCCCAGCGAAGGGCCACCGCAAGGCGACTAGGAAGGCATGGCCGACTACATATACACGCTGGAAACCCGGCTCTCGCCGGATCAACAGAAAGCAGTCGCACTCGTCCTGGACGCTGCCAAGGCCGTCGGGATGAACCTATATCTCACTGGCGGCGCCGTCCGCGACATCATTACCGGCTTTCCCATCCGCGATCTGGATTTCACGGTTCAGGGCAACGCACTCAAGCTCCAGAAAGATCTGGAGCGCGCGGGAGCGGTGGTGGGCGACGCCGATGACGAGACGCGGACCTTGCTGCTGACGCTGCCTGGCGGGGTTCGCGCCGAGATTGCGATGGCGCGCTCGGAGCGCTACGACAAGCCCGGCAAGCCTCCGCAGATCGCTCCGGCCACGATCATTGAAGATCTCCGCCGCCGCGATTTCACCATGAACGCGATGGCGCTGTCGCTGAACGAGGGATCGCGCGGGTTGTTGATGGATCCGTTCAACGGCGCGGCCGACATCGAAGCCAAAGTGATCCGCGTGTTGCATAACTATGCGTTTCTCGAGGAGCCGTCGCGGATGATCCGCGCCACACGCTTTACCACGCGCTTCCATTGGCCGCTCGAGGAGCGGACGCAGGCGCGTTACGAATCGGCGAAAGAAAATAACTACATCGAGTACATCCGCAGTTCGAGCATCGGATACGAGATCGAACAGTTGGCTTACGAAGACGATCCTTACGGCGTCCTGAAGGCGTACGAAAAAGAGGGATGGCTGAAAGTGCTGAATCCGCGCTGGAGCACGGCCAAGGTGGACACGGCCGGATTGGGCGCGCTGATGAAGACCCGGCAACAAATGAACGAGCTTGGTTATACGCCGGAGGTTGCGCCGGCAGTGCTTTATTTCCTCACCGAGCGGCTGGGCGAAAAAGATATTTCGGATTTGCGCCGTGCGATTCCGCGCAAAGATCTGGTTGCGGCCTGGAAGGATCTGGAGGACAACGCCCGCAGCCTCGCAAAGAGGTTGACCGGCAAGGAAGCGGCCACGCCATCGCGGACGTGGCAACTGCTGTCATCGGCGCGTCCCGAGATGATTCTATTTCTTGCCATCACGGCGCGGCAGCAGGCAGTGGCGCAGAAGATCAAGAATTTCTTTACCAAGTGGCGGCAGGTGCAGCAGAAGATTCCGTTGCCGGAGATGACGGAACTCCGCATCACGCCGCAGATGCCGGCGTATCCGAAAATCGCCAATGATGTGTTTATGCTGTTGCTCGATGGCAAGCTGCGTTCGCGGACGGAGACTCTGAAATTTCTGAAGCCACTGGCGCCGCCACCTCCGCCACCTCCACCACCTCCATCCGCCAAGCGGGGCAGAGGAGCCAAGCTTGCGATCGCGGCGGCGGCGGCCGCTCCCACTGCGGCCGGCAAGCCGGGCGCTAAGGGGAAAGGAAAAGTTGTGGCGGTTACGGCAACCGCGGTCCCCCCCGTCAAAGAGAAGTCCGCCCCGGCGGCCGCGATGCCGGTGAAGGTCGCAGTTCCAGCCAAGCCCTTGGCCGCCGCAAGGCCTTTGCCTGCGACGCCTGCCGCGCCTGCCAAGGTGAGAAGGCCAGCCAAGGCTCCTGCCGTCAAGAAGCCGAGCAAACCTGCCAAGCCCACGAAATCGGCCGCTAAAAAGAAGGCAAAAGCCAGCGCTAAGGCCAAGAAGAAGGGCAAAAAGAAGGGCAAATAAGAGCTTGCGGGGTACCCTGAAAATCGGCCAGGGGCTTTGTTCTTCGGCGGCCGAGCACATTTTCTCTGTCAGGAAACAAGTCAAAATTGCGCTATAATGTGGCTATGCGGCGCTGGTTGTCCATAGCGGCGTTTAGCCTGATTTTGCTCGCCCTGCCCATGCGGGCACAACGGCGCGGCGGCAGTGGGGGCGGCGGTGCACATTTCGCCTCAGGTGCCGGACACTCGTCTGTCGGGCATTCGTCTGTCGGACACTCCCCCGGCGCATTTCACAGCGGAAATGTTAGTCGCAGTTCTGGTGTTCATCTTCAGATCGGGAACCCCTACTACCACCGTCGAGGTCCCTACGGACACCAGTACTATCCTTACGCGGCCTACTACCCTTATTACGGCTGGTACTCCGATCCGCTCTATGACAGTGGAGACCAGGACGCGTATGCGGACGAGTATCGTTCCGCTCCCTATCGCGAGAACGACAGCGAAAACGGGGGATTACAGCGCGATGTGGAGGCTCTGAACGGAAAAATCGACCGGCTGCAAGCCGATGTCGAAGCGCGCAATCGGCCGAAGCTCGAGCAGGAACCCGCGACGGCGCTGGTTTTCCGCGACCAACATGTAGAAGAGGTGCGGAACTACGCGATTGCCGGTGGAACGCTCTGGGTGCTCAACGCGCAAGCCGCGAAGAAGATTCCGCTCGCCCAACTCGATCTTCCTGCCACGGTCAAGATGAATGACGATCGCGGCGTGGATTTTCAGGTGCCAGGACCATCGCTCTCGCTCCAGATCGTGCGCTAAACGCGCTCAACCAAACTGCACCACTTTCAGGCGTTGCGCGATATCCTCCAGTCGGTAGAATGAATCCGATCCGCTAAGAGCCAAAAGCTAACAGCCAAGAGCTTCATGAGCCAAAACCAATTCGTCCACCTGCATCTGCATAGCGATTACTCCCTGCTCGACGGCGCTTGCGACGTCGAGAAACTCGTTGATCGGGTTCATGAACTTGGCATGCCCGCGGTCGCTATGACCGACCACGGCAATATTTTTGGCGCGGTGCATTTTGTAAATGCCGCGCACAAGGCCGGCGTCAAACCGATCGTCGGCTGCGAACTCTACATCTGCAAAAAAGACGACCACGACATCGCCCGCACTCCGCCCGACGGCGACACCTACAACCACCTGCTGGTGCTGGCCGAAAACGAAGAAGGCTACCGCAACCTGGTGAAGATCACCTCGGAAGCCTCGCTGCACGGTTTCTACTACAAGCCTCGCGTGAGCAAGAAATTTCTGGCGGAGCATTCGAAGGGGCTGATTGGGCTTTCCGGATGTCTGAAGGGCGAAGTGGCCGAACGGCTGACGGAAGGGAATTACGACGCGGCGCGGTCGGCGGCAGGGTTCTATCGCGACCTCTTCGGCAAAGAGAATTTCTTCCTTGAGATTCAAGACCAAGGCTTGGACATGGAGCGCCGCATCCGTTCCGACTTATTTCGACTGGAAAAAGATCTCGGGCTGCCCATGGTCGCGACCAACGACAGCCACTACCTTTGCGAAGACGACGCGCACGCCCAGGATGTGATGTTGTGCATTCAAACCGGGAAGTCCATCCAGGAAACCAACCGGATGAAGTTCGAGGGCACGCAGTTCTACGTCAAGAACGGCGACGAGATGTTGCGCGTGTTCAAGGACGCGCCCCAGGTGCTTTCGCGCACCCTCGATATCGCCGAGCGCTGCAACCTTCGATTGGAGAAGGTTCCCAGCCCGTTCCCGCACTTCGATGTTCCGGACGGATTTACTCTCGACAGTTATTTCGAGCACATCACGCGCCAAGGATTCGCCCGGCGGCTGGAGAGCCTGCGGACTTTGGCCGCGAGCGGCCGGCTCAAACATTCGCTTGCGGATTATGAACAGCGATTGGCGCGCGAGATCGGCATCATCCAGCAGATGAAGTTCTCGGGATATTTTCTGATCGTTTGGGACTTCATCCGCTACGCTCGCGAACGCGGCATTCCTGTAGGTCCGGGGCGCGGATCGGCGGCGGGCGCGGTGGTTGCGTATTCGCTCGGGATTACTAACATCGATCCGCTGCAGCATGAACTTCTGTTCGAACGTTTCCTGAACCCCGAACGCATTTCGATGCCGGACATCGATATCGATTTCTGCATGAACCGGCGCGGCGAAGTGATCGAATACGTCACCCATAAATACGGGCGGGAAAATGTTGCGCAGATCATCACGTTCGGCACCATGGCGGCGAAAGCTGCGATCAAGGACGTCGGGCGCGCCATGGACATGCCGTACAGCGACGTGGACCGCATCGCGAAGATGGTGCCGGCCACGCTGAATATCAAGCTGGACGCCGCGCTCAAGGAGTCCGTGGCGCTGCAGGAGGCGTACCAGAAAGATCCTCAGGTGCGGCAGTTGCTCGACACGGCGCGGAAACTGGAAGGCCTGGTGCGGAATTCCGGCGTGCACGCCGCGGGCGTCGTGATCTCGCCCCGGCCGCTGATTGAACTGGTGCCGCTGCACAAGACGAAGAACGACGAAATCGTCACCGCCTTCGACATGGTGGCCATCGAAAAGATGGGCCTGCTGAAAATGGATTTTCTCGGGCTGACGACGCTCACTATTCTCGACGACACGTTGAAACTGATCGCGCAGAAAGGGACGAATCTGAAGCTGGACGACATCCCGCTCGAAGATCAGGAGACTTACGAGAAAGTCTTTCATAAGGGATTAACCTCCGGCGTGTTCCAGTTTGAATCGCACGGCATGAGAGACGTTCTGCGCCGCTATCAGCCGAACTCGATCGAAGATCTCACCGCGCTGAATGCGCTGTACCGTCCCGGGCCGATCCAGGGCGGCATGATTGACGACTTCATCGAGCGCAAGCATGGACGCCGCAAGATCGAATACGAGTTACCGGAACTGAAGGAAATTTTGCAGGAGACACTGGGCGTCATCGTTTATCAGGAACAGGTGATGCAGGCGGCGAACAAACTCGCGGGCTACTCCCTCGGCGAAGCGGACCTGCTGCGGCGGGCGATGGGCAAGAAGAACGCCGAGGAGATGGCGAAGCAGCGCGAGCGCTTTGTGCAGGGAGCGACGCAGCGCGGTTTTCCGCCGAGGAAGATCGAAAAGATTTTCGACCTGATG
>JBEKYF010000099.1:0-13183 GCA_049511255.1 Terriglobales bacterium | reverse complement strand
CCTCGGTGATCACTTCAAAAGCGGCCAACGGTTATCACTTCAAAACCGGCCAACGGGATTGGCCGTCCAGGACTGAGAATGTTCTACCCTGCCGCCTCCTGTGGTGGCAAGTCGGTTTTGGTGCGCCAGCTTCGGGGGCCGCACTTGAGCACGTGGCCGTGGTGCAGCAAGCGGTCGAGCATGGCGCTCACGGCGGCCGCGTCTCCCAGCAGTTTGCCCCAGTCTTCCACCGGGCGGTTTGAGGTCAGCATAGTGCTGGTCCGCTCGTAGCGGCGCATGATGATCTCGAGCAGTTCTTCGGCGGCGGTGAGGGGCAACTTCCGCATGCCGAGGTCATCGAGGATGAGTAACGGCACGGTCACCAGGAACTCCATGTGTTCTTTGCGGGTGCCGTCGAGCGTGGCTTCGGCGAGATCATCGAGCAAGGCGTGGGTCTCGCGATAGAGAACGCGGTATCCCTGTTGGATGGCGGCTTGGCCGATGGCTTGCGCCAGGTGACTCTTGCCGGTGCCGGGTGGGCCGAGAAACAGGGCATCTTCGTGGCGCGCGATGAAGGCGCCAGCGGCCAGATCGAAGACCAGGCTGCGATTCATCTTCTTGTTGAAAGCGAAGTCGAAGTTGTCGAGGGTCTTCTGCGAGTCGCGGAACTGGGCCTGCTTTTTCCGCCGCTCCAGCAGGCGCTCGCCACGCACGGCGAGTTCGTCGGAGACCAGGCACGACAGCAGGTCGATGGGAGCGAGCGGTTCGGCTTGGGCCTGACGCAGACGGGTCTCTAGCACGGCGGCCATTCCGCCCAGGCGAAGTTGTTTGAGCGCACGATCGAGTTCGATCAGATTCATTCTTCTATCTCCTTGGTTTTGTAGTTGATGAAGTCGCGGTACTGCACCAGCTCGCGGATCAATGGATCGACTTGCTGCAAACTGAGTGGAGCTTGCGGGCAGCGTTCCAGATAGCGGCGGACGAAGCGGTATTCCTGAACTCCCATGTCCAGCGCGGCGGCGCAGGCTTCATCGACCGCCGCGGTGCCGTACTTCTTGGCCAGGGAGAGAACGCCCAGAATGCGGCGCACACCGACCTCGCCTTGTGTGCGGTGGATGGCATCGCAGAGCGCGCCGATGTGCGACCCGGCGCGGCCCGCTCGCCATAGCAGTTGCGAAGTGCGCAGCGGCGTCCGCTTGGGGTGGTCCTCTTCTTTAATGCGATACCAGCCGCGCTTCTGGCGCACGTGTTCGCGCAGCAGTTGCCCGGTCTTGGGATCGAGCAGACGAACATACAGCTCATCCCATTGCACGCGCAGCACGCGCCCGATCCAGCCCGGCGGCGCACCGTAGTAAGCGGCTTCGACCTCGACGCAGCCATCCAGATGCACGATGCGCTCGCCGTACTGGTAATAGCGGAACGGTTCCAGCGGCAGCGGTAACAAGGTGGGTTTTTCTTCCGCAAACATGGCGGCCACCTGCCGTTTGGTGGTGCCGTGGATGCGCGTGTCGGCCCAGCGCTGCTCCCAGTGATCGAGGTAGGCTTGGGCTTCTTCCAGAGTCTCGAAGCGCAAGCCTTTCAGCGGTGTCTTCTGCGCATGACCGACACCGGATTCGACCTTGCCTTTGCGGTCCGGATCTTGAATGCGGCAGGGCATGGCGACCGCGCCGTAATGCGCCAGCACGTCGCGATAAAGAGGATTGAGCGCGGGATCGTAAATGTCGGGGACAAGCACGCCCTCGCGCAGATTGTCGAGCACGACGATGCGCGTAGCGCCGCCCAGCCGGCGAAAGGCGCGTTCGTGCAACTCGGCCCAGATGCGCGAGCTGGAGCGGAAGGTCAGCAGACGAACCGACTTGCGGCTGCAGCCCAGCGTCATCACGAACAGCCGGGTGCGCCGATACTTGCGGCTCTCGGGATCGCGCACCATGGGGCCGGTGCCGTAATCGACTTGCGCCTCCTGGCCAGCCGCGGTAACGATCACGACGCGGGCCTCGGGAGTTTGGACGCCGCGCCGCTTGCGCACGAAGCGCTGCACGCTTTGGTAGCTGCTGGCGAAGCCGTACTCGGAAACCAAGTCCTGCCAGATCGCCATGGCATTGCGGCCGCGGCTGAGCCCCAAGTCGATGGCTTCCCGGTACGGCTCGCAGGCACTGGGGCCGGTGACCACGGCAGAGTCGGTGATCACCTCGTTCTCGTTGGCCGGTTTTGAAGTTGCTCTTGCTGTTCCCTTAGTAGAAAGGTTTTCGGGGTTGGGGTTGGGGTTGGGGTTTCGGGCATCGGGAACCACCGGAATAGCTGGTTTTGCCGCACCGGAGTCGGTGATCACTTCGTTGGCCGGTTTTGGTTCGCACCGCCCCCAACCACTGGGCGGACGCACCGCAATCCCAGCGCTTTCAGGTGGGCGCTGGCGGTTTCGCGACGGATTCTGGTCGCTTGCTGGATGCGCCGCAGCGACCAGCCCAGGCGTCCCAGAGCTAAGACTTGTTGTTTCTTCTCTTCGTTCAAGACATTGGCCATGCCCACGGAGCCTACAAGTCTCCGCAGGATTCAATGTCCCGGACGCTACTCTCGTTGGCCGGTTTTCAGGTGATAATCAGTGGCCGGTTTTGGGTGATCGCTGAGGGGATCGGCGGCTAAGGAAAGAACTCATCCCGGCCAAAGGGAACAGAGCATTTGACCCTGGCCCCCTCACCCGCTCCCGGATCGCAGCTCCCAGCCGTCCTGGAACGCCAATCGCACGTACTCTGCTCGGCGGTTGGATCGCGCAGCTACGGTTTGGCAGCTTGGTACTTTTCAAGCGCTTTTTTATAGGACGGATTCTCCGGTTTCAGCGCCAGCGCTCGACGCTCCGTCTCCTCCGCTTTGTCAGGCTGCCCCGCCTCGAAGTAGGCTGTTGCCAAGGTATCCAAGCACGCGGGATTGTCGGGTTTCATCTCGACGGCTTTTTGGGCAAGTGAGACAGCTCCTTTCGGATCGCGGACTTTCGGATCGGTTGACGTAGCGAGCAAGAAGGCGAGGTTATTCATCGCGGGAGCGTCGCCCTGATACACTGCCTTTCGATACCATGTGACGGCTTCGGTTGTGCTCTGAGGAACACCCTTGCCGTGCGCATACATGGAACCAAGACCAAACTGTCCGGCAGCTAGTCCCTGATCTGCGGCTTTGCGCATCCACTTCGCTGCTTCGCCCTCGTCTTTGCTGACTCCTAAACCCTGTGTGTACATTGCAGCGAGATTGTATTGGGCATGGCTGTCGCCCTGGTCTGCCGCTTTCCGCAGCCACTTCAGAGCCTCTCCGTAATCCACTGGAACGCCGCGGCCCGTGGCATAGACTTCTCCGAGATAGTATTCACCGGCTGCGTCTCCTTGATCAGCGGCCTTGCGGAACCACTTCACGGCTTCTGGACCATCTGCCTCTACTCCGTCTCCGCTCGCATAAGCCAGTCCTAGCTGAACCTGTGCTTTCACATCGCCAGCCTCGGCCTGGCTTTTCAGAGTAGTGGCTGATTCTTGCCCTCGGTTGGAGGAGCCGCGAGCAGGGGCGGTAGTGGACTGGAAAAGCGCTAGCACGATTAGTGCAAGAACCGACACGTTGATCATTGCGGTCCTCTGATATCCGCTGTGCCGTGTTCAAAACCTCCGGCACTGCTCGCGCCGGATATCGGAGACCTGCAAAGGACGATTCCAGCAACGAGGCATACCACCGCGAGAGCATTTGGCATCACCAGCCAGAGCAGCGCTGTAGGCTCAGGGTTTGGCGGTTTCGGGGAAAGGTACTCAGCCAAGGCCTCCACGGATATTGGAAGCCACGATGCAGCCAAGAGCAGGCTGGCCGCAACTCCTGCGATCCAGTTTCTACGGAGGGCCGAAGCCAAAGCCAGAATGCCCCAAGTGAGCAGTGTCACCGTGACTGCAAACATCCAAAATATCCATAGAAACTCACGAAGAAGTGCAATCCACATGATCAAGGGGACTGCGGCCGCAATTGCCACTGACCATCTTTGTTTCATCCGAGGAGCGAGAGTTTGAATCCCTCCGACCATGAGCAGGATCGATGCTCCGAACATAACCAACGGCCACCAGAAGAAAAGTCCACCGCTTGGCGCGAACACAAATAGCAGCGCCCTGTAGCCGGTAATGAGGGACGTTACAACATACAAGCTTCCGGCGGCTGCTCGCCTCATGGATGATTGCACCCATTCCCGTTTTGGACGCATGGAGGCGGCGGTGGCGGCAGCGGCGTAACGTTTAGAATCGGATTAGTCTGAGTGAGACCCATCATGAAGCCGAAGTTGCTTGCGGGTTCGGTCTGTAATGGGATGTTTACATCCGCACCTCCTGCGGTAGACACATTCAGCCCAAACGAAGGGGCTCCCGATACTGTGCCCACAGTCGTGACCGAAGAAGCATCTTGAGGGACGGTTACATTCAGATCAGCTCTTATGCCCAGCGGGAGCGACTGGGGCTCAAGCGGGTTCTTCGCATTTTCTTGAAAATTCAGTACAGCGTTACCATTCGCATCTCTGGTCCCGGTTACCGTAGGCAGGCCCTCAGTCGCCTGCCCAGTCCTGACTACGTTGCCATTTGCATCTAGCTGTTTGGTCTGGCCTGCAGTTCCCCGAGTCGCGCTGATGATCGGGTTCCCCGGTCTTATCGACGCATCCGTCTCGATTCTCACAGTGATGGAAGTACGCGAAGAACCATTGCTATCTCCTGCAAATGTTCGCCTCAAAGGATCAGTGCGAGACGGTGCTTGAATCACTGCTTTGAGCTGGATGTCCATCTCCTCCATGCCGTTGGGATCGAAGTAGCGCAGAGGGTTGTTGATGGTGTAGGCGTATTTGTTCCATTTCTGGGGATTGATCAAGTCCCTGATGGTCAGCCTTCTCTGATCGGGCGTCATGAACCGGCCCATACTGGAAGCGTTGTATCTAGCCCCAAAGCTATCCAGGCCGGATTCTGTATCTCGTTCTTTGCCGGTGAACTTGTAGCGGTTCGGATCGCTGCCGACCGTGGCGAATAGACCGCCATAAGGATAATAGTAGTAATAAGTCGGACTAGTGCCAGTGGCACTGGTAATCATGCTGGCGGAGCCAAGGTGGTCCGAGAAGTAATAGTGGACGGTCCCACTCGGGCGATCCACCCGCGCGATGCGCTCTCCGTTGAAGTAAATGTACTCTTCGTTGATCGTGCCAGAGAGGTTTGTTTCGGCCAAGGTGCCTGTTGGACCCGGCCAGTACATGATTCCCGAAGACTTCTCCATACGCGCGCCGTCGGCATCGTAGTCGTACGTGACGCCCGCGTCGGTCGAGATGCGATTCTCGGCATCATACGTCGGCTGGTTGCCGAGTCCGTCGTTGGCCACGTTGCCTGCCGCGTCGTAGGTCAAAATGCTGAGCTGGTTGTTTGTGCTGACGGAAGCGCTCAAGGACTCGTAGGTGCAGCCTGTCATCCCGCTCACTGCCGCGCGATTGTAAAGGTTGCCCCACGCGTCGATTGTATAAACTTCGCCCCAACAGTTTGCACCGGTTTCCGTGACGGTATTGGCCTGCGAGATCCGATTCAGCGTGTCATAGGTGAAGGCCGTACTCCGAGTTGAGTCAAATTTGTTGAGAATCTGGAACACGTTGCCGTTGTTGCCAGTCGTGTATTTGCCAAAACTGCACGGCGTCTGGTTGATCGCTACGCCGGAATGGAAGTCGTAGCACAAGCTGAATATCGAGCTTCCTCCAACTGCGGCAGAGAGCAGGATGGGTTGCAATCGATCATTGTAGATGTTCGAAGTCGTGATCCCAGCGAATGCACTGGTGTGTCCGTTGACCATCCCAGCGAGCGCGCCGTTCGGAGTGTAGGTTGCGGGCGTCCCCGAATAGCCCACGTAGCTGTTGCTAGGATCACTCATCTGAGTGACGCGATTTGCGCTACCCACCGTATACGTGACCACATCCCCGCTTGGATACGTTAGTGTGTTGAGCGCACCATTTTTGTAGTAGGTATAGCCCACCGTGTACGCTTGGGTTGACGACCCCTGGTTTGCGCGTGCGTCGAACAGTACGCGGCCCATCTGGTCATAGCTGAATGCAGACGAGCTAAGGTTTGAACACATCGCCGATCTGCGTCCAACGAGATTTGTAGGACTCGTGATTGACGGAACGGCAACTGTGCAACCGGAAAGAGCAGTCCCGTCATAGCCGTATTGCGCTTCCTGGGTGGTCATTCCCGTATAGGTTTTTAGGTATAAACGATTCAGCGCATCGTATGAGTAATTGGTAGTGACCTGGGCCGTGCCAGTCTGGCCTGGCTTGGGCGCCACCTTGCTCGCGAGATTGCTATTGAGATCATAGGTGTAGGTGATGTTGCCAGACTCAGGATTGGTAGCGGAGATGAGCCGACCAAGTGAATCGTAACTAAACGTGCGGTTGCGAGCATAGCTAGAATTGCTGCCATTCTGCACCACGCTTGTGAGATCGTTTAAGCCATCATAGACGTAGTCAGTTTCCATCGATGGAGCCTGAGTTGTACCGTTGGGTTCCCGAACGGATTTCATTCGGCCCAGTGCATCATAGGCACGTTGCCAGTGATTACCGAGCTCGTCAGAGAAATCTATCCAGGCGTCGCTACCATTCTGGCTAGAGGCGTTGGTCGTGCAGTTCGTTTGACCGCTGCTCGCCACGTCGTTATAGCACCATTGGAGCAAGCTTCCATCTGGCTGACCTTGTAGCGTCTTGCGGTTCAGTGAATCGTAGGCGTAAGTCGTCAGCCCGTAGGTCGGATCCGAAGTACTGCGATAAGGGTTGCTGACCGAGGAGACCTGGCCGAATCCGTTATAGACCGTGTCGGTATAATCAGTGCCCGAAGGATCTGACAGAAGTTCGTTGTGAATGACATGACCCGCTGCATCCATGATCGTTTCTGTCTGCACGTTGTTGCCAGTGCTGATAAGAGTAGTCGTCATTACACTGGGGTTGGGTCCGGCGTCGCTATAGGTATTGGTAACGGAGCCACCGTCGGGAAGACTGGAAGAAGTTAAGCGCCACCACGGATCGACGTATTGGTAGGATGTTGGCTGATTATTCTCGTCTGTTAGTGTGCGAAGTTCGCCCTTGTTGAAGTTCCACTGAAAACTCTCAATGTGAGCGACGCCATTTGTGGTTGGGCGCGTCATCTTGGTTAAGTAAGTATTGGTATTTCCAGACGGCGTTCCGTCATCCGTCGTGTAGTTGTCAGTATAGGACAGCGCCGTTTTGTTACCGTTGGGATCAGTGACCGAAAGGGCTTGACCAGTCGTGTCGTATGTGATCGTCGTGATTGAATTGGTGCAATTCACACTGCCCTGAAAGCACTTCTGTGTGACTGTTGTCGGATTTCCGCGCGGAACGGTCGATCCGTTTCCGTAGTTCGTCTCGTCATGTCCTATCGGAGCAGGCGAGACTGAAGTCACAGCCGTCTGATCGTAGCTGTAGTCCGTCTCAGAAATCTTTGTGCCGTTCTGGTACTTGATGACCGTTGCTGGCCGGTCTACCATGGGCGGCATAGACACGTTCACGTTTTGGTTGTTGTAGTACATCGAAAACTTTGGCCACAACGGAGTATTGGCGAAACTGGCGTAGGTCGTGACAGTCTCTCTCGTGGGTGTCGTAGTCGGTCGCTGGCACGGAGTAGTGACCGATCCGTAGTCATATTCCGCTACGTCCGTCAATACATTAGTGGTCAAAGCTTCCGGATTTATGGGTTCGGGATTGTAATCGGAGAGGGCGTAGGGCTCATATTGATAGAAAATGCCAGATGTCTTTCCGTTCGGCAGGGTCGTGCACTCGCCAGCGAGCTGATTCGGGTAATTCCACGCTTTCGTTACAGTGCGTAGCACGTTCCCGCTTGTATCTTTGTAGATAACTGTGTTTTCAATCACTAGGGGCGACGACACAAGGTTACTTCCTAAATCGAAATATACGTCATATGGCGAGTAGTTGTAAATCGTCTGAAAAGAGGGCGTCCCATTAGTCAGCAAGTCCTTGGTAGTTACGGTAGTCTGCTTGGAAGTCCAGACACCGGAGTTGTATCCACTGGGCCAGTTAGTGGCATAAGAAAAATCCTGCTCCTGCGCCGCATGAACGCCATCGTAGCTCACGACACGTTTCGTAATTGCTGGCGTGTCGTGCTCGAACAGGCACGAAGTATTCATGTTTACGCCCAGGGTAATGTGAATCGGATTGTTGTACGAATTTACGTATGCCCCAGGAGTGCTGAACCCGGTCGCATCCGATAGCGAATTCACCCCCCACGTATATTGCACATATGCCCCAGTGGGATACGTTATCTCGCTGAGGAGGCCGTAAGTGGGGTCGTATGTAAAAGTGTAATAAAGCCCGTCCGGCTCCTCCATCCGCGTAACCACTGGATTCAGCCCGATACCGTAGTTCTTCGGAGCGAGACACAAGTTGTCGTACCCAAATAAAAGTGCGCTCTCATCTACCGAAGCGGGAGCAAATTTCGAAGCTGCGGTGCTCCAAGTGTAGTTGTATGTAGCCCCCCCGGCGAATGTGCGGCTTGCAGTCTTGGCAAAGCCGTCTCCCCAAGGTTGGAAGCTTTGATATGAACCGGTGCGTCCTGTGCCGTTGACCCCATTGCCGTTGGTGTCCTCCATCGCCAAAAATCCCGACGATCCAGGGCTTAACGTCGCCACCGAATTACCGTGGGTATCTATCATCATGCCACCACCCCCGGCTGTGAGGGTTCCGCCTGGCAGAACTATGTCTGCCTCAGTGTCGGTTACGACGATCTTGTACTGCTCATCTCCACTGATCGGGTTGGGGCCAATGCCTAAGAAACTGCAAGCGCCGGTGGGGTTATAATTATTGAGAGAGTAAACGCCTAGATCGTGGATAACGCCGTACGGATCTTCGTAGGAGTAGTTTTGGTAGACGTTACAGGTCCAGAAACTACCTTCCTCCTCTTCTCTTCCGTATTCCGATCTCGTTGCAAGCATACTATTTGGCCCACTTAAAACCCCTTGTGATCCTGCCGGATACGAAATGCTCTCGTAAGGAAATTGCATCGGCGGATAGACGCAGGTCAGCGCCTGGGGCGCTTCGCCACTGGGCGCGTCGGTTGTAGTATCCGGACCACATTCGTAAGAAGGATTCGATTGTTGTTCATACGTAACCGCGAATTGCTGCGTGGAATCGTACATGAATGAATAAAATGGATAATTGAAGCCGCGTTCCTTCGGTCGGGGAGCCTCGATTCGGACGCTGAGCGAACCGTTGGCCGGATTGACGATTTCGTTAAGATCGTGAAGGTAGTCGTGCCCGACTCCCGGAACCGGTACAACGGTTATGTTGTTTACGAACCCAAAACTACTCTGGGCCAAAATCTGGGTTGGCACAAGAAGCAAAAGACAAGCCAACGTTGCGCCACGCGAGAGGACCAGCAAGGACTTGCGGCGAGAACGGACGGGAGACGAGAGGAACACCACGAAACCAGAGCGAGCCATAGGCCCACCTCCAGATGGTATCGGTTCGCCCACCTGCTGCCAGGGCGTTCCGGGAGAGTTATCGGGATGGCGGGTAAGCAATTCCACTCGTTTATCGGACGATAAAAGAAGCACTTTTCGCACTTCTCCGACTCGCTTCTCCTGCTGCGGTTGCTTCTGCGCTGTGGCCAGAGCACGGCTCATGGCAGCAATCTCAAGAAAAGCCGGATGTACTTTCTTCTTCCACGAGTCTCGTGTCCGACCCATATCGGGGAGCTTACAACCGATTGTGCGAATCGGGACGACAAAAATATTTACGCGTACCTGAACAATTTAGAACGGTTGCCTACGATGGGTGTGGATTGCGACTCTCGATATGGATATACTCTACAGCGCGGAAAAGCTAGGTGGGCCAAACCAGCAAGGAGGCTGGCAGAAGAAAATGGCTCGCCAACGCTATCAGGGAGGTACTGTCCGAAAACGTGGCAAGCGCAATCCAGTTTGGGAGCTGCAATGGCGGGAAGACTACATAAAAAAAGAGGATCGAACCATCGGCAGAAGACTCGTTACCGTGAGGATCGGTACGGTGCAGGATTTGACACGCCGCCAAGCGAGAAAATTAGCCGACGAAAAACTCCGTCTCTTGAATCAAGGACAATGGGCGCCCACTTCCACAATCACCGTACGGGATTTTGTGGAGGGTTACTTTGTTCCGAATTTCTTCCCAACCTTAAAGCTCTCGACTCAACAGCGCTATCGCCAAACCCTCAACACGCATTTACTGCCTGCATTTGGAAAATGTCGTCTCTGCGATCTCGGCACCCTGGACGTGCAACGCTTCGTGTTGCAAAAGATGGAGGCTGGACTTGGCTGGGAGTCTGCGAACCACTATCGCAATCTCCTTTCCAAAATCTTTGCAGTGGCGAAAAAGTGGGGCTACTTCTCGGGAGTCAACCCCGTGGCTGGGGTCGAACTTCCAGAAAAGATAGCCGTTCGCGAAAAGCACATCCTCACACCGGAACAAATTTCCCGGCTGATGGAAGTGCTTCCAGAACCGGCCCGCACGATGGTGTGGTTGTGTCTTCTTACCGGACTGCGGATTGGAGAAGTTCTGGGACTACCTTGGAAGAATGTGGATTTTACTTCCGGGCAGATTCGCGTGAGCCAAGCAAATTATCGGGGAACAATCGGTTCTCCGAAAACCAAATGCAGCAAACGACTGGTTTCGATCCCGACCGCTCTCAAGACAGTTTTACTCAAGCTGCGCGAGAGCGCAAAGCAATTGGAAGAGGAGTTGGTGTTCCATACTACAAACGGAACGCCGTACAACGATTCAAACTTGCTGCATCGGCAATTGAAACCAGCAGGCAAGAAGCTCGGTACGCCCTGGCTCAACTGGCACACCTTGCGGCGAACTCACATCACGCTATTTCAGGTGGTGGGCGGCTCGCTGCGGGATGCGCAGGCCCAGCTCGGTCATTCCAAGATGTCCACCACCCTCGAAATCTACACCCTACCGATTCCCGAACAGCAGCGCGTGACTGTGGAAAAACTATCCGTTTTGATGGCGAATGATGGCAAATCAGAACAAAACTCGGATGGACTGCCGCTCGCGACGGAGCAGATTCAATAAGATAAATGGTAGGCACGAGGAGACTCGAACTCCTGACCTCTACCGTGTCAAGGTAGCGCTCTAACCAACTGAGCTACGCGCCTACTAATTGATTCGATTATACCTTAGCTCGGTCCACTGAAAAATCTCGTACCGTTCTCCGTACCGTTCAATTCACCAACCCGTTCGGAACGAACCGATTCAGAAGCGACTCCTGAGCCGTAATCCGCTGTTCCATCGTTGACTGCGTGTACAGGTCGAGCGTGGTGCTGCTGTTGCTGTGACGCATCATGTCCTGCACCGTGCGTGGGTCCTGTTTTTCGCCCGTGATGAGCGCGGTGCTCAGCGAATGCCGGAGGTTGTGAAATCCGAACCGACGCACCGGACTTCCGCTGGCATCGTACACCATGCCGTCCTCCGTTACGCGGAGAACCCCGGCTTTGACAGCAGCCGGACGCAGGTAATCGGACACCAGCATATTTCCCACACGAGGGATTCGGCCCTTCTCCTTAATGGAGGCGAAGACCCAATCCGTGGGTGCAGCGTACAGCGTCTCCCGTTGCCACTCCTTGAGGAAGCGAGCGAGCAGCGGAGCCATGGCGACGGCGGACTTGGATTTCTTCGTCTTGAGACGCTCCGTCGTCTTGCCATCTATGAACGTTCGCCGTAGGTGGATGCGGTTCCCTGCCCAATCAATGTCCTGCCACTGAAGTCCGGCGATTTCCGACCACCGCAACCCGGTAGCGGCAGTCAAGAGCGTAAGGGTACGCTCCGGCTGACGCATATAAGAAAGGATGGTCATCGTCTGCTCTGGCGTCAGAATCACAGCCTCGTAATCGGAGGAGGTTGAAATGCTGATCTGGTTCCCCAACTCGGTTGCGAATCCTGTCGGCAGATGCCCGTACTTTTCAGCATGCCGCAAGACCACCATCAGGACTTGCTTGATCTTGCCTAAGGTCGGCCCTTCCAGTTCACCGCCTTCGTCCTTGCTGAGCGAGTGCAGCCACTCCTCAACGGCAAGGCCTCGTAGTTCGAGAGCAAATTCATCTACCCAACGAGCAACGAGGTAGTCATTGATGACGTGCTTGTGCAGGTATTGCGTCGTGTGGGCCAGTTCGCCGAAGACTTTATGGTTCAGGTAGAAATCGGCAATCTGACGAAACCGGAGCTTGTCACCGCTCCGGGGTTGGTTGATCTGTTCGTTGAGCCGCTGACGGTCAACCTCGCGCCAACACGCTGACTCGGTGGGGAAGTCCGCAAGCGAGCCGATGATCGTCGTCCGCTCTTTCTTCTTCCCGTTCGCCGGGTCAACCGTGTTGTACCGCAGCTGCCACCTGCGGCCCTGCTTGCGTTCTACAACCCGTAACCATCCCCTTTGATAACGCGCCATGTGGTCTCCTTATTTCGCCACACGACCGGGGACTGCCTTGGCGCGAACCATACCGCGTGTCGCTCTCTCCGTAAACATTTTCTTAGCGGAGCCAGTACGGATGTAATTGTGAAGTTCGCTCAGCAGGAATCGTCACGTCTTGCGCCTGCCGGAGCCGAGTGGGTGAGCGGGGAGTTCTTGCCCACGTGCCATATCAAGAAGGCGGCGAGGAGTGATGCTGAGAAAATCTGCCGCACGAGCGGCATCTACAAAGGGTTCTAGAAATACTTCAGGGTCCATTGTCGTGCTCCGAGGTACTGATACTGGCTTCGGCAGTTGGTCGACAATTTTCGTTAGCGAGAGCCTCGGTGAGCATCGAATTTCCGGGCGAACGGCTGGCCGGAGCAGAAGGCAGCAGTGACCAAAGCGGGGGCTTAGCCTACCCAGCCCCACCCCTTCTATCTTCTATATTCGCTCTTCTTGTAGTAGCGATGCTGAAACGCCAGAGCTGCTGTGTGGTGGCGCTTCGCCCTCTCGCGCAACTGTTCTGTGCTCGGCTGGTCGTTCCGCCAAGTTGCAAAGTCATTTAGGGATTTCCCATACAGGTGGGCGAAATTCTCTAGTTCGATGGGATCAAGGATTCGCTTGGTGTTTTCGATATTTGAAATGTCGGATTGTCCCTGGTAACCGAGCGTTCGCGCCACAGCTGCCTGCGTCAAATGCGCCTGCCGACGAGCACGCCGAAGCAA
>JBEKYF010000098.1:0-13215 GCA_049511255.1 Terriglobales bacterium | reverse complement strand
CGCATCTCGAGTCCGGGCGGCAGCGGCATGCTCATCACTTTCCGGCCCGGCGGCCAACTACAACCAATCAAACCGCTGACCGAATACGACCAGAAAGTCGTCCGCATGCGCCAGCGCGGGCTTATCTACCCTTACGAAATCGTCAAAATGCTCACGCCCGCTCCGGAACACACGCGGGCGGAATTTCCCGCTGGCGATTTTATCGAGCATGATCTTGACTCGGAAGGCCGTCTGGTCGCCGTCGATCGTCCCTATGGGCAGAACAAAGCCAACATCATCGTCGGCGTCATCCGCAACTTTACCACCAAGTATCCCGAGGGCATGACACGCGTTCTGCTGCTGGGAGATCCGAGCAAGGACCTGGGCGCCATAGCCGAACCGGAATGCCGGCGCATCCTCGCGGCTTTGGAACTGGCCCAGGTGAAGAGCGTTCCCCTGGAATGGTTTCCCATTTCGGCGGGCGCCAAGATCTCGATGGACAGCGGAGTGGAAAACATGGATTGGATCGCCCGCGTCCTACGGGGCTTGGTGGAGTTCACGCAAGCGGGCGGCGAGGTGAATCTGGTGGTGAATGGAATCAACGTCGGCGCGCAGCCGTACTGGAACGCCGAGGCCACCATGCTTATGCACACTCGGGGCATTCTGGTCATGACGCCGAAAGCGGCGATGGTGCTCACCGGCAAGCGCGCGCTGGACTACTCCGGCAGCGTCTCGGCCGAGGACAATCAAGGGATCGGCGGTTACGATCGCATCATGGGTCTCAACGGGCAGGCGCAGTACTGGGCACGTGACATCGATGAAGCCTGCCACATTCTGGTGCGCCACTATGAGCACACCTACGTGGCCCCGGGCGAGCGTTTCCCCCGGCGAGCCGCGACTGCCGATCCCCTGGATCGGGATGTGCGCGTCTATCCTCACGGCAGGAACGGCAATGGCGATTCCGAAGACGGCTTCGAACTGATCGGCGACATCTTGTCGGACGAGACCAACCCCGGGCGCAAGAAATCGTTTGATATTCGCAAAGTGATGATGGCAGCCATCGACCAGGACCATGCACCGCTGGAGCGCTGGGCCGGAATGCGCGCGGCGGAGACCGCGGTAGTGTGGGACGCCCATCTCGGTGGCTATCCCGTTTGTCTTATCGGTATCGAATCCCGGGCAGTGTCCCGGTTGGGATTTGTTCCCGCCGACGGGCCGGATCAATGGACTTCCGGGACGCTCTTCCCGCAATCGTCAAAGAAAGTGGCGCGCGCGATCAACGCGGCCAGCAACAATCGACCGGTGGTAGTCCTGGCCAACCTGTCGGGATTTGATGGCTCGCCGGAGTCGATGCGCAGGCTGCAGCTTGAGTACGGCGCCGAGATTGGGAGGGCCGTGGTCAACTTCAAAGGCCCCATTGTCTTTTGTGTGATCTCCCGCTATCACGGAGGCGCTTACGTGGTTTTCTCGCAGGCACTGAATGAAAACCTCGAGGTGGCCGCCTTGGAGGGAACGTATGCCTCTGTCATCGGCGGCGCTCCGGCGGCAGCCGTGGTCTTCGCCGGTGAGGTCGAAGCCAGGGCCCGCAAAGATGCACGCCTGCAGGCGCTGAGCCAGGCGCTCGCCCAGGCAGACGGCGCGGAGAAAGGCCGGTTGCGCGCGCAGTGGGACGAACTCTTCAAAGTCGTACACTCCGAGAAACTGGGCGAGATGGCCACCGAGTTTGACCGCGTGCACAGCGTACAGCGGGCTCTCGACGTGGGTGCTCTCAATTGCATTATTCCGCCCGCAAACCTGCGGCCTTATCTCATCCATGCGGTCGAACGCGGTATTGAAAGAGAGGAGGAATCGGAATCCGCAAAATCGGGAACCGGGGTAGCGGAGGCAGCGGCCTAGTCTCGGCCAGAGTGAATTTAATGAATGTGTATTGGTTGGAACAAACCGAAGCCGATGTACCGGCGGAGAACGATTGGCTGAGCGCAAACGAAGCCGCCTGCCTGAACGGCATGCGCTTTGCCCAGCGCCGCGCCGACTGGCGACTGGGACGCTGGACGGCCAAACTCGCCCTGTCCGTTTGCCTGGATGTGCCAGCTCATCCCCAGATCTTTAAGAAAATGGAGATACGCGCGGCGCCGTCCGGCGCGCCCGAGGTTTTTTATTGCGACCAACCGGCGGCGGTGACCATCTCGCTCAGCCATCGTAACGGTACAGCAATTTGTGTCGTGGCGATGTCCGCCGTCGAGATGGGTTGCGATCTGGAAATGATCGAGCCGCGCAGCAATGCTTTTGTCGCCGACTATTTCACCGTCGAAGAACAAGCGCTGGTCGGGCACGCGTCCGCGGCGGACCAACCCCGGCTCCTGGCCCTGCTTTGGAGCGGGAAAGAGAGCACGCTCAAAGCGCTGCATGCGGGGCTTCGACTCGATACCCGCTGTGTGATAGTGACTCCTTGCGCCGCGTCATTCGATATCCATCGCTGGAACGAACTACGGGTTCGTTATACCGGCGAGCGTCATACCGGCGATCATCATACCGGAGGTCGGGTCTTCCACGGCTGGTGGCAACCTTCCGGCAACATCGTGCGCACCGTGGTTGCTGCTCCGCCGCCGGATTCGCCGATTCGCTTGCGGATTCCGGTTTACGCGTTCGCGACTCCTGACAGGAAGGTCCTATGTCCCAAATGCGCAAGGACATCTTCACTGACCGCTGGGTAATTGTGGAAGAGGGTGAAGGGTTACAGCCGACGGATTTTCACTTCAAGAAATTCGCAAGGGACACGGGCTTCTGCCCATTCTGCGAGAGCAACGAGGCCGCGACCCCGCCAGAAGTCTTCGCAATCCGAAATTCGGGCTCTTCTCCTAACGGGCCGGGATGGTCGGTACGGGTGGTGCCTAACTCCCGCCCGCGGCTGCGGATCGAAGGCCAATTGGGACGACGTGCCGAAGCGTTGCACGATCTGATGAACGGTGTGGGGGCGCACGAGATCATTGCGGAGACAGCGCGACATGACCGTAGCCTGCACGAGCTGGAAATCGAGGAAATCTCGAACGTCATCCGAGCCTACATAGCTCGCATTCTCGATCTTGAGGGCGACCAGCGTGTGCGCTACGTGCTGATCTTCAAGAACCACGGTGAGGGAGCCGGTGCGCACACCATTAGTCATTCGATCTCGCAGCTGGTGGCCCTTCCGGTAACGCCGCGTGCAGTTAAGGCGAAACTCATGATCGCTCGTGACTACTTTGCCTTGAAGGAGCGCTGCGTATACTGCGACGTGCTCCAACAAGAGTTGAAGGGACGAAAGCGACTGATCACTGAGAATGAAGATTATGTCGCGTTCGCTCCGTTTGCCTCGCGCTTTCCCTTTGAGATGGCCGTGTTGCCGAAGTTTCATAGCAGCGCATTCAGCCGAATCGGTGCAACCCAAATTGACAACTTGGCTCGGATCCTGCGTGATCTACTGCAGAAGTTGGATCGAAACATAGGTGGGCCAGCCTACAACCTGTCACTCCACGACCGGCCCTTCCTGCGTCCAAGAGGGGGCTACTGGAACACAATCGAGGAGGACTTCCACTGGCATATCGAAATCCTGCCCCAGATGTTTCGTATTACGGGATTCGAGTGGGCTTCCGGATTCTTCTACAATCCAGTACCGCCAGAACTGGCCGCTCGCTGCCTTTCGCTAGGTCTCCCCGTCTGAATACTCCCATTCTGTCTAGTCCGGGTGCAAACTCCCGTGTAATCGCCTACTGGAAACTGCGCCGAAAGTATTGCCTTACGGCACGTGTGGTGTAGGAGTTTTTCAGCCATGCAGATTCCCCTCCAGCAAACGGTGGCGCCGCGGCTAAGTAGCCTTCTTCTGCTGCGCCTTAATCAACCCGATACCCATGTTCGCGTGGTAAGAGGTGGTCCAGACCCCTGCGGCTTCCGCCGCCTTTTTCAGGAGAAGGTCGGTGGGCCCAGAATCTCCGAATTCTTTTCACGCAGCGCTGTGAGTCTCGTCACAGCCAAGGGCGAGCCCCGTGAGGTTGAATAGTGGTGGCGGGCAATGGATCGCCGATGGGAGCAGGTCTATATACAGAACCATGGAAGTTGGGAAGACGTGAATAGACTGGATGTTCCCAAAGCGAGCCCAACGAGGGAGACGATGGAAAACGCGGTCGGTCTAGTCATGGCGGGCGGTGGTGCTCGCGGCGCTTATCAAGCCGGGGTTCTCAAGCGCATTGGCGAGCTGAAACGCGCCCGAACCCAGGGTAATCCTTTTCCGATCATAGGAGGCGCTTCCGCGGGAGCGATTAACGGTGCCGCTCTCGCCACAGGTTGCGACGATTTTGCTTTGGCAACCCGGATTCTGGCTGGGGTCTGGGCGAATCTCGAACCTTCCGACATCTTTCGCTGTAGTCTCTTGTCCCAGGCGCAGAATTCCCTGACCTGGATATTCGATCTCTCCTTTGGAGGGATTCTGGGGGGAGGCAATGCCCGATCGTTATTAGATGCCACTCCCTTACACCATCTTCTCAGTAAGCACCTTGACTGCGACCGGATCCAGGAAAACATCAAGCGCGGGGACCTCTACGCTCTCGCGATTTCCGCGACCAACTACAACTCGGGAAGAAGCTATCTCTTCATCCAGGGAAAGAAGGGTCATCCGATGTGGAAGCGGATCCGGCTGGTGACGGTTGCCACGAAGATCACGGTCGATCACGTTTGCGCGTCCTCGGCAATTCCTATGGTTTTCCAGCCGGTAAAACTCAAGACCCCGCGTGGGTCGGCCTTCTTCGGCGATGGTTGTGCGCGCCTGCAACAGCCTCTCAGCCCGGTGATCCGCCTGGGGGCAGAGAAGGTTTTCGCGATCGGTGTGCGCTGCGGAAATAAAGAAAGTCAAGAGGAAGCCACGGATGAGAGATACCCTTCCATCGCGCAAGTGATGGGCATTCTTTTCAACGTTATGTTTCTGGACCATCTCGCAACTGACCTCGAGCACCTTGACCATTTGAATCAGTTGCTCAACGATGGCCACATCAATCAGCTGGGGATTGAAGGACATGAAAAGATACGGTCAGTGAGGACCTTTGTCATCACGCCTTCGGTGAATTTATCGGATCTGGCGGAGCAGCACCAGAGAGACATGCCCGGTATGATCCAGTACTTTGTATCCAGTTTGGGACGAGACGCGGCTTCCTGTGCGGATCTGATGAGTTACCTGCTATTCACGCCCAGGTACACGCGAGACCTCATTGAGATTGGTTACCTTGACGCCAGCGAACGAATCGAGGAAATCGAAGAATTTCTCTATTCTTCGCAGGAGGGGGACGCTGAAAACCCAGTGGAAAGTGTAACCGCAGGGAACGTGCCCAAGGCAGGCGCGGCAGCGAAACGGAACTAGACTCGTCAGAGCCCACGGCTAATCATCTGCCCGCATGCGACCGTCACTTCCCGATGCGACATAGGTCACTGACAACCGTGCCGCAAGGGTGAAGATGTTTGTGCTGGGCGCTCACGACCGGAATATCGGCCGTGAAGCATTTCTTCTAATGACGCCTCACCGGAAAGTCCACGCTCGTGGAGGAAATTATGACCACCGCACCTCGCTTCCCTGGCATTCGAGTCACCGCAAACGGTAATCAGCTCGTTTCCTACCATACGGAAACACGCATTGCCGATGCCGGCGTTTTCTACCCCATCACCCCTTCCACCGAATTAGGTGAACTCTATCAACAGTCCTATGCCGAAGGCCGCCTGAATGTTTTCGGCGGCAACTCCCTGGCGGTCGAAGCCGAGGGCGAGCACGCGGCGCAGGGCGGAGCCATCGCGCACTCCGTGTGTGGCAAACGGGTAGTGAATTTCACCTCCGGCCAGGGAATCCTGTATGGCGTCGAGCAGTATTATCACGCGCCCGGCAAGTGCTCGACGATGGTGCTGGAGGTGGTCGCTCGGGCGCTGACCAAGCACGCGCTCAACGTGCACTGCGGCCACGACGATGTCTACGGCGCGCTCGACACCGGATGGATCATTCTGTTCGGCAAGGACGCTCAGCAAACCGCCGACCAGGCGCTCATCCTGCGGCGCGTGACCGAACTGAGCCTCACGCCCGGCATGAACTGCCAGGATGGATTTCTTACCTCCCATCTGGAGCGAACTTTTTATAAGCACGAGTCGGAACTGATCCGCCTGTTCCTCGGCGCTCCGGACGACATCATCGACTGTCCCACCGAGAGCCAGCGCATCCTGTTCGGTCCGAAGCGTCGCCGGGTGCCGCGCATGATCGATCTCACCAACCCGGTGCTCCTCGGGCCGGTGCAGAATCAAGAGAACTACATGCAGGGCGTCGCCGCGCGCCGCAACAACTTTTCCGAACCGATCGCGCAGTTCCTCGAAGAGGCCTACGCGGATTTCGGAAAGTTGACCGGCCGCTATTACGGCATGCTCAGCGCCTATAAGACTGACGACGCGGACACCGTGTTCGTGTCGCTGGGCTCGGCGGCGGAAAATATCGAAGCCGCCGTGGATTATCTTCGCCAGCGCAGAGGCGCGAAGGTTGGCTCCATCCACCTCAACGTGATTCGCCCCTTTCCGGAAGCGGCAGTCATCAACACCCTAGCCGGAAAGAAAAATGTCATCGTACTGGAGCGCACCGACGAGGCGTTGGCGGGTGACAACCCGATGGGCCGCGACATCCGCACGGCGCTCAATAAGGCATTGCAGACCGGCGATCGTCCCGCAACCAGCGGACTGCCTGCCATCACCGCCGAGCAGATGCCCCGCCTCTTCTCCGGCATCTATGGCTTGGGCTCGCGGGACTTCCGGCCGGAGCAGATCTTCGGCGCGTACGAGTTTGCCACCGGCGCTCGCGCTCGCACCGACGGCAAGCGTGCCACCGACGGAACTTCGTTTATCGTGCTCGGAGTCGATCATCCGTATGAGGTGAAGTCCGACGAGACGCCGTCGCTTTTGCCCGAAGGCGCGGTCGCGGTTCGCTTCCACTCCATCGGCGGCTGGGGCGCAATCACCACGGGCAAGAACCTGGGCGCCATCCTGGGCGATTTGAACGACTTGCTGTACGAGCGCGACAAGGTTGTCGACGAACTGGGCAATCCCAAAGAGATCATTCACGTCAGCGCGAATCCCAAGTACGGCTCCGAGAAGAAAGGCGCTCCCACCGCGTACTTCCTGGTCGCGGCCCCGGAAAGAATCCGCGTCAATTGCGATCTTCGCCACGTGACCGTCGTGCTCTGTTGCGACCCGAAGGCATTCACCCACACCAATCCGCTGGCCGGCATGGCCGACGGCGGCAGCCTGGTGTGGGAGTCCGACGAGACCGGCGAAGCGGCTTGGGAACGGTTACCTCTATGGGCCCGCAAGCAAGTCATCGAGAAAAATATTCGCGTGTTCACCTTGCCGGGTTTCCAAATCGCGCGCCTGGCGACCGACCGCGTTGACCTTCAACTTCGCATGCAGGGGAACGCTTTCCTGGGTGCATTTTTCGCCGTCTCGCCGCTGCTTGGCGAATTCGGCATAACCCAGGAGCAGTTCCGCAGCGTGGTTCAGAAGCAATACGTGAAGAAGTTTGGTCAGCTCGGTGAAGCCGTCGTCAAGTCGAACATGGAAGTGATGACGCAGGGTTTCGAACGCGTCCATGAGATCCGCGTGGGCAAGCTCGAAGCCAAAGATCGCTCCTCGATGCGCGGTGTGGCACTTGAGCCAACGGCTATTGGTGATAACAGCGAGGATAACGGCAACGGATGCCGCTCCTTCCCTGCGCCCGCCGACCAAGCAGAGCGCACTCCGTTCACTCGGATCGCGACCTTCGATGCCGAGTTCCGTTCTGGCTACGGATACAACCAACCGTCGTCGGCGCTGGCTTCGGTAGGCGTCATGGCCGCTGCCAGCGGCGATACGGCGTCGAAGTATGTCGCGCGTCTGGTCACGCCGCTCTTCATCCCGGAAAACTGCACCCAGTGCATGGAGTGCATCGTGGCCTGCCCCGATACCGCCCTGCCCAACTGTGCGCAAGACGTAGAGACGATTCTGCACACTGCGGTCACGCGCTACGTCACCGATCCGGGCGAGCGCGGGAAGATGTTGCAATCCCTCCCCGAGATCGAGAAACGCACGCGTCAGATGATGTCCGATGCGGTGGGCAAGAATTCAGGAACACCGCTGCCTCAAATCCTCCGCCAGATCACGGCCGAGGTGGATGGGTTCTCGGAAGAGGCCAAGCGCCAGCTCTTCGCCATCATCGACAAAGTGCCCATGGCCTACCAGAAGGTGAATGCCATCTTCGCGACGCCGGAGCGAAAGAAGCCCGGCGCCGGCGGAATCTTCTCGATCTTCGTCTCCGACTTATGTAAAGGCTGCGCTGCCTGCGTGACCGCATGCGGCGAGCACGAGGCCCTGAAAATGGTCGAGGAAACCGAGGAGGTCAACGCCGACCACGAGACGGGCACCGGCTTCGTGAATCTTCTGCCGGATACGCCGCAGAAATACCTGGGCCTTTACACCGATGAGCGGCCGCAGGATTCCAAGACCGCTACGCTGCGCAACATGCTGATGGTCCGGCACAACTATGACGCCATGGTCTGCGGCGATGGCGCCTGCGCCGGCTGCGGCGAGAAGAGCGTGCTGCGCGCCATCTCTGCCACCACCGAAGCCTACATGAGGCCGCTCTACCACGCCAAAGCCGACCGACTGCAAGCGAAAGCGGACGAACTCGACCAGACGGGAGTTGCGAAGCTGGCTGCGCTCAAACAGAGAAACCCGGAAGAGTACGACCTGCTGCGGCAAGCCGTGGCTCATTTGATCATGGGACTAGGTGGCGAAGACGACCGCGACACCAAAACACGAATTGCTCAGAACGGCCCCATCTCCGACCAGGCAATCGTGGACGCCCTCACCAGCGTCATGCGGCAGGAGGCCTTCAACCACAAGTATCTCCAGGCAATTGACGGGCGGCTTCCGAACGGCATGTGCGTTATGGCGATGACCGCGCATACGGGCTGCAACACGGTGTACGGCTCGACTCCACCGAATAACCCGCATCCTTATCCCTGGATGAACTCGCTCTTTCAGGACGGCGTTACCGTCGGCTGGCTGCTGGGCGAGAGCTTCATCGTCGATCACGGCCGTCGCTCCGTCATCCCCGAGCGGCTTGCCGATGCGCTGCTCGGTCGCGAAAAAGATGTCATCACGCCGCGCGAATATTACGAGCTCGCGCATTTCAGCGACACGCTCATGACCGATCTCGAAGTTCTTGAACTGCCCAAGGTATGGGCGGTCGGTGGCGATGGCGGCATGGGCGACATCGGCTACCAGAACACGTCGAAGGTGATTCTCCAGAATCGCCCCAACGTGAAGGTAGTCATGCTCGACACCCAGCTTTACTCCAACACTGGAGGACAAAACTCCGATTCGACGCCCATGCCGGGTGGCAATGACATGAATGTTTTCGGAGCGGCGACCGAGGGCAAGACCACCGAAAAGAAGACCGTCGCCGAGACGTTCCTGGCGGGGCATGGATCTCCGTTCGTGGCGCAGGTCTCGCTGGCGAACCCACCCAAGTTTTTGCGGGCGATTCTCGATGGCCTCGAGTATCGCGGAACCGTATTCTTGCAGTGCTTCTCGACCTGCCAGCCGGAGCACGGCGTGGGCGACGACATGGCGCTCACCCAGGCCCAGCGCGTGCGCGACTCACGCGGCGCGCCGGAGTTCGTCTTCAATCCGCGGCTCGGCGAAACCTATGCGGAAACGCTCGATCTCAAGGGCAATCCCTCGCCCGATAAGGATTGGTACGAGTCGAAGGCGAAGGGCGCGGAAGAAGTTTCGCGCTATACCGTCGCCCACTGGTGCCTTTCCGAGGCCAGATTCCGCAACCACTTCAAGAAAATCAAAAAGGACCAGGCGGACAAGTTGATCCCGCTGGAAAACATGCTCGTCCGCATTACGCAGCAGGATGTGGTGTATCGCCGCTACCTCATTCCCGAACACCGCTCCTTCGTTCCCGACTACGGCGTGTACATCAAAGTCCCGGGCGCAAAAGGAGACGTCGAGTACCGGGCTATCTCGCGGCAGCTCGTCCTGTTCTCGGTCGAGCGCCGTAAAGCGTGGCGGATGCTGCAGAGCAAAGCGGGCATTGTAAACAAAGACTACGCAGCCCAGAGATCGATCTTGGCCGATGTCGATGCCGGCAAGATTTCCAAGCAGGAGCTGTTCGCACGCGGGGAGCAGTTGATGAGGGATCGCCTGCAACCCGCCGGCGTGGCGAAGCCGGCTGAACCAAGGCGGGATCCGGTTTTGGCCTCTTAACAAACCGCGCTGTTCATCTCCGACGAGCGGAAATCTGTAGATTTCCCCCCGTCAAAACTGCCGCGAACCACACGCTCCCGCCCGGACGCTACACAGTCACACGCATGAGCGAGACGACTCTCCGGATTTTCAACTCCCATAAACAGGGCACGGTCGTGCTGACCACCAGAGTGGAGGGCAAGCCGTTGGAGAACTCCGGCAAGATGGTTTTTCACCGCTACGGCGATGCCTATTTTCTCTCTGAGTTGTGGGGCGCTGCCAGCGGGAGCGGCCGCAAAGTTTTCCAGTCTCGGGCCGAAAAGGAGTTACGCGGAAAACGGGCTGAGATGGAGATCGCAACACTGCAAATCGCCCGATAGCCAACCGGAAGCGAGAAGTCTGCCGTCGTGAGAAATCCAGGGCACTGCAGACTCCTCGCCGCGGTTGTTCCTCGGAATGACAAGCTCTAGTCCTTCAATCAGCTCGGAGAGTTGGTCTGTAGCGTCGCGTAGGCGGATTGTGCTTGGATCACGGGCAAACAGGAAGTAACCGATTACTTCCTGCTTGCCGACATAGCTCAGCGCGATTTTGCGAAACGATTCGAACGCGGTAAACTGAGTTTTACAGGTGACGTTTTACAGGTGATTTCCGTCTTCGGCCGTCAGTAAAAGTTTGGTCAGCTATTGAAACGGCTCACTGTAGGCGCGTAGCTCAGTTGGTTAGAGCGCTACCTTGACACGGCCCAAATATCCACTACTTACAACTACTTAAGCCCCGACCGGGACTGCCGAAGCACGCCAAAATACGAGGTAGTTGAAGTTTCAACGGTACGGAGAACGGTACGGACTTTGACTCCCGCCCCACTAGCGCCGCGCGCTTTTCAGTGGCGGTGCCCCAGCTTTCCGTAGCGGACTGCCCCTAGAACCCACTCGCTCTGCCGCTCGGGTGCGGAGGGAGGCACTTTCATCGCCTGCGGGACCCGTAACCAACGGATGCACGTACCTACAGGTCCACGCGCGTTTTCGTTCCCTTCACAAAGTCAACTAGCTCGTCGCGAATGGCTTTATCCCTATCATCGATGGCTTTGACGAGCACGTTTACATCAGTAGTTGATGGGTCGAGCATACTGTTGGGCACCAACAAAGCCTGCGCCCAAGCGTCCAAGGTTTTACTTCCTGTCTTGAACTCATGTATGTCGTCCAGAAAAGGTACATCTTGCCATCGTTTTCGTATTTCAATAAGCACTCGTTGCCGTCCTTCTTAGGCTCAACGTTCGTACAAGCCATGAGACTGCCTTCGTGAACTGGTTTGTGATCTGTTTGATCTGCCTTGCCCAGCTGATTCTGCCAACTTTTGAGAGTGTAGCCGGAGACCGCCTTTGGCGTTTGTGACACTGAAACGCAAACGACTCTCGCAATGAGCACCGCAACAAGAGCACGCCACATTTCCAGAATGCCTCCAGCCGAGAGATTTATCCGTAAGAGGATGCCAGAAGCCTAAAGGAAGATCAACAACAGTTGAACGCCCTCATCGGAATCCATAATTCAGTGCGCGTCTGTAGTCTGGTCAAGAATGCTCTTTTCTCCGGATGTTATGCGGCGGATATGCCGATCTTTCCTTCCATGGTTCCTCCAGCCACTTTGATCCCTTTGCTGCTTTGACTTTCTGTTGCTTCTGCGCTCCCAGTATCGGCCCATTCATTCTAGTTTTGCAGGTGCCGCTAGGAACTTCAACCAACGTCAGATGCGACAGGGCATGGGACCTGGCAAGACAGTCCGAAGATGCTTCACTGCGACATGCTACTTTCTGGATTTGGCGCGCTTGGCTTTGACCGGTTTTGCGGGCTTCGCCGGGGCGAGTTTTGCCGCTCGAATCTTGCCGACCCGGATCGCCTGGGTGAACTCTTCGAAATCTTTAGTACTCTGGTTGGCATAGGCGATACCGAAGCTGGCGATTGCCTTGTCGAACTTATCGCTGTTGCCCAGATATCCCGCGATGGTGTAAAGGTCGCCGGTGCGGGCATGTCCCTTGGCCAGCAGTTCGCCGCAGATCTGCGCGTACTGCACCAGTCCGTCGCCTTCCAGATCCTCGTCCTCAATTACTGCCTTGTGATCGCGCAACTGGCGAACCAGGTAGTCGTGGCCGGCTATAGCAGTCCACCCCAGGAAGATGTCCGACTGCACCTGCATGGCACGCTGTCCCTGGGCCGCACGCTGTCCCTGATTCACGGGAGCGTCGGCCTCAGGCAGGTATTGCGCGTAGGCCGAGGGCACCTCTTCCTTGATCTGCATAAACAACGGGGCATCCTTGGCCGTGCCAAACATGAGGACGATATAGTCGCGCACGCCGACGCTGCCAATTCCGACCACGCGAAAAGCCACGTCCTCGACGCGGTAATGCGAGAACCAGTGCCGTCTTTCCGGCAACAGCGTGTCGACGTAGTTGCGCAATCCCGCGGCCACCTCCTTCGCCGTGGCGGGAGGCACGTGGAACCGCAGCGGCCTGTTGTCGCGGAAGCGCCATTTCCCGTTGCGCTGCTCGGCCAACTGTTCCAGATTGTGGACCGGCGTGGCACGCTCAGCTTTTCGCAGAACATTCAGCAGCACTGGTGAAACGTGCCGGTGGCGGAAAACCTCTTGCCGGGCCAGGTCCACCATGGGCATTCTGAAGAATTGGTGCATTGCCTCGCGATAGCTTTCGACAAAGGTCAGCGCGGCAGTTTTGCATTCCTTCTCGGTGTTGTTGGCCTCGCGCCCGGCCAGCACCAGGCTGGCAGCCATGCGCTTGACGTCCCATTCCCAAGGCCCACGAATCGTCTCGTCAAAGTCGTCAATGCCGAAGATAAGCCGTCCGTCTGGCCCCTCAAAGGCCCCCAGATTTTGAACGTGCGCATCGCCACAAAGCTGCGCATAAATGCCGCTGCTTGGGAGCATCGAGAGATCGGAAGCCATGATGGGA
>JBEKYF010000097.1:0-13299 GCA_049511255.1 Terriglobales bacterium | reverse complement strand
GATCCAATCACCCGCGCCGGCTTGCGAATCTCCACCCGCGGCAGCCGCGACGTACGCTGAAACAGCGCGTCCGCCGAAATCCCAATCCCCGGACAAATCACGCCGCCTATGTACTCGCCCTTTTTCGAAATGCAGTCGAAGGTCGTCGCCGTGCCAAAGTCCACAATCACGCAGGGGCCGCCATATTTCTCAAACGCCGCCACCGCGTTTACGATGCGATCGGCGCCCACTTCCGCGGGATTGTCGTACAGCACCTGCATGCCCGTCTTCACGCCCGGCTCGATGAACAGCGGCTTGGTGTTGAAATAGCGCTCGCACACCTGGCGCAGCACCGAATCGAGCGGCGGCACCACCGATGAAATCACGATCCCACGCACGGCTGAAACTTCCAGGTTGGCCATCGAGAAAAGATTGCGGAAGATCACTCCGTATTCGTCGACTGTGCGAGTCAGATGCGAACCGACGCGCCAGTTCGCAACCAGCCGCTCGTAACGCACCGCTTCCGTGCCGGTCACATCCTCGCCCGGACGGCGCTCCACCTGCGCAAAGACGCCCAGCACCGTATTCGTATTTCCCACATCGATAACAAGAAGCATAATCAGATCACGTAGGGACAGCCGCCCTCGGCTGTCCACCGGCTCGAAGAGCCGCAATCACTCGCTCAAACTCAAATCAACCTCACCGTCCCACTCACCACCGTCGTCAACCCCTCCGCCGTTCTTACCCGCAAAAATCCACGCTCATCCAATCCCTCGGTAATGCCCGCCAAGCCACCATTTTCCTCGATGCTCACTTTTCTGCCGCGCACCGACGAAGAGCTCTCCTCGAACCGGCGCAGGATCGCATCTCGCGCTCCCGCATCCCCAACCAGGCTCCGATACTCCCGGTCGAGCGATTTTAGCAAAGCGGCGCAGAGCTCAACGCGCGACCACTCGGTGCCCGTCTCGATCCGCAACGAAGTCGCGATTTCGCGCAGCTCAGCCGGGAACTTACCCTGGTTCACGTTGATCCCCACCCCCACCACCAGATGGCGCACCCGCGTGGCCTCGGCATTCATCTCGGTGAGAATGCCGCAGAACTTCTTGCCGCCCAGCAACGCGTCATTCGGCCATTTCAGATCCACCGGAAGCTGCGGCGCAATCTCCGCAACCGCCGCGCGCACCGCCAGCCCCGTAGCCAGCGACAAAATCAGAGCATCCGAAGGCGGCATCGCCGGACGCAGGATCACCGAGCAGTAGATCCCCGCCGATCGCGCCGAATGCCAGGTGTGCGCGCCGCGTCCGCGCCCGGCCAGTTGTTCCTCGGCGAAAAAGACGCTGCCTTCTGGCGCGCCCTCGGCCGCGGATCGCATCGCCTCCGAATTGGTCGAGCCGATTTTGTAATAGTGATGGAGCTGCTTGGCACCGCCCGGGGCGCCGCCTGGGCCACCGCCGAAGATCGTGCCCTTCAACAGCGGCGCCAACATCTCCGGCAACAGCAAGTCTGGAACCGCGCGCAACTGGTAGCCGGTCGCCGGATGTCCAGCGACATCCACACCCAACCCCCGCAGTTGCTGGATCAGCCGCCAAACTTCCGACCGGCTCGTCCCGATCTCTTCCGCAATCTTGGTGCCGCTGGCGACGACGGTAGCATGGCTCATGAGCAGGCGCACGATGCGGCCCAGGCGAACGTCGGTCGCCTTGTGCACGGACGGCAGGCTGCGAGTTTTCGTGGAGGTGGAGATGGAGGGATTATAAACAGTCGTTGGTGTTCGTGTGGGGACGGGCGCCCTCGCCCGTCCAGGCCGAGCTCACCTCGGCAGCCGCCGTACCCTAGGCCGGAGTAACCCTCAGACTCATATCCACCGCTGTCGATGATTGCGTCAGCGCCCCCACGGAGATGAAATCCACGCCCGTCTCGGCATAGGGTCGCACGTTCTCGAGAGTGATTCCGCCCGCGCACTCCAGCGGAATCCGCCGCGGCTGCCGCGAACAAATCTCGACCGCCTTGCGCACATCCTCAACGCTCACATGGTCGAGCAGGATCGCCTCCGCTCCGTGCTCCAGCGCCTGCTGCAGTTCTTCGAGTGACCGCACTTCAATCTCGATCGGCTGCCGGCCACGCCGGTTGCGGATCGCGCGCTCCAGCGCCGGAATCGCGCCCCCGGCCAGCGCAACGTGATTGCTCTTGATCAGCACGCCGTCGGAAAGATCCAGCCGGTGATTCTGCCCGCCACCGCGACGCACCGCGTACTTGTCAATCAGGCGCAGCCCCGGCGCCGTTTTGCGGGTATCGAGAATCCGCACGCGCGTGCCCTCCACCGCATCCACAAACTTGCGGGTGGTGGTCGCGATTCCGGCCATGCGCTGCAGAAAATTCAGGATCACCCGCTCACACGACAGGATCACCCGCGCGTTATGCCGGATCACCGCGATCTGCTGCCCCGGGTGCACGCGGATCCCGTCAAAAATCGACGGATGGCTGGTCACCTCGTAATGCGAAGTGACTGCTCCGTCGAGCGCCGCATAGACGTCGAGAATCCGCGGCACGCATCCGAGGCCGGCCAGAATGCACTCCTGCTTGGCCAGAATCGTCGCCGAAGCGCGCTGGCTGGGATCGATGCAGGCGTAGCTGGTCGCATCGCGCGTCGCCCGATCTTCGTTCAGCGCGTTCTCGATAATCGCGGTAATGCGTCGTGAATTCCAGTCCATAGCTTGCGTAAGGGACAGCCGCCCTCGGCTGTCCATGCGGCTCGAAGAACGGCAGTTTCGCGGAAACGCTGTCGAGCTTCGCTCGACCGGACGGCCGAGGGCGGCCGTCCCTACGTAACCTCCTTCAACTTCGCCAACGTCTTCTCCCGCAGCATCCTCAGTTCTTCCGCCCGCGTCTTCAGCCCCTCCACTACCTTCGCCGGAGCCTTCGCCAGAAACTGCTCGTTGGAAAGCTGGCGCTGCCCGTTGGCGTGTTCTTTCTCAATCTTCTCCAGGTCTTTGGTTAGACGCTCGCGCTCGGCCGCAACGTCAATCTTTTTCTCATAAATCGCATGCACATCGAACCGCGACGTGCTGCGCGCCCCCGCCACTTTCTCAAGCGACGCCTCGACGAACGCAATCGAATCCACACCCGCCAGCCGCTCGATCGCCCCGCGATTCTGTTCGATCATCGCGCGCATCGCCGGCTCATGTGCAAACACCTCGATCGGCACTTTGACCTTGGGCTCAACCTTCAACTCCGCCCGCACATTCCGCACACTGACGATCAAATCCTGCAGCACCGCCATGTTCGTCTCCGCGCCCAGATCAATCTGCTCTTCCTTCGCCGCCGGATACGCCGCTAGCGCAATCGACTTCAGCGGAGGCGCGCCATCGTACATCGCGTGCCAGATTTCTTCCGTGATGAAAGGCATCACGGGATGCAGCAGCCGCAACGACGCCTCGAACAGACTTACCAGATTTGCACACACTACTCGCGCCGGTGCCGTGTTGGCGCCTTCCTCGAAGTTCAGTCGCGGCTTGATCAGCTCTATATACCAGTCGCAGAACTCGCCCCAGAAGAAATCGTAGATGCGATTCGCCGCCTCATCGAAACGATACGTCTCGAGAGACTCGTTCACGTCCTTAGCCGCGCGATTGAACCGCGAAAGAATCCACCGGTCTTCAAGCGTCTGCGTCTGGAACCCGGCAACCCCGCCGCTTGCGTAGAGACGGCCGCCCTCGGCCGTCCCGGGCCGCAGGCCCGCGTCAATCCGATCCACGTTCATGAACATGAAACGCGCCGCGTTCCATATCTTGTTGGCAAAATTCCGATACCCGGCCGTGCGGCTTTCGCTGAACGCGATATCAGTTCCCGGCGCCGCCATCGATGCCAGGGTGAAGCGCGTCGCGTCCGTCCCGTAGTGCTCGATCACCTCGATCGGATCGAGCACGTTGCCCTTCGTCTTCGACATCTTCTGCCGGTCGGCATCGCGCACCAACGCGTGAATATAGACATTGCGAAACGGAACGCTGTCGTTCTTTTTCTCCGACCAGCCGCTCGCCTTCTTCATCGCCGCATCCTGCTTGTGCCCCTCCATGAAATGGCAGCCGAACATGATCATGCGCGCCACCCAGAAGAACAGAATTTCGTATGCCGTGATCAGCAGCGTCGTCGGATAGAACACTTCTAGATCGCGCGTCTTCTCCGGCCAGCCCAAAGTCGTGAACGGCAGCAGGCCCGATGAGAACCAGGTGTCGAGCACGTCCGTATCCTGCTCCAGCTTCGCGCTGCCGCACTTCGGACACTTGGCAGGCGTCTCGCGCGCGACAATCACATTCTGGCAATCAGCGCAGTGCCACACCGGAATCCGGTGTCCCCACCACAGTTGCCGCGAGATCGTCCAGTCGTGGATGTTGTACATCCAGTTCAAATAAATCTGCTTGTAGTTCTCCGGTGTGATCGTGATCTCGTCCGACTCCACCGCCGCAATCGCCTTCTTCGCCAGCGGCTCAATCTTCACGAACCACTGCTCCGACAGTCGCGGCTCGACTACCGTGCCGCACCGGTCGCACTTCCCCAGGGGCACCGTGTAATCCTTCTCGGCGACCAGGAAGCCCTGTTCCTTCAGATCCGCCAGCACCGCTTCGCGCGCCGCGTAACGATCCAGGCCCTTATACGGTCCCGCGTTCTCGTTCATGCGCGCGTGCAGATCCATCACGTCGATCTGCGGCAGGCTGTGCCGCTTCCCTGCCTCGAAATCGTTCGGATCATGGGCCGGTGTGATCTTCACCGCGCCCGTGCCAAACTCCGGCTTCGCAATCTCATCCAGAATGATGGGAATCTCCCGCTTCATCAGCGGCAGCAGCACTTTCTTTCCGTGCAGATGCGTGTAACGCTCATCGGCCGGGTTCACCGCGACCGCGGTATCGCCCAGCATCGTCTCCGGGCGCGTCGTCGCTACGGTGATAAATTCCTTCGTTCCATTTCCAGTTCCAGTTCCAGTTCCAACGACGGGATACCGGATTTCCCAAAGCTTGCCCGCTACCTCTTCGTGCTTCACCTCGAGATCCGAAATCGCCGTCTCGCATCGTGGACACCAGTTCACGATGTACTTCCCGCGATAAATCAATCCCTCTTCATACAGCCGGACGAATACCTCGCGCACCGCGCGCGAAAGGTTCTCGTCCATGGTGAAGTACTCGCGGCCCCAATCGACCGACGCGCCCAGCCGCTTCATCTGGTCGAGAATCGCGCCGCCATACTCGCGCTTCCATTCCCACACGCGCTCCACAAATTTCTCGCGCCCCATCTCGCGCCGCTTCTTGCCTTCTTTCGCGAGCTGGCGCTCGACCATCATCTGCGTCGCGATGCCGGCATGGTCCGTGCCCGGGAGCCAGAGAGTGATAAACCCGCGCATGCGATGCCAGCGAACGAGAATATCCATCTGCGTCTGGTTGAGCATGTGGCCCATGTGCAGCCGCCCCGTCACATTCGGCGGCGGCAACAGCATTGTGAACACCGGACGCGAATCTCCAGGCGCCGGCGTCTCCACGTGAAACAGTTTTTCCTGGACCCAATACTCGGCCCAACGCGCTTCAATCGCGCCCGGTTCGTAAGCTTTCGGCAATTCGTGCGGCATGTTGTGAGTGTAGCTCCAGCGCTCGCGTAGGGACGGCCGCCCCCGGCCGTCCAGGCCGAGCGAAGCTCGGCAGATTTTCCGGCAGAAGGAGGGAATCATTCATCTTACAGGCGTAAGAAAACAGGGGTCAAACGACGAACGGGGTTATACGCACTGAGGGGATTTTGCTACACCCCCTTTCCGAACCATATCCGTGGAAATAAAGTTGATTTGAAGGCCGGGGCGCGCGCGCGAGTGCAAGGGGCGCGATGGCTACCGGTGCGGGCGGGACGCGCGTGATTGGCGTGGCGCGTGGTACAGGGACCGGGGGCGCATATTTGCTGTTTTCCTGGACGGCTAGAAAACCGGGAGAGCTGATTTTCGATTCCGAGGCGGCGTGGGAACGCTGGTTCAGTACAAATGGAAATTGACTTCGATGTTAACCTGCACCGCGACCGGCTTGCCATCTTTCAGGGCCGGCTCAAAGCGCCAGTTTTTTACGGCTTCGATGGCCTTTTCGTCCAGGCCCAATCCCAAACTGCGAACCACTCGGATGTCGCGCGGTTTACCGTCCGGACCGACCACCAGCCATAATACGACTTTGCCATCTCGCTTAACCTTGCGAGCTTCCTTCGAATACCCAGGGGACGGCGCATAAATCACCTTGGGAGCAGAAACACCGCCGCCAACGCGGAACGCTCCACCATAATAAACGGCTTGCACCTGCCACGGCGGGATGAAGTCCGACGGGCGGCGCGTCGAGACTGGCAGATCGTCCGCCACTTGCCCCATCATCAGTGAGGCCAGCAACAACATGAATAAGAGTTTCATGGCTTCTTCTCCCGTCTGCGGCCCTCTTATCTTGGCTTCTACACGATCAGCGATGTCCATAAACAATTTGGACAATTGACGGGTGTTGCGATTGTGGTAGTAGCGATAGCGTACACCTTCAGCCTGATTCTTGCTGATGCTGATGCCTCGATCCAGCCCGACCACAGCAACTGCGCGCGGTGCGCGAGTGAGTGGGGAGCGCGCGCGAGCGGGGCGGGCGGCGAGGAGCCGTTGGAGCAAACAGGTCCTTCGAGGATGCCGGGCAGCTCGCCCCTACTTCGGCGGAACTTCTCCTTTAGCAGGCACAATGGGGGGATTCTTGATCGCCTCTTCCACGTTGTAGTAGTACCACCCTAAGCCTAAATCAGCTGACTCGGGAGAGACATCATTCCATACTTCCTCTCCTTGGTACACGCCCAAAAATAGATACTGCGCCGTGGCGCTGCCTTCCAAACGCCCTTCTTTGTCGTAGGCAATATGAGTAGGCCTGCTTATGATGAGACTGCCAGAAGAGCCGTCATAGTACCTGAAATCCAACAAGAAGGCATCCAAACCGTTGAAATGCATTCCGATGGGTGTATTGAGAAGGCCCGTCTTGAGGATTGGGAGTTTGTTGAAAGTGTCAAAGATCCCTTTCGGATACCCAATTACAATTACATCATCACCTGGTTGTGCTTGAAGGACTGATCGTCCTGGAAATTGAAGGGAGCTTAATCCGTTAAAAGCCAAAATGTGGGCTCGTTCAGTTAGAAACGCCATTGTCTCGGCGGTAATTCTGTCACTCACATCTACCACTGCCACGTCAACTTGTTCCTTCTGGCAGATGTGAAGTCTGTGGCCTAGTTCAGTCCTATCCAGTTTCATAACATGCCAGTCCACGTGATCGCCGCTACTAACGCGTAAGGCGTATCTAAACTCCGTGATATCCTTGAGCCTCTTAGGTTGAACAACATGCTTGGCGGTAACAACATAGATATGCTGGATACTGACCCAATGAGGCCCCTCTTGTTTGCCATCGTCCGGGCCATACACAAAATAAAAGAAGCCCGAGCCGCTGATGGTGCCGCCATCAGAGAATGTCACCTCTATTGGCGTCGTCAATCCTGTCAGATTAGCTGCATCAGACGGTGGAGCAGACTCGGTCTGTTGACCATAACAACAGAGTGAAATGACCAGTAACACAAGAATTTGTCGCATAAACGCCGCCGGGCTTCTCTCCTAGTTGGGTGCGATAAGAATTGTTGCGACTTGTCCTACCGGGAATTGTTTACCTGCCTTTCCTTGCGCAAAGTTGAGTTGACCATCTTCGATGCTTACCAAATGACCCGTCAATTTGTTTTTGTTCCGAAGCCAGAGGACATCATCTGTGGAGGGGTTGAATTCATCGGTACCTAGCACCAAATGCCCTACCGGCTTTTCCGTCGGGGTCGTAGCAACAACCGTTCTACTCTTAGAAGAGTTGTTCTTTTGATCCGATGCATCCTTGGTAGAAGTTGAATGGTCCACAAAAATGCTTAAATCCTTCGGAGGCTCACCGGGGTTGAAGTCTCGCGCATTGATTTCGATTGTACGCACGTCAGCTCTGTCGAGCTTGATCGTCTTGGTTTCGCTAGTGTATCTTGCTGTGAGCGCAAACGTACCATTGTGGTAACTTATCTTGCCGTTAATCTCGGCGTTGTTACGGAGCGTCAAAGTGTCTGCCAAGCCAATACGAACAAGAAATAGGAACGACAGCACAAAGCCAAACAAAACCCTTTTCATATGCTCACCTGTCACGAATGCCCACCTGGATTCTGACTGCCTGTATGCGCGATTCTGGAAAGATACATACGCGCAGATTCGATGCGGTCATATTACGATTGTCTATCGGAAGCACGACTGTGATGTGGCCGCTAGAGCGCAAAAGCAGCCGATAATTGGCCTCTTCTAAGCTGCAACCAGAGGTGGGGCCCCCATCCATTGGACCCTCAAGAGTGACATAGGGGAGCGTCGACGTTGAAACATGATAGTCTCGGCGTGCATTGTCTCGCCCTATACCAGAGGCGTATGTTGAACTGGCAGCGGCTGCAACCATGACGAGCAGAAGAACAATGCCGGGCTGTTGTAATAAACTCAACCGTTTGGTTGACCCGAAGTAAGCGACTAGTAACACAATTATGACTATAGCAACTCTAAGGTACCATGAGCTACCGACAATCACAGGAAGGGCGTGTACCAACACGTTGTCCACAGAAAAACCCATGTCGTCAGCTGATAAGCCAAAACCAGAGTAGTACCCGTACAGGTAGCTCCACCCGACTAGGAAGAGAAGGGCTCCAAGCAGCGCGGAAATTTCGGCAAGCTTCTTGATGAACTCAAAGAGTGTCACAGCTGTTTGCCGCTGCTCTGTGTCAACCAAGGTCATGCTTCACTCTAGGACCGTAAGGTGTCAAAAAGCAAGGGCAGAAAGGCCGGTCTTTTATTCGGACGGACCTTCTCGTTTGAGAGAATTGACAACTGTTGCGAGTGTGTTTGGCTTCACCGCGCTGCCGTTAGCAATGAGCGCGGTCATCGGCGCGCGCGACAAGAGGGAGAACTCCTGTTCCGATTCCCATTGCTGAAGCACTTTTAAGACTTTGGCCAGCCTGGACGCCCGCACGGGTTCGCGCTGGCAGATTTTTTCTAGCGTATGCTGATTGATTCCCCTGCGCATGAATTCCCGCTTTGGAACATTTGCGATCTGCGCTAATTGTTCATCGGTCGCAATTGCATTTCCTTTGCGCTTGTACTCGATGGCTTTGAAATCCAACAAACTCAAATCTTCGCCCTCTTCCCAGTGCTTGTCGGATTCTTTTCCGATGTAAATGGGCGGCCAGTTTGCAACCACGTGCGCACGTTGCAATAGCCCACGCGTATCGAATTCGCACGGCTTCCCGTCCGGTCCAAGGCTCTTGGCTTCAGGGTGATTCTGATACGCGTCCAGAAGCATGAAAAAATTCTTTACCAGTGCGCGGCGACCGTCGTAGTCGTCTGTGAGTTCGTAAACGCGAGATTCGCAATCGTGAATGTTGACGCACTTCGAGCGCATCCACTGATCCCGCTCGGATGAAAACTGCGTGATCAGCGTGAATTTGTTCGGGTCCGTATTTTGCGGATATGCATCAGGGTCAACTGTACGGCCGCGTGGACGGAAGCACTACTACATTTATGCTGCTATTCCCTGAGGCAAGAATCAAGTGAGCAGCCCGAATCTGAAGGTACTTCTGGTGGACGACGAACCAAGCCAGCCCCTTGCCCTGTCCTTGGAGTCAAGGGGTTTCGATTGCATCATCGCTACCGACATGAGCTCTGCGGTTACCGCGTTGGAAAAGAATGACATCGCGGCGCTCGTGACAGACGTCATGATGCCGCCGGGGCAAAGATTTGGGAGAATCGATTCCTCAGAGGCTGGCATCCACCTCATCACCTATGTGAAGAAGAACTGGCCTAGGCTCCCCATAGTTTGTCTTTCCGTTATCGGCGATCAGGTCAAGATCAAGCTACTGACGGATCGAGGGGTCCGGTATCTCCGCAAGGGTGAGACACCGTTATCCACGGCTGTAGAGGTGTCGTATGAACGATGCTCTAAGATTAAATGTCCTGTATGGCCGCGTTTTGAATTTCGTGTGATCAAATTCATCGAGTCCACATGGAATCGCCGCCACCGGTATTCCGAGCTCTCAACGGTGGCGTTGTTCGATCAGGAAATCAAAAGACTCTCAAAGACGATCCGACGTGAG
Source organism: Terriglobales bacterium (assembly GCA_049511255.1). Taxonomy (GTDB): domain Bacteria; phylum Acidobacteriota; class Terriglobia; order Terriglobales; family Acidobacteriaceae; genus Acidiflorens. Next base: position 3,138 of record JBEKYF010000097.1, on the reverse strand, counting down.
GAACTTCCCGAATCCATCGCGCAGTCAATAGAGTGGAAGCGAATCGAAAACCCCTTGCGATCGCATCTTGGAAAGTACCGGAGATATCTCCGGCTTGCCATCGAGAAAAGTCTGGGTACACCTGATGTCGATCAAACCCGAATCCCGTTCCTCATTGCTTCCAATTTCACAATGATTCTGGGCGAATCGCGCACACCCTTGACCCTGGCTCTGGCTGAAAGGGAAAGAATCGACAATTAGATTTCCGCCTCTCCAAAAGTTGATAGAGTCTTTGTATGTCATTGATATATAATGAGATAATACAAGAACGGGCCTGCCGACTGTAGCGAGCAGCCGACAGGCCCTAACCACCATCGGAGGAGTGCTCCAAATGGCAGCTGCGAAGAACGTATACCAACTCCCACAATCCTACAATTCACTGGCACCCCGCCATGGCGTCGTGACGCTTTTCGGGTACGGCATCCAGGTCCGCGTTGATCGCGGTCACCTTCTGCTGGAGGACGGAATCGGCGCTGATCGCTGCCGATATCGCTTCCCTCGGGTCGGGCATGGTCTGAAGAGGCTAGTCGTGATCGGTGCAGACGGGATGGTCTCCCTCGCTGCTCTTCGGTGGCTGGCAGATCAGAAAGCCGCGTTCGTCATGCTGGAGCGTGACGGCACTGTGCTCGTGACCACCGGGCCGGTTCGCCCATCAGATGCGCGGCTGCGACGTGCGCAAGCCTTGGCGAGTCAGTCGGGAACCGCGTTCTACATCGCGAGAGAACTCATCGACAAAAAACTGGCGGGCCAGGAGCGGGTTGCACGTCACAAATTGCTTGTAACCCAAACCGCCGACACAATTTCTCGCTACCGTGCGGAGTTGGCCAAGGCTGACTCGCCCGAAGCTATTCGCCAAGTTGAATCCCTAGCGGCTGGCGCTTACTGGGCTGCATGGCGCACGCTGCCCATCAATTTTCCGAGGAAAGACGAGCCACGAGTACCAGCCCACTGGCGTGTTTTTGGCGCTCGGGTCTCGCCTCTCTCCGGGTCCCCTCGCCTAGCGGTCAATCCGCCGAATGCCATACTCAACTATCTTTATGCAATTCTGGAATCCGAATCCCGGCTGGCTGCCGCCGCTCTGGGTCTCGATCCCGGTATCGGTGTTCTCCATGTGGACACACCGGCTCGCGACAGCCTTGCCTGCGATCTCATGGAGGTTGTTCGCCCTCAGGTAGACGCGTTCCTGCTCGATTGGATCACGCGCGAGCCCCTGAAGCGAGAATGGTTCTTAGAGCAAAGGGACGGGAATTGTCGCCTGATGGCTCAGCTTGCAATCAAGCTTTCTGAAACGGCTCCGACTTGGGGCCGAGCAGTTGCACCCATTGCCGAGTGGGTTGCTGGGACACTATGGTCACGAGGGCGGAAAGCAACCCGCGATGTAACACTACCCACCCGCTTAACTCAGTGTCACAAACGCGTGGCGAAAGGCGGGTCGCCGCTTCCGCCCTCCGTACCAGCGCCACGCCGGGAAAACATCTGTCGCGGATGTGGAAAAACTATCGGAGTTGGGCGAAACAACTGTGCTGATTGTGCAATTGACGGAGCGACGGAACGGCTGGTTAGTGCTGCGAGGATCGGTCGTGTGGCAGCGCGCAGCCCGGAAGCTCGTGCCAAACATGTGTCCTCGCGGCGACGGCACGCACAAGCATGCTCGGCATGGGATGCATCGAGGCAGCCAGCTTGGCTTACAAGCGAAGTCTTCTCGGAACAAATCCAGCCGCTGCTCGCGAATGTTTCAGCCGCTACGATTCGATCACAAATTGGTGTTTCCCGTTGGTACGCAGGCAAGATCCGGCAAGGCTATCGCCCGCATCCACGGCATTGGCAGGCACTGGCGGAATTGGTTGGCGTCACTCATCCGCACACATAAGCGTCGCCCGACGGCATAGCATGAAGACGCGGCTGCCACGTGAGTCTCGTCACGTACCAGTGTGATGACGGTCTTTTTTTCTTGACACTGGCTTGTAACTCGCCTAGATTCTCGCCAATCCTTGTGAGAAAGATTTGATCTCAAGCTATCTCAGAGACTTTCTTGGCTGGATTCTTCCCTTGTAACAGTTGCGGTCGTGCTGGGCGTTGCTTTATTGCATCCAGAGTGCCGCCGTGCTGTGCCCCGCGATTGGGGACGCTCACTCGCCTCGCACGAGGTTAGTTATAAGGAGACCATCCATGAAGACGCGCATTCTCCGTTGCTTTCTCTCATTCACATCTTTCGGTTGCATGGCAGCCCTTCTCGCCGCGTTTTGCGTGCCTATACTGGCACAGACCAACCCGAATCTTGAGACCGGCTTTAAGCCATTCGGCTCCTACGACGATACGGATTTCGATTCCGTTAGCCTCACCAACGGCAATCTGATTGTTCACATTCCCGTTTTCGACTACCCGCAGCGGGGCCAACTGAAGGCTCGACTGATGCTGACCTACAACGGTAAAGGGTGGCAGGTTGGCCCTCACTGCGCTGCACAGAGTTGTAGCCCTTCTTGGGAGTCCGCGGGCACATTCGGCACGGGCCTATCCGCAATAAATCTCGTATGGGATGGCGACGAGATCGCGACGACCTACGCGACTGCAAACCTGAACGGCAGGAACATAGAGGTTTACACAGCTATAACCAGCGATGGCGCGACCCACCAATTGGCGGCAACTAAAAATGGAGGTTATGAATCAATCGACGGCACGGGCATCCACTACGACGGAACTTCTGTACTGTTAAACCGCGCCGGAAATGGATTCCATAACTCGGGCAACTGGCAGGACACAAATGGAAATTATCTGATCAGCGGACAAAACGGCGGATGCTGCGTTCCTGGTATAGCCACAGATACCTTGGGCCGGACTTTGGTGGCCACCACAGTTAACGACGGGTCAGGAACTGCCGGGTGCGCGACCGGTACGGGATACCTAACGGTTACCTCTGCCACAATTGGCGGCTACATCGGACCAAATGGGGCGCAGCGGCTGATCAAGACCTGTTCAGTACTAGTGGCCTGTCGCAGTGAGTTCGTTACTGCGGACGCGGCGGGTAGGGTCGGAGTACTTCCACTGGATGGGCCGAGCATTGGCGGAGTAGGCGTTGATGTAGCGGCGAAGTTTGCGAGC
>JBEKYF010000096.1:0-21722 GCA_049511255.1 Terriglobales bacterium | reverse complement strand
CGGCGCGCGGAGACGAAAGATCCGGTCTTCATGCTCGACGAAATTGACAAGGTCGGGCGCGACTTCCGTGGCGATCCGGCGTCGGCGTTGCTGGAAGCGCTCGATCCGGAGCAGAACGCGACATTTCGCGACAACTATCTGGACGTGAGTTTCGATCTCTCCAAGGTGTTGTTCATTACCACCGCGAACATGCTCGATCCGATCGCGGAGCCGTTGCGCGACCGCATGGAGATTATCGAACTGCAGGGGTACACCGAGGAAGAGAAAGTTCACATCGCCTTCCAGTACCTGATCCCGCGTCAGATCGACGAAAACGGAATCACGCCCGAGCAGATCGAATTCCCGGAAGAGGCGGTCAGTTACATAATCCGTCACTACACGCGCGAGGCGGGAGTACGCAACCTCGAACGCACCATCGGCACCATCTGCCGCAAACAGGCGCGCCGTCTGGCGGAAGGGAAGACCGACAAACTGGTAGTCACCAAAGAGATCGTGCAGGAGTTTCTGGGCGGTATCAAAGTCCGCAGCGAGGGCGAAATTGCCGAGCGTACCAAGCGCGCGGGCGTGGTGGTCGGACTGGCGTGGACTCCCTCGGGCGGCGACGTGTTGTTCGTCGAAGCCAACCAGATGAAAGGCAAAGGCGGGCTGACCATCACCGGCCAGATTCAGGACGTGATGCGCGAGTCCATGCAGGCCGGCTTAAGCTGGGTGCGTTCGAACGCGAAGGAGTTGGGCATCGACGAAGAATTTTTCGCCAACCATGACATCCACATTCACGTGCCAGCGGGAGCGATCCCGAAAGACGGCCCTTCGGCTGGCGTCACGATCGTAACCGCCCTGGTGTCGTTGCTGTCGGGCAAGCCGGTGCGTCCGCTGACGGCGATGACGGGCGAGATCACGCTGAGCGGGAACGTACTGCCGGTGGGCGGCATCAAGGAGAAAGTGCTGGCTGCCAAACGCGCCGGTGTACATGACGTGATTCTGCCGGCGGAGAACAAAACCAACGTCGAGGAAGACCTGACGCCCGAGCAGTTGGTAGGATTGACGACCCACTACGTGAAAACCATTGACGAGGTGCTGGAGTTTGCGCTGCCGACTTCGCCTCGCGAGGAGATCCAGGATGCTGAGGAGCGCGAGAAGGTGCTGAGCACCTAAATAAATTTTCCTGTAGAGACGCGGCTCGCCGCGTCTCCCGCAGCGCTCAAAAAAGGGGTAATCCCGGTCTCTAATCAGGACAACGCCAGCCTTAATATTGCCAGCCGTTTTTCGTTTCGCTCAGGATGACTCATTGCAGTGACTTGCCCGCCGCAATGCACAGATCTTTCCCCTCGCGCTAGCTCAGCGGGCAAGATGACAACCCTTTAGAAGAAGTACCCGGCCATCGGACATCACGTAACCGTGGGCAGCTATAGGCCGCGACTTTGAGAGGGACATTTCGCCAAGTCTTGCAAAATTCGCGCCGGGGTGAGAGAACTTTGGCTATGAACTTCGATACCTTGCGCTCTCCGGTGCAGTTTCTGCAGCAGGTCGGAATCTGTGCCGATCAAGACTGGCTGCGCGAATACGAGGCGTGGTTCGAACGCGAAGGGCAGGGGATCTCAGACGCGGTAGACCGCGCCGGCACTCCGTGGTTGCGCATGTTCGATCGGTTTGGCGCGCGGGTGGATGAAATCCTTTACCCACCCGGTTACTGGCGCATGCTGAAACATGGATACCGGGCTGGCGTGCTCTGGCGAGTCTTTGAGCGAGATTCTGAGCAGAATTCGCTGATCCCCGCTTACCTTCTTCTTTACGCTACTGGTTTCTATGACCCGGGCCTGGCGTGTCCGTACACAGTTTCTCTGTCCACGGTGTGCCCGCTCTCGAAATATGGAGACGCAGAATTGAAGGCGCGGTTCTTGCCCAAGATGTTGCAGCGCGATGACAGCGTCTGGCAGGGAGCAACCTGGATGACGGAGATCAAGGGTGGGTCAGACCTGGGCGCGGCGGTGGAAACCGTGGCGCAACGGGATGGGAGTAAGTGGCGGCTAACCGGTGACAAGTACTTCGCGAGTAATGCCGGGGCCGAATTGGCGGTGGTCGCGGCTCGGCAGGAGGGCGCACCGCAGAACGTGCGTGGGCTGAGCTTGTACCTGGTACCGCGTCGCAGCGAAGACGGGCAGCTGAATTATCAGATACGCCGCCTCAAGGACAAGATCGCCACTCGCTCGGTACCAACCGGTGAGATCGAATTTCGGCAGAGCGAGGCTTGGCTCCTGGGGCAGGCGGAGCAGGGAATCTATTTGATTCTCGAAGTGCTGAACCTCTCGCGCGTGGCCAACAGCGTGGGCAGCGTAGCGCTCGCACAAAGGGCCATCGCCGATGCCTATTCTTTCGCGGAACAGCGCACCGCCTTCGGTAAACCGATCATCGAACATCCTCTACTTCGGCGGCAGTTCGAGGATCGTCTGCGAGGGCTACGCGCGGCTTCCCGGCTAGCTTGGGAAGCGGTGCGTCTGCTCGACGAGGTATGGCAGGAGAAGCCGCCGTACTCGGAGAGCTATCATCTGTTCCGCTTGGTCGCTCACCTGGCGAAGTACTGGACAGCAGAGTTCGCTGTGCTGACGGCCAAATGGGCGATGGAAGTGTACGGCGGGGTGGGAACACTGCAGGAATATCGCGTGGAGCGCTGGCTGCGCGAGGCCATGATTCTTGCGATCTGGGAAGGGACATCGCATCGCCAGATGCTGGATGGGCTGGAGGTCATGCAGCGCAAAAGTGCACACAGGTTGCTGTTCCAGCGTCTTGCGGGAAAAGCGCCGGAGGCGCAGCTGCGCGAGATGGAAGCGCGGGTGGAACGACAACTTAGTTTGCCCGAGGCTGACAGGGAAGGGACGTTGGAGAAGCTTTTTAGCGATCTGGCTTCGCTCACCGCCAATGCCTTATAAAGAGAACGGGTTGGTAACGAATGATTTCGGCTCATTTCCGAGTCGGCGACAAACCGCCCGGAAGAGGACATAGGGGGGCGCTTTCATGGTTAAAGCGTCTTACAATCCTGTTTTGGCCGCAGGCTTGGTGCCAGCAGTTCTCTCTTCGCCGACGATCTCCAGCCCGGCCCGAGAGCATCTCTAATGAGGACCTTTATGCGCAAATCGGCTTTACTATTCACTCTCGTTGTCAGCATCGCCATCCAAGCCCAGGATCTGAAACCGATCCAACTGCCAACGGCACAGACTGAGGGTGGACGTCCGCTCATGCAGGTGCTTAAGGAACGAAAAACTCGACGGGAGTTTAGTCCCGAGAAGCTGCCCATGCAGGTGTTAGCCAATCTCCTTTGGGCTGCGTTCGGCATTAACCGTCCGGATGGCGGCCGTACGGCGCCTTCGGCGATGAACTGGCAAGAAATTGACATCTACGTCGCTATGAGCGATGGCCTATTTCTATACAATGCCAAAGCAAATCGTCTGGAGCCGATCCTGGCGCAAGATGTGCGCGCCGCCACTGGAACGCAAGCCTTTGTCGCCGCTGCGCCATTGAACCTAGTCTATGTCGCCGATCTCAGTAAGACGAAACCATCGGGGAGTGAGGCAGAGTTCTTCACTGCCGCCGATGTAGGTTTCATCAGTGAGAATGTCTATCTATTCTGTGCCTCAGAGGGATTGGCAACGGGCGTCCGAGGCTCTGTCGATCGCGCCGCGCTAGCCAAGATCATGAAGTTGGGGCCAAATCAGAAGATTCTCCTGGCGCAGTCTGTTGGCTATCCGAAAAAGTAGCCTGCTCCCCGCGCAGCGGAATTTTTGCGGGAGGCGTTCAAATATTCGACAGCGGGATCGCCGTTGTCAGCTTCATCGAGATAAGGGAACCGGCAATGAATGCCTGCTCATCGTGAACGATCCCCCCTGCGGCAATGAGCGTAGCTACAACGGACTGCGCCTCGCCACCATTACAGACCGGATCCAGGAGCCGCGACCGTGATGAAAGACCTACCTCTGTCGAAAGTCTACCAGTTGCTTGAACCGGGTCCGGTGGTCCTGTTAACGACCGCCCGCAAGGGCCGCGCCAACGTCATGACGATGTCCTGGCATATGATGGTCGAGTTTGAGCCGCCGCTGGTTGCCTGTGTCGTCAGCAGCGCCAATTACAGCTTCGCCGCATTGCGGGCGACGAAAGAGTGCGTGATCGCCATTCCGGCGCTGGAGCTGGCGCCCAAAGTCGTGGAAGTCGGCAACTGCTCGGGCCGGGAAGTGAAGAAGTTCGAGAGATTCGGTCTGACGCCGGCGCCAGCCGAGCGCGTGGCGCCGCCGCTCGTGGCCGAGTGTTTCGCCAATCTCGAATGCAAGGTGGCCGATACCGGTTTCGTCACCAAGTACAATCTCTTCGTCTTGGAAGTGGTCAAGGCCTGGATCGATCCGACGCAAAAGGACCGGAAGACCATTCACCATCACGGATATGGCAGGTTCGCTGTGGATGGCGAGATGATCAAGCTGAAGTCGAGAATGCGATAATCGGCATACGGATTTCCATCGGAGCGATTCTGGGCAGGTTTTCTAATACCGCTGTCAAGAATGGACGCCGCTCAGGAGCTTCACACCACCGGACGGGCGAGGACGCCCGTGCCTCCACGAACCTGTTTCGCCGAGGGCTGAGAGCTGACGGCTGGAAGCTGCTCCTAGAAGAATCCGCGCAAAGAGGCGACAATGGTTCCCGTCAAGGAAAGGAGCCACGGTGGGAGCCAGTCCAATTCTGAAGCCCGCGAACCCCAAGCCGAAACTCGGCCTGCGCGCCTGGATGGAGCGCGTGCTGGTGGAGTGCGATCGGGCGGCTGCGGGGTTCGACGCCGACGCGGTGCACGATCTGCGTGTAGCCCTGCGGCGCTGCCGTTCACTCGCCGATGGATTGATGACGTTCGATCCCGATTCTTCATGGAAGGACATGAAGAAGGCGGGAAGGAAACTTTTCCAGGCGCTGGGTGAACTGCGCGACATGCAGGTGATGCAGGAGTGGATCGAGAAGCTGAGAGACGCAAGCGATTCGGCGGGCGATCATTTGTCGGCTGATCCGGTATCCGCGAAGCTGCTCCATCATGTGCATGCGCGCGAAGCCGAATGCAAGCAGCGCGCCTTCAAAGACCTCCATCAGTTTGACCGCAAGCAATGGCGCCAGTGGAGCCAAAGTCTGCCGCAACGCGCGTCGCGGGTGCGTCCGGGGAGCGTGGTGTATTTGCATCTTGCGCTCGAAAAGTGGACAGCCGCCTACGATCTGCACAAACGTGCCCTGCGGACGCGCTCGCAGGTTAGCTGGCACGAACTGCGCATCGGCATCAAGCGCTTCCGTTACACGGTGGAAAATTTTCTGCCGCGGCAGCACGCGTTGTGGGGCGGCGATCTGAAAGAGCTTCAGGATCTTTTGGGAGAGGTGCACGATCTGGATGTGCTGTGGGCCACGGCCGTCGACATTATGGCGTTCCCTGACGTGGAAAGCCAGAGCCGCTGGCGTGAGAAGTTGAACGTGGAGCGCGCCAAGAGGATCGCGCGCTATCGCGAGAAGATGGTGGGCCGGCAGTCGCTGTGGCGCGTTTGGCGGGCGCAGCTGCCGTCGGGCCCGCAACTGCGCGCAGCGGCGATGAGCCGTCTTCGGGTAGGGGCGGGATATCTGGATCCCGATTTTTCGCATTCCCAGCGCGTGGCTCAACTGGCGCTTCTTCTGTACGACGGGTTGAAAGATGCGGGGCTGGTGACGGCGAACCCTGGGGATCCGAAGCTGGGGGCGCAGAATCTCGATCACGACTGGCGAGCGGTTTTGCAGGCGGCGGCACTCATGCATGACGTCGGAAAAGCTAGGGGCCCGAAAAATCACCAAAAGAATTCCTACCGGATGATCCGCGGGCTGACGCCGCCTCTCGGTTGGAGCGCGCGAGAAATGGAACTGGCGGCGGTGGTGGCGCGCTATCATCGTGGGGCATTGCCGCGTCCGCGGGGAAAGACCATGCAACAGTTGAAACTACCGGATCGCCGCATAGCCATGGAGTTGGCCGGCATTTTGCGTCTGGCAAATGCGCTGGACACGCGCAATAGGCGCCGTGGGAAAGAAAACGAAAACGAAGACGCTCCGCGGCTCGAGGTTAATTTGCAGGACGGTTTCATACTGATACGGGTGGCGGGATACTTGGCGCTGGACCGTTCGGCGGAAGCCATCGCCGCGGCGCGATATTTACTCGAAACCATGCTGCGCCGGCCAGTGCTGGTGCGGACACTACGTGCTTCCGCAAAAGGCGGCAAATCCGCGGGACGCGCGCCCAGAAGCTAAGAGCTGAGAGCATAGAAGCTACTCTGACACTTCTCAGAACAAGGTTCCCCTTTCAAACTTCCTGTGTGACCCATACAAAACTAGTTTCGATGGCAGTGCACTGGTTGCGGCGCTATCGCTGCGGAGTGGTGCTCAGCGAACAGGCCTGCGTCAGTGGCGAGATGCCGGACGCCATTGGCTGGAAAAAGGCGTGCCATTCGGTGCTGGTAGAGAGCAAGGTGTCGCGCGCAGATTTCCTGGCCGATCGCGACAAGCCCTTCCGGCAGAAGCCGGAGATCGGCGTCGGCTGTGAGCGGTATTACCTGGCGCCGCGGGGTCTCATACTTACCGGGGAACTTCCCACGGGCTGGGGACTGCTGGAGGTGTGGGGGCGCGAGATCGAGCGGGTCAAGGCGTCGGCGAAGAACCTGCGTTCCGAGATCGGGTTCCAGAACGAGATGAATCTTCTGCTGGCGAGTTTGCGGCGTGTGGAAATCCGCATTGAACCCGAGAGCATCACCGATTTCCTCAAGTGGAAAAACCGCATGGCGGAGTACAACCGGGGCAGGCTGCCGGAAGGACTGGTTGCCGAGAAGGAGGAAGCCAACGGATTCCTGCTGGGAACCAGTGGCGACTGAGAATGCGGAGCTTCGCTCCGCCCCGCGCATTCCGGCATCCGGACAAAAAATGAAACCGGGCGGTTAGGCCCGGTTTCGGGAGCGCCGGTTGAGATGCGGTTACATCGCGGCACGGCGCCGACTGGCCCGGAGAATTGTGCGGGCGCGGTTCACGTCCGCTTTGTACATCTCGCGCCAGCAAGGGTTCAAACGGAGCGAGGATACAGACGTAATGGAAGAAGCAACTGGATGACCAGTGTCAGATTCCGCGCAATGGTTTCAATTGTTTTTGCAAGTGAAAGACAATAATGCTAGTTAGCCGCTGTGTTCGCTGGGTTGTTCGCAGCCGTTCCGGGGATGCTCGCGCCCGAGTGTTTCAAAGTGTTGCACAGTTTTGCGTGCGGGCAGCCTGGGCTTGCGCTGGCATCGTCGATTGTAAAGCCGTAGCAAACTCTACATTTCCCGCCGGCCTTCCATGGCTTTCAGCATGGTGACTTCGTCGGTGTACTCGATGTCGCTGCCTACCGGAATCCCCATGGCGATCCGCGTCACGCGCAGTCCTTGCCGCTTGAGTTGCTGGGCCAAATAGGTGGCGGTGGCTTCTCCCTCGACCGTGGGATTGGTCGCCAGGATGACTTCTTCGATTTCGCCACGGCCGACCCGGCTGATCAGGTTTGCGATGCGCAACTGTTCGGGTCCTACGCCATGCAATGGCGAAATCGAGCCGTGAAGCACGTGGTAGACGCCGTTAAAATGCCGCGTCTTCTCGACGGCGGCGATGTTGGTCGGTTCCTCGATCACGCAGACGAGCTTCTGATTCCGGGTAGGACTGCTGCAGTACACGCAGGGATCGACGTCGGTGATGTTATTGCAGATCGAACACAAACGCAGCTTGGCCTTCACATCTCGAACGGCAGAGGCCAGAGCCTCGGCGTCATCCTCGCTCGATCGAAGAATATGAAAGGCGAGCCGCTGGGCGCTCTTGCTGCCGATTCCCGGCAGCTTCTTGAGTTCGTCGATGAGCCGGGTCATCGGTTCGGCAAAACGTGACATGTTCCTAGAGTCCCCCGAGGCCGAGTCCGCCGAGCATTCCGCCGACGCTCGATTGCATCGCTTGATCCACCTTGCGCCCGGCTTCGTTCAGTGCGGCCATCACGAGATCCTGCAACATCTCGACATCGCCGGCTTTTACGGCCTCGAGCACCTGCTTGCGGCCATCCATTTTGACGGTGACCGTGCCGCCGCCGGCCGAGGCCTCGACCACGGTCTGCTCCATCTTTTTCTGCAGCGTCTCGTACTGCTGCTTGGCTTGCGACATCAGTTCCTGCAAATTAAATCCAGACATAGAGGAATTTGTACATTTTGTAATTTGGTAATTTCAGACCTGCGGCGATGAGGGCTTCAATTACCCGATTACCAAATTACACAATGCTCCTATCCTTTCTCCCGATAATCAATCACGGTGCGGATTTCCGCTCCGAACTTTTCCTGCATGCGTTGCACAACCGGATCCTGTTCGGCACGGCTGCGCGCGCTTCCATTCGATGAAGACCGGCGTGCCGGAGACGTCGCCTGCAGCGCTCCACCGGGCTCGACCAGCATCTTGATTGCTTTCCCGGCCAGACCGCTGGCGGCGGCGCTGGCGACGCGGCGCGCGTCGGCGGTGAATGACATTTCGATCATCGTGCTCGAAGCCGCTGCTTTTGCGATCAGCGTATTTCCCTCCAGCCTCCACTCCGCGTTCTCCAACAGGGAGACGAGCATTTGCTGATTGCCCAGCGCGTTCAGAACGGCATCGCGCAGAGACTCGGCGTTCGCTTCAGCCTTCGCTTCGATATGCGCGGCTGGCTGCGCTTCTGGTTCCAGCGATAACTCTTCCATGGCGGGCGCGGCCGATCCCATGATGACGACATTGGCGCTGGTCGCACCCGACGGGTGTGTGGCGCGGACAGTCCCTTCGACTGCGCTCAGGGCATGCTTGTCCGCGAATGCCTTGTCCGCGAATGCTACAGTATCGCCGGACGCCTCCGCTTTGGGATTGCCTTTTCGCGCCGAGTCGGCTGCGAACGGCGACACCGAACTCGATCGCGCCGATGCTGGGGGCGCGGTGCGCGCAAGTCCCGGGCGAGGAACTTCCGCCGATGCCGCTATGTCGATGCGTTTTTGCTTAATAGGCGCCGCATCACTCAGCAATTGCTCGATCGGCAGCAGACGCTGCGCGTGCGCCATTTTCAGCAATCCCAGTTCGAGGTGGAAGCGCTGTTCCTGGCGGTATCCGAGTTCTCCGTAGGTACGCAGCATGATTTGCAAATGCCGCGTCAGGTCTTCCTCGCTGAACAGATTGGCGATGCGGGCCACGCGGGCGCGCTCATCGGACGATATCTGCAAGAGCGCCGAATCCTTGCCCGCGATCTTTGCCACCGTGACATTTCGCAGGAAGCGCACCAACTGGCGCGCGAAATGCGTGGGACTGTGCCCTTCGCCGATCAGTTCGTCGACCAGCACCAGGATTTTTTCGCTGGAACTTTCCGAGACCGCCTGCATGACCGTTTCGAGAGCCCCTGCCGGAGCGGAGCCGATCAGGCTGCGCACCGAATTGAGGGTCAAATGGTCGGAGGTAGAGGCGATGGCCTGGTCGAGGATGGAGAGCGCGTCGCGCATCGAGCCGTCGCCGGCTTCGGCCAGCAGGGCGAGCGCGTCCTCGTCGGCGGGGATCTTCTCTTTCGTCACGATGTCGCGGAGTTGCCCCACTATGTCTTCGAACTTCACCGCCCGAAAACTAAAGTGCTGGCAGCGCGAGCGGATGGTCTGGGGGATATCTTCGGGTTGCGTGGTGGCCATCATAAAGATGACGTGGCTGGGAGGCTCCTCGAGCGTCTTGAGCAGCGCATTGAAGGCCGCGTCGGTGATCTGGTGCGCCTCGTCGAGAATGTAGATTTTGAAGCGATCGCGCGCCGGACGATAGCGCGCGGCCTCTCGCAATTCGCGGATCTCGTCGATTCCGCGATTGGTGGCGGCGTCAATTTCGATCACGTCCACCGCGTTACCGGCGCGAATCTCGGTGCAGGAATCGCATACGCCGCAGGGCTCGGCCACCGGCTTTTCCGCGGAGCGGCAGTTCACCGCCATCGCCAGGATGCGGGCGACCGTCGTCTTGCCGATGCCGCGATGACCGCTGAAAATATAGCCGTGCGCGATGCGCTCCTGCGCGATCGCATTTTGCAGGGTGCGGGTGACGTGTTCCTGGCCGATGACGTCGGAGAATTTCTGCGGCCGGTATTTGCGCGCCAGGACCTGATAGCTCATGCGAGTTCTTCATTATATAGTCTCACGCACGAGGAGTTTGCGCGGAGGGGAACTCAAGGAGAGACGCGGCTTACCGCGTCTCCTGCCTCAGACCGAGACCGGGCAAGCACGTCTCTACAGCGGGCGCTTGCATGGCTTCGGCAGGCGGGGTACGCTCATGAACTGAGTTTTACTGCGAAGATTAGAGAGGAGTTGCCCATGCAACTGAGAATGAGCACACGATCGATGGAGGGCGTGCTGGTGGTGGATTGCAGCGGCCGGCTTGTGTTCGGCGAAGAATCGGCCAGCTTGCGCGACACCGTCAAGAAACTGTTGGCCCAAAGCCCAAAGGTTGTGCTAAATCTGCACGAAGTGAATTACATCGATAGCGGCGGGCTCGGAACGCTGGTTTCGCTTTACACGAGTGCCCGCAACGCCGGCGGAGCGGTCAAATTGGCGAGCTTGAGCCAGCGCGTAGGGGACCTTCTCCAACTCACCAAGCTGCTCACTATTTTTGAAGTGTTCGACGATGAACAAGCTGCCGCGCAGTCCTTCAAGAAAGATGCGGCTTAGGAAGCGGCGGGAAAAGTCGATTTTCGATGCCCAGCGCCTAAAGGGGCAGCTGATTTCCCGTAGTGACGCATCTTGCCCGCGATCTAATAGGGGTCAGACAACTCCAGGAAAGACGTGTTCATTGTTTTTCCATCCTGGACGTCCGTGAGCACCAGGGTGCGTACCGCTCCAGCATTTGCCGGATAGATGGGCTCGCTAATAAAAAAGGGTGGTTGCGTGCTCCCCGATGCAGTGACGTACACCGTATAACCCGGGGGAACGGTGTCATTATTGGGGTTGAAGGCAAAGGATACGTAGTTGCTCGCCTGCGTGTAGGCAAGGCCTTTAATCGTAACGGGGAGCCCGGGACCGGTACTTGGGTTCAGTTCGATATAAACATCCACTGTGCCAGGTCCACTCGGCGACGCGTGGATGACGCGGAATTCAACGTCGCCCGTCGGCGGCGCCGGGATGTTGTCAGGGATAGACAGGAGGACAACGTTGCTGCCGTTGGCGCCAGTCAGAGAAAATCCAGTCGCAATCACCGTGTATTGCGCCCCAGCGCCCCAGCTAACCGAGTCGCTGAAGACCTCGGTGGTTGTGCCCGTCAAAAACCCTTCGATCGTGTCGCTACCCGAAGGCATGCTGGTATAGCCCGGTTGATTCGGCTGGACACCGAGGAATGATATGTCGGTAAATTCCTGCTTGCTTGTGACATTGGGGCCGCTGACATCGATATCCAGGGGGTTGGCGTCCTGGATGGCATGGACGAAACGAACCTGCGCTGGAGCGTTGGAACCACAACTCGCGGCGAAGATGGTCAAGACCGCAAGGGCCAGCGCAAGGGACAGGGCTTTCAACAAGCGATACATCCTTAATTCTCCAAAAGGCAGTTTGGTGGTGAGCAAGAAGGATTTTAGCAGCTTGTGAAGTGGTTCACCGGGCCCTGGTCGAGACCCGGTTCCTTTTTCGGAAGGTTGCAGCCAAACGCCCGGTGGGGCCGAAGCGCCTTGTGTGCGATTAATTGACGTCATTCAACACGATCGCCAGCGGATTCAATTGATCTACATTCTTTTCGTCCGTGAGCACTAGGGTACGAATCGCTCCCTCGGACGAATTGCCAGCACTGAGGGTCTGGGTAATAAGGATTGGTGTCGTGGTCCCCGTTGCAGTCACGAACATCGTGTAATTGAAGCCCTGTTCAAAGTTGGGATTATAGGGAAACGTTATGTAGCTGCTCGTACTCCGGTAGGCAAGGTTAGGGATTGTGGCCGGTGGCGCGATAGGGCTGTTGGACCCGATGGGAAAGATATAAACATCCACAGCGCCCGGAATGCCGTTAGGTCCGCTGGGTGATGCGTTAATGACGCGGAATTCCACGTTGCCGTTGGCCGGCACCGCGTTCTTGTCAGCTGCCGGAATGATGACAACTTCGACGGAGTTGGTAGCAAATCCAGTCGCAACCAAAGTGTACTGCGCCCCGCCGTTCAAGCTAACGTCGGACCTGAAGACCTCGGTGGTGGTACCGGTTTCAAGCCCTTCGACCGAGTTAAAACCCGAAGGCACCTTCGTATAGCCCGAGGCCGGCTGAACACCTTGGAATTCTACGTCGGTAAAATCCTTCGTTCCGTTGAACTCGAAATCCAAGCCGGTGCCGTACTGGGCAGTGTCCTGGATGGCATTGACGAAACGAACCTGCGCTGGAGTGCTGGAACCACAACTCGCGGTGAAGATGTTCAAGGCCGCCAGGGCCAACGCAAGAGGCAGGGCTTTCAGCAAGCGAGACATCCTTAATTCTCCAAAAGGCAGCTTGGTGGTGAGCAAGAAGGATTTTAGCAGCTTGTCAGGTGGTTCACCGGACCCCCGTCAAGGCCCGGTTCCTTTTTCTGAAGGTTGCAACTGAACGCGGCTATGCCGAGCGAACCGCCCGCTATAGGCCGGAGCAATTGAGATCATTCAACTTAAGGGGCGCCGAGGTACTCATTTGCGTTCCACCGTTGTCGTAGAGCACCAGGGTACAAATCGCGCCCTCGTTTGCGTTGCCGACGCCACCGAGGGGAACGTTAAAGTATGGAGTCGTGGACCCCGGCGCCACAGTAACGTACATCAGCCAACCGTTCCCCTCGGAATTATAGGGAAGGGTTACGTAGCCGCTCGTGGTCTGGGCGGCAAGGTTTGAAATGCAGTATTTCCCCGCCACCGAACAAGAACTAGGTAAGATGGCGTTGGGCTCCGGGAGGATATAAACATCCACCGCGCCGCCGCTGCAACCCGGCGAAGGTCCGCAAGTCGATGCGTTAATGACGCGGAAATTCACGGAGCCATTTGGCGGCGCCGTGTTGTTGTCGAGTAGATTCAAGATGTTGACCGGGACCGTGCGCGTAAGAAGTCCAGCCGCAACCAAAGTGTAAAATGACCCAGAGTTCAAAGAAACGACATCCGCAGGGAAGGCCGAGTTGGTGGTGCCCTCTGCAAACCCTTGGATCTGGTCGCTGCCTGCTGGCACACCCGTATAGCTTGACGACGAAGATTGGTTAGCTGCTACGGTAAATATCTTCGTTCCATTGAAATCGAAATCCAACGTGCCCGAATCCGAGATGGCATTGACGAAACGAGCCTGCGTATTGCCTGAATTACAGCTGGCGGCAATGATGCTTAAAGCCGCAACGGCCACAATGGCCAACCCAAGGGGCAGGGCTTTCAACAAGCGAGACATTTGTATTCTCCAAAAGGCAGTTTTCGTGGCGAGCAAGAACATGGGATGCACCTATCGTAATCTCAGGTTTTACGGGCATGTGTAAATTTTTGTATTGGTGAATCTAGGTTAACATGATTGTTCGCCAGATGTTTATTCGTGAATCGGCAATCCCAATCCAACTGAGGGAGAAGCATGCCGGAGGATAAGCGTGCCCGCGTCGTGCGCTGCATTCGGGCTTTGCCAGCGGGAACGGTGTCGAGCTATGGAGCGATCGCCAAGGCTGCGGGCTGGCCCGGAGCCGCCCGCCAGGTGGTGCGAATTCTGCAACAGGTTCCTGGATTGCCCTGGCACCGCGTGGTCGGCTTCGGCGGCGCGATCAAGTTGTGCGGAGAGAATTCCGCCGAGCAAAAATTCCGCCTGCGCATGGAGGGCGTTACCTTTCGCGGGACGCGCGTGGATATGAAACGGCACGAGTTTCACTTTCCGAATGCAAAGCTTCCGAAAGTGAAGCGCGTTCGCAGCAAGAAGCGATCAGGCAAGAAGTGAGTCAAACTCCAGACTGACCATGCTGCGGTAAATTTCCTTCCAGCAAGTCGTACAGCCGATTCGCCGGGCAGCGCAATCCGAGGTAGAAGCTTCCGAACAGCGCATACACGGCGCTGACGTGGTCGAAGCGCATCTCGTAGATCAGCTTCTTGAATACCAGGGGATCGTCGGCGAACAGATCGACGCCCCACTCCCAATCGTCAAAACCAATGGAGCCGGTAATGATCTGTTTCACCTCACCGGCATAGCGGCGTCCAATCAGCCCGTGTTCATTCATCTGGCGCTGGCGCTCCTCCATGGGAAGCGTGTACCAGTTCTTGTCTTCGCCGCGCCGCCGATCCATCGGATAAAAACAGATGTACCGGTTCGGCGGCATCGGCGGGAATAGCCGCGGCTTCATCGCCTCTTTCTGGCGCGCGATCGTTTCCTGGATCGACTTTTTCCATTCCTCCGAGTGTGGTTCGACGCCGCGCTCGGCGAGCGCCTTGTAGGTCTTCAGCGTCGACTCATACAGCCCCAGCTCAATCACCGACAAATACGAAGTCGTGGGCTCCAGGAAGTCGTTGAGTCGAAGTCGTGCCAGATTGAGTTCCACCTGGTTGAGCTGGTCGAAGCTATCGCGGAAGTGGACCAGCATCAGGTCCCCTTTGTGTCCCAGCAACGAGTAGAGCGCAGACTCGCCATCGGCCTTGCCTTCCATCTCTGCCAGCAGTCTTGCGGCTTCGTTGGTGATTTCGCGACGATCTTTCTCTGGAATGGAGCGCCATGCGGTCCAGCGGAAACGCATCATCTGGTGAAGAGCGGCGTAGCCTTCAAGCGTTAGCGGCACGGCGGGGAGTTGCCCGGCGGCAACCGGGAGAGTTGCGGGATGCGTTGGATTCATGGATTTACCCTGGCAGCTATTGTAAATCGTGCTGTCCAGAGCTGAATCCGGCTGGGGCGGACCCCGGATATCGAACCCTGGATATCGAACCCTGGGTATCGAACCCCGGGTATCGAACCCCGGGTAACCCCGGCTGCCACGACGCGCAGATTGCTCCAGTGTGCGCTGGTATGCTACAAGCAGCTATATGCGCAAATGGATGAGCGAGCGCTTAAAGCGCCGCAAGAAGGCCGGAGAGGGCCACGGCAAGGAAGCAATCAAGGCACCCGAGCCCTTGCAGCCGAGGTTCTATGATAATGAGCCGGTCGCGCCGGTCGAAGCTCCAGCCGAGGCGCCCGTAGTCGAGTCGCGTGCGCCGAGACGGGGGCCGGTGCCGGAACCCGCGCCCGCGCCGGTCGTGGCATCCAACGTGATGTCTGCGGCAGGTGAAGCGAGACCGCGAACGTCCCGCCGTCGTCGGGGCCGCGGAGGTCGCGGCGGATCGCGTCCGCGGCCGGTGGCGGCTACGCCCGCAATTGCAGCAGAACCAACATCCGCAGGAGAAGCACTGGCAGCCGAAGCATCCGCCCCGGAACCCGCGGTTGCCGCGAAGTCGCCGGCTGAAGCTGTTCCGGTTCCCGCCCGCGCCAGCAAGGGAACGGTAGTCCTGGCGATCGGGTTGCCGGGATCGGGCAAGAGTTCGTGGTTCAAGCGGCACAACATTCATCCGCTTTCGAGCGATCTGCTGCGCGAACTTCTTTTCGATGACGCGCAGGAGCAGCGCTTTCAGGACCTCGTGTTTTCCAATCTGCGATCCATGCTGAAGGCGAGGCTGATTGCCCGCCGTCCCATGAACTACGTGGATGCGACGAACCTTACCCCCCACGACCGCCATAGCTGGATCAAACTGGCCAAGGATTACGGCTACGATGTGCAGGGCCTGTTCTTCGATGTGCCGCTGGAAGTTTGCATGGAACGCCACCAGCGCCGTGGCCGCGCGGTCCCCGAAGATATCATGCGCAAGATGGCGGGCAAGTTGAAGCCTCCAACCTTCGAGGAGGGCTTCTCGAAAATCACGGTTGTGCGGGTGAAGCAGAAAGAAAAAGAATAGGTTCCTGGAGAGCCGGGCGTCCCCGCCCGGCTGGACGGGCGAGACGCCCGTCCCTCCACCGTACGACTCAGCACGCGGTCATGTCAGCCCTTCAGATAGGGCAACAGTTCTCGAAACGCGGGCGCGCCCGACGACCGCAGCAGTTCGTAGATCATCATCTCGGTCGAGGAAAGAATGGCTCCGGCCGCGCGCATGCGATCCAGTCCGATCCGCCAGTTTAATTCTGTCCTCGAGCTGACAGCATCAGAAGCCACATGCACCAGATAGCCCTCCCGCAGCGCCCCCATTGCAGTCTGCATCACGCAGATATGCGTTTCCATGCCGCACAACAGCGCGGTCGTTCGCGGGCCCGGTAAGCGCTTCAGCAAAGAGCAGAACACATCGCTGCCGAAGCAGGAGAACATCAGCTTGTCGATGGGCGGACTGTCCGGCAACATGGACGCAATCTCCGGCACGGTGTTGCCCAAGCCCTTTGCATATTGTGTCGTGACCAGCGCCGGGATCTTCAGAATTCCAGCCAGGCGGATCAGGAGCTGGATATTTCGCACCAGCCGTTCTTTTTCCCAGATCGGCGGCAGCAATTTCTCCTGCATGTCCACGACGATGAGAGCGCACTGTTCGGCCTCAAGCGGACGGCGCGCCATTTCGGCGTAGTCGGTTTCAACCGGGATAGTTCCTGAAAAAGTTTCTGGGAAAGTTCGGCTGCTGGCCATGGCAACTCCTTGCACCGCTGCCAAAGATTCTAACGCAAGCCTCGTACCTTGCGCGTGCATCCGGCAAGAGCGCGCCGTTTTGCAGTCGCCGCAAAATGATTTAGAATCGGATTACAGCCTCGTCGTTCAACGGTAGGACATCTGCCTCTGGAGCAGAGTATCGGGGTTCGAATCCCTGCGAGGCTGCCAACCTTTTCAGCATGAGAATTCCCTTCACCAAGGCCGCGGAGTTGACACTCCTAATTCAGAGGCGCTTGTGACGGGTCAGTCAGAGCGATCAATTTTCCAAGCGGATAGTCTTCTTGTGTAAGAGGAGTCTCAGGCTCGGGGTTGATGATCGTCAGCACATCGCCGCTGACGGTTCCCCGGATGACAAGGCGGTCACCTTCGATGGCGACAACTCTGTATTGTTCATCGAAGATTGACACCCTCTCCTCCATGCAGTGATTGGATGCGCAATTCCGTATCGGCGATTATCGCCACAGGCGCTAACGGAAAACGAACTCTACAAAACCAAGAATGCTGGGTTCTGATGTAAGTGCGCTGGTCACAATTGACCAGCTTGTTGCCGGGCAATCCTGCATCATCTAGTCATGAAAGCGGAGAAGAAACAGGCCCTGGCTGTTCGTTGCCCCACTTGCGGCGCCAAGCCGCAAGAGAAGTGCGAGCTTAACACCGGACTGCCCCGCACAGAGCCGCATCCAGCCCGGTGCTTGGTGGCTGAGAAAGAGTAACGGGTCTGCTCACTTCGAGGGCCATTAAAGTGTTGCCCCGAGTAGGGCTCGCTCTTCAGCCCAAAGAGCTGCGGCCATTCCGACTCAGGATCGTGCCAATTTGAACTTCTCGGGGCATGGAAGACTCCTCCCGTGAGCCCACCTTATCGTGGGAACCTCTTGGCTCCGCAGGAGATCCAAGCCGCCTGGTTGGACGGACCCACTGCTCCTCGCTGCCTTAAAGCTCATCCATTTTCTGTCGAAATACTGTGCAGAATGGTTCACTTTGAGAACCCTGGCCCTAGAAGGAGTCCCGCGGTGCGGCGTCTCAAATTTATGGAAAAAACCAACTTTACAGGATTAAAATTACAGGCGATGGGTTCCCCTTCACCTGCGAATAAGAAAGGCCGCGAGTTCAATCCCCGCACCTTCCTCGCAACCATTGGCGAGGGTAGGAAGACCCTGACTTTCGCCAAGAAGCAGGGAATCTTCGCTCAGGGGGATAAAGCGGACGCGGTCTTCTATATCCAAAAAGGCAAAGTGAATCTCACCGTCGTCTCCAAGACCGGCAGAGAGGCGACCATCGGCATTTTAACTGACGGAGACTTCTTTGGCGAAGGTGCGCTGGCAGGTCAGGCTCTGCGCATGGGGTCGGCGGCTGCAATGACGGATTGTGAAATTCTGCGGATCGACAAGAAAGCGATGATAACTGCACTGCACCGCGAACACGCGTTTTCCGATCTGTTCGTGGCGTATTTGCTGGCGCGGAATATCCGTTATGAAGAGGATCTGGTCGACCAGTTGTTTAACTCCAGCGAAAAGCGGCTGGCTCGCGTCCTTCTTCTGCTCGCTCATTTTGGCAAGGAAGGTGTGCCCGAGCCGGTCGTCCCCAAAATCAGTCAGGAGACTTTGGCCGAGATGGTCGGGACCACTCGTTCGCGCGTGAGCTTTTTCATGAACCGGTTCAGGAAGCTCGGTTTTGTGGATTACTCCGGCGGCCCGGAAGGCGGGTTGCAGGTCCACAGCTCACTGCTTGGTGTAATTCTGCACGATTGAACGCCTCCCCATAGTTCCGCGCGATTAAAGGTTCTGCGCGATTGAGCGCCCCCAAGCAAGCGACTGTCAAATAACTCGTCCCATTGCGCTCACTGGCCCCGCGCTTGTAGGTGGAATGGTCCCTCTTCATTTCGGGAATGGATGCGAAATCGCCCTCCACGTTTTCCATAGGATGCGAATCGTTTTCCAATGATGCCTACGAAAGTGTGCCGCCCGAAAGAGGACTTATGCGGATCGCGTGGGGGCAATCATAATAATCCCATGCCGGGACCCGGAGCAGCGTCAAGCGGTTAATAACAGTTCAAGATTCACCCTTTTCTTATTGTGAGCAATTTTGAACAGATTCGTTACAGTCCATCTGGCTAAAATTTTTCCAAAATCGCAAGATTCCACCGTGCGGCAGCAGTTGAGCCGAGAGGAAGAAGGAAGACGATCATGCGTAGATACTACAATCATAAGATCTGGTCCATAGCATTCCTACGCTCATCTTCAGCCCCGGATGCTGCAATCCCGGCTCCAACCCAGCTCTAGCCCCGCCTATGGTTACCGTGGTCCCTCTTGCTGGTGCGACCCTCGTCTGTCCCAATAACACGGTGGTGACCGCCACGTTCAGCGTGGCGATGCAACCTGCCACAGTCGCCTTTACCTTGGCGGGGCCGGGCACTACACCCGTGCCAGGAGTAGTTACCTACGATTCAACAAACACGATTTTCACCTTTACGCCATCAAGCCCTCCTCTCGCGCTGAGCACCACCTATACCGCCGCAATTGCGGCCGGGGCTATAGACGAGTATGGCATTGCGCTAGCGAGTCCCGTTGTATGGAGCTTCACAACCTCTAGCGAACTATGCGCTCCGCCTACCGTGATTTCCGTGACCCCTCTTGCTGGTGCGACCCTCGTCTGCCCCAGCACGGCAGTGACCGCCACCTTCAGCGAAGCGATGAATCCTGCCACGATCATCAGTCCTGCCACAACCTTCACTTTGCAAGGGCCGGGTACGACACCCGTGACAGGAGTAGTTACGTACGCTCTGTCAACCGCGACCTTCACACCAAACGCCGCGCTCACCGTGGGCACCACCTACACCGCCACCATTACCACGGGGGCCCAGGATCTCAATGGCGATGCGCTGGCGAGTAACAAGGTATGGACCTTCACCACAGCTGCCAACCCATGTGCTCCGCCCACCGTGGTTTCCGTAGCCCCGCTTGTTAGCGCTCTCGATGTATGTCCCAGCACCCTGATCGTTGCCACCTTCAGCGAGGCGATGAATCCTGCCACGATCACTAATACAACCTTTACGTTGGCCGTGTCGCCCAGCACACCTGTGGCAGGAACAGTTACCTATGATGTTTCGAGCTATGCCGCGACCTTCACACCAAACGTCGCTCTCACCGTGGGCACCACCTACACCGCTACCATAACCACGGGGGCCCAGGATCTCGGCGGTATTGGACTAGCAACTGACTATATGTGGACCTTCACCACAGCTGCCGCGGCATGTACAGCCCCTCCCACCGTACCGATGGGAAAGGCCTGCGGTTTCGGAGCTCTGGCTGCCACTCCCGTTCTTAGCAGTATCAGCGACACCGTCGTTACGGGAGAGGTGGGGATATATCCGGCGGCTTCGATCACTGGATTTGCTCTTACGGGAGGACCAGGAATAGCGGCCTCGTACGACGTTGGCGATGCCGCTGCCATGCAGGCCCAGGCCGCCTTGGCCACGGCGTATGCCTACGCCGCGGCAGCACCCGGAGGGGCCACCCTCCCCGCAGATGTAGGCGGGGAAACACTCGCTCCTGGCGTTTATAAGACGACGAGCGCCCAGCCCTCGCTGGGAATAACCGGGAACCTCACTCTCGCCGCCGGTACGGCCGGTGCGAATGGCGTCTGGATCTTCCAGATCGTGTCCACCCTGACCACAGCGGCCGGTAATAGCCAGGTCATTCTGACCGGTGGTGGCCTGCCTCAAAATGTGTTCTGGCAGGTCGGCAGTTCAGCCACCCTTGGAACCAACACATTATTCGCAGGAACCATTATGTCCGAGGCGTCCACCACCGTTACCACCGGCGCGACGCTGGACGGCAGAGCGATGGCCCTGACCGGCGCAGTCACATTGGACGACAATCAAGTGAACGTACCACCCTGTCCATGAGTTAGTCGGTAGGAGGTATTCGGTAGTGAGATCAGCTTGAGGCTGGCCCACTACCGGGCAGGATGGAAAAGCATGATTTCACGTCATTGAAGTTCGGAGGAATTGGCACATGTCATCTCACTCTCATAACTCTTGTGGCCGCGTTGCAGTTATGCTGTTGGCAGTAGTTGCTGTCCTGTGCTGCGTGGGCACGCTCGCGGCAGCGCAGGATCAGCCTGCTCCCAAATGGGAACTTTACGGCGGATACTCCGCTTTCTACCCAGGCTGCACGGTGTACGGCCTGCTTCCAGGAGGAGTGGTCCCGGTGTCTAGCTGCTTGACATGGGATCCGCGGGGCGTGGGCGCCAGCATCACCTACGACTTTAATCGCTGGTTCGGATTGACAGTCGACAGCAGTGGGCAGTGGGGCAGCGGTAAGAGCGGGGTGGCTGCCAGAATTGACCAAGTCGAATTCTTCAACATCTCCGCTGGGCCTAAAATAACTTTTCGCACGCACTATTTTTCCCCGTTTCTCGAAGCTCTCGGGGGCGAGCATCGCCTGGCGTCCGAAGTCTTCGGGAACGATCTCGCACCCGGGTTCATGGTTGGTGGCGGTCTCGATGCAAACTTGGGCAGACACTTCGCTGTGCGTCTGTTCAGAGCCGATTTCGTGTACTCGGATCATCAGTATGGTCCGTCGTCGGTTGTCCCCGCCACTGATGTGAGAGGCTTAAGACTGCAAGCTGGCGTGGTACTTATGTTTGGCGGCGAACAGCCTGGGCCGCCCGTTTCAGCGAGTTGCACCCTCAATCCCAGTGAAGTCATGGTGGGCGAGCCCACGACGGCGACTGCTACTGTCAGCAACTTCAATCCCAAGCACACGTTGAATTACACATGGAGCAGCACCAGCGGCCAAATTACGGGTAAGGATAATACTGCGAGCATTAACACCAACGGCATGGCGGGCGGCAGTTACACGGTTACGGCCCATATCTCCGATCCCAAAATGAGGAAGGGTGGCGAGGCAAGTTGCATGGCGACCTTGATCGTGAAGGAACCACCCAAGAACCCGCCGCAGATTTCCTGCTCGGCGAGCCCGTCGATGGTCCAGGCCGGTACTTCGTCAACCATCAGTTGCACCTGCACCAGTCCCGATAACGTTCCGGTGAC
>JBEKYF010000095.1:0-14225 GCA_049511255.1 Terriglobales bacterium | reverse complement strand
AGCGAGGTGGCCGTCTTGAGCCATGATTCCGGCTACATCCGCTTCGTCGATACGCGACGCCTGGTCGCCCTGGCGAAGCACTATCACGTCACGATCCGCGTTCTGCGCCGGGTCGGCCACTTCGTTCCGGCGGGAATACCGCTGATGATGGTCTCCAAGGGGAACCGTCTGCCCCCCGAAGGAACCGCCGAACTGCTGGCCGCGTTCGACTTAGGCCCGACCAGAACCCTGCAGCAGGACGTGGAGTTTGGCGTTCTGCAGATTGTCGATGTGGCATTGAAGGCGATCTCGCCCGCCGTCAACGACCCCACAACCGCCATCAACTGCATCGATCAGTTGAGCCGCATTCTGATCCGCTTCGCGTCCCGGGAGCCGCCGGAGGAGCTACTCTACGATCCGCCGGGCATCGTTCGCGCCAGCATTGGATGGATCCACTTCGAGCGCTTGCTGGACGCAGCCTTGGAGCAGATCCGCATGTATTCGAAGACGGACGTGGCAGTCAGCTTGCGGTTGCTGCGAGCCTTCGGTGACATTGCCGCCACGACGCCCGATCCGGAATTCCGCCGGATACTGGTCGAGCATGGAAGGCGGACCGTGGCAGGCTGCGCCGAAAAGCTGGGCGAAGAGGAGCTGAGAGAGTTGCGCGCTCGCCAAGCCGCGCTGGAGAGCTTCACCGCGATCTCGCAGCCGGCTTCAGTCTGACCGATCATCGCCGGGCTCAAAGCGATAACCCACCCAGGGATCGGTCACAATGTAGCGAGGGGAATTTGGCGAGGGCTCAAGCTTCTTGCGGAGTTGAGCTACGAAAACGCGCAAGTATTCAACCTGTTCTGTGCTTTCACCACCCCAGACCGCGCCCAGCAAGGCGCGATGCGTTACCACTTTGCCGGCGTGGCGGGCCATATACGCGAGTAAGTCAAATTCTTTCGGCGTGAGGTGGACGGCGCGGTCTCTTACAAAGACGGTGCGGGCTTCGGGATCGATCTTGAAGTCGCCCGCTTCTATCGGCGCCAGTTCGGACGCCTCCGTCCGCGCGCGGCGAAGATTGGCGCGGACGCGCGCCAGGAGTTCCTCGATGCCGAACGGCTTGGTCACATAGTCATCCGCGCCCGCATCCAGAGCCTGGACCTTGGTCCTTTCCTCGCCCCGCACCGAGAGCACGATGATCGGAATTTGCGTCTTCGTCCGCAGCCGCCGGCACAACTCCAGCCCGTCCATGTTGGGCATCGCCAGGTCGGTAATGACCAGATCCGGCGACCAGTCTTTCATGATCTCCAGTGCCGTCTCGCCGTCGTTGGCCACGCGAATGTCATATCCGTGGCTGGAAAGAGAAGTCCGCAACACCCGCGTGATCTGGGATTCGTCGTCCACCACCAGAATGTGTTTACGGTCCGACATTTACGCTCCAGCAGGCCCAATCAGCCGGGTTCCTGGGTCACGATGTGCACGTCCACCGCTGGGGCATCGCGCAAAAACTGATGGATCGCCGAAAGATAGAAATATCGTCGCCAGCCCCGGGTCGCGGAGCGTCCGAAAACAACTTGCGTGATGTTTTTCTCGTTGACGAATTCCGCGACCGTCTCGGCCACGCTCTTTCCCTTCAGCCGCACCACCGATGCCCCAACGTTTTCCGCGAAGCGGATATTCGCACCCAAGGTTCGCTGATTCGCTGCGCTCGAGTCCTGCCCCAGGTCGATATAGACAACAAAGAGCTCGGCATTCATGGCCTGCGCCATGCGTGCCCCGCGCGCGATCAGATACTGCGCTGCCGGGTTCGAGCTGATGCACACCGCGATGCGTTCGCGGATGGCAACCGCTCCTCGATCTTTCTCTTCCTCTCCGCGGTGCTGTTCCAGGCTTCGATCCACCACCTGGGCTACCTGGCGCAGTGCCAGCTCTCGCAAAGCGATCAAGTTCGTCTCGCGGAAAAAATTTCCCAGCGCCCGCCCCACGCGTTCCTGCGGATACACGTCGCCGCGCCGCATGCGGTTTTGTAGCGCCTCGGGAGTCAGATCGATCATCACCACTTCGTTGACTCTTTGCATCACCCAGTCCGGAACCGTTTCCCGCACCTGGATCCCGGTGACTGCCTGCACCGTCGGGGTCACGCTCTCCAGATGCTGGATGTTCATGGTGGAGAGAACGTCGATCCCCGCATCCAGCAGTTCCAGCACGTCTTCATAGCGCTTACGATGTTTGCTGCCCTCGATATTGGTGTGCGCCAGCTCGTCCACCAGCGCGACGCGAGGCTTGCGCGCGAGAATGGCGTCCACGTCCATCTCCTCGAAGACCGCGCCCTTGTACTCGATCGCCTTGCGCGGCACGACTTCCAGATTCGTGAGCAGGTCCGCCACCGCTTTCCGTCCGTGGGTTTCCACAACTCCGATCACCACATCTTCGCCGCGGGCGTGCCGCCGGATGGCCTCTGTCAGCATGGTGTAAGTCTTGCCCACGCCGGGAGCGTATCCAAGAAAGAGCTTGAACACGCCTCCCTTCTTCGCCGGTGAAACGTCCTCCAGCCACTGCTCGGGGGTCTTGGGCATCGCGATTATTGTCGTTGAGACATCGAACTTTGTCGATGTCAGTTAACGATGTCA
Organism: Terriglobales bacterium; assembly: GCA_049511255.1. Lineage (GTDB taxonomy): Bacteria > Acidobacteriota > Terriglobia > Terriglobales > Acidobacteriaceae > Acidiflorens. The sequence goes on along the minus strand of JBEKYF010000095.1, from coordinate 11,628 downwards.
GTTACAATCGGCTCGTGAAAGCTGCGGCCAGATCCGGATCCGGGTACCTGATCGCGGCGCTGTCTGTAGCGGGAATTACCCTCGTCGGCGCCCGGTGGCTCCATCTAAATGCGACCACGATCGCGCTCGTTTTCTTGCTGGGCGTCCTCGGGATCTCCGCCGTCTGGGGCTTGCGGCAAGCCGTTTTCATGTCGGTGGTCGCTGCCGTCGCTTTTGATTACTTTTTCCTGCCTCCGATCGGCGCCTTTACCATTGCCGACCCGCAAAACTGGGTCGCGCTCGTTGCCTTCCTGATCACCGCGATAGCGGTCAGCGAACTGTCAGAGCGCGCCCGGCGCGGCGCACGCTCTGCGGTCGAGCGCCGGCAGGAACTGGAGCGCCTCTACGCCTTCAGCCAGTTGCTGCTTTCGAGCGACAGCCCCGCCGAACTGTTGAACCTGATTCCCCGCTACATCGTAGAGTCATTCGGCATCCGGTCAGCGGCGATTTTTTTGTCCAGCCGTAACGACGTTTATCGCTCCGGCCCCAACATCGACGGGTTGGAATCGCGCAATCTGCAGTTGATTTGCGTGCGCGGTGAACCGCGGTTCGACGCTGTCCATCAACGGGCCTTTATGCCGCTGCGCATGGGCATGCGCGTGGTCGGCTGCATGGGGGTCTCCGGTTCGGTGCTTTCGCGGCAAACACTCGAGGCCATTGGCAGCCTGGTGGCAATCGCCATCGAACGCGCGGGCGCCGTCGAAAAACTCAGCCGCGCCGAGGCCGCCCGCGAAAGCGAGCAATTGCGCTCCGTCCTGCTCGATTCGGTCACCCATGAGTTTCGCACTCCGCTCACCGCCATCAAAGCGTCGGTGACCTCGCTTCTCGGCAGCTCGAATCATTCGCCGGAGAGTCACTCGCCGGAGGAGAGACAGGAACTGCTGACCATCATCAACGAGGAAAGCGACCGGCTGAACCGGCTGATCGGAGAAGCCGCCGAGATGGCCCAGTTGGATGCCAACAAAGTGGAGTTTCGCTTCGAATCCGCTCCCATCGGCCCCGCGGTCGAGGAAGCGCTCGACGAACTGAAGCAACTCCTGGTCCAGCATCCCGTGGAAGTCAAAATTCCCGCCGGGCTTCCAAATGCGCGCATGGACTCCGCTCACATCAAGGAAGTGCTGGTGCACTTGATCGAGAACGCCGCCAAATATTCAGCCGCCGGTGCTCCCATCCGCATCACTGCGGAAGCCAAGGGCGAGACACTCAACATCAGCGTTGCCGATCGCGGTCCCGGCATCGACGATTTCGAGCAATCTCTCGTCTTCGAAAAGTTTTACCGCGGACGAAACCAGCGCGTGCAAGTCCACGGAACCGGCATGGGACTGGCGATCTGCAAGGCCATCGTAGAAGCCCACGACGGCCACCTCGGCGTCACCAGCCAGCTAGGTCACGGGTCTGTTTTCTACTTCAGTCTGCCAGTGGGGTGATGGGTGAGGAAGATGGCTGAGGGTTTGGTGGGCCCGCCTGGATTCGAACCAGGAACCAACAGATTATGAGTCTGCTGCTCTAACCGTTGAGCTACGGGCCCCGCTTCCCATATCTTACACACACCCAAAGGCGTAGCGCGGGCTCCCTTCGACTTCGCTCAGGACAGGCTCTCGCCGGTGAAAGCTGGCAGATGCACGGAAAGTCATCTCCCACCGTAATGCGCCCCCCTGAAACTGCCAGCGTATGATTGCGCCAGACGCATCCACCAGTATGAAAAAGCTGCGCTTCCTGCTTTCGCTGACCAACGACGACAACGATTACCAGATTGAGCAGACCTCCGCTGCCCAGCAGGCAGCCCGCAAACTGGGGGTTGACCTCGAGATCGTCCATGCTCGCAACGACGGCATCGTGCAGAGCCAGCAACTGCTGTCCGGCATTCAGTCCACTACCGCTCCGCGACCTGACGCCATCATCTTCGAGCCGGCCGGGTCTACCGCGCATCCTCAGGTGGCCCGTGCCGCCGCCGCTGCTGGCATTGGGGTGGTGCTGCTGAATCGCGATGCCGACTACATTGCCGAGTTCCGCCGCGTCTTCCACGTGCCCGCGTTTGCCATCACCTCGAACCACCAGGAGATTGGCCGCATCCAGGGACAGCAGCTGGGCGCCCTGCTGCCCGCTGGCGGAATCGTTCTCTACATTCAAGGTCCCTCCGAAAGTTTGGCCGCCAAACAGCGCTATTCGGGGTTGCTCGAAACAAAGTCCGAGGGCGTGCAGCTTCGCGTCGTGAAGGCCCATTGGACCGAAGCCAGCGCCTACAAAACGGTCAGCTCGTGGCTCCGTCTTCCCACTTCGCGCCAGGCGCAGATTGAAGCCGTCTGCGCGCAGGACGATTCCATGGCCAAGGGAGCCCGCAAAGCCTACGAAGAATGCCCCGACCTGCGTGAGCAGTTGCAGAAGATGCCGTTTCTCGGTTGCGATGGACTTCCCAAGACTGGGCAAGAGTGGGTACGCCGAAAGCTGCTGACCGCCACCATTTTCATTCCGCCCAATGCGGACCTGGCGATTGAGATGATGGTGAAATCGATTGCCACCGGCGCGCTGCCGCCGGAGCGCACCTTCACCACCGCCAAATCCTTCCCCGCCGTCGAAGTTCTCGCGCAACAATCGGAACGCGCGCGTGCCGCATCCCCCTGACCGGAATCGCAGGTCTAAGTGTGAAGTGTCATTCGTCGCGAAGCGACGGACTATGGATTTGAATTGCGGTGCATAGATCCCGGCGCATAGATCTTGGCGCATAGATCCTTCGCTTCGCTCAGGCCGGCAGCGTGGATTTATGCCGCACTTGCGGGACGCCGCCTCTAGTGCGTGTTGGGTGGCGCGGGTGCCGCAGGAATAACTTCCGCTGTCGCACCGCTGTTCACCAGGTCTTTCAATTCCTTGCTGGGCTTGAAGAATGGGATCTTCTTCGCCGGAACTTCCACACGGTCGCCAGTTTTTGGGTTCCGGCCCACGCGCGGCTTGCGCTGGCGCGTGCGGAAGCTGCCAAAACCGCGTATTTCGATTTTGTCGCCCACCCGCAGCGAGCGCACCACGCTGTCAAAGATCGTATCCACAATCACTTCGCTGTCTTTGCGAGTGAGTTCCGCCAGCCGGGAAACTTCTTCGATCAGGTCAGCTTTCGTCATAAGCTTTTTACTCCCTTTGGGGCCGGTTCCCTTGTAGGGTTCCGTGTGCCCGGGGCTTTGCCGCCCCTCGCTGTTGCACGGCGCTGTCTATAACCTTCTCAAATTTAAGGGGTTCTATGCAAGTAGGGAAGCGGGCACCTATTTCCAAAGATAGTAAAAGCCGACCTGCTGCTCCAAGAGCTTCTCCCGCGTGGGCAAATAATCGGAGACATCGCCAAACAGCAAATCGAGCCCTGATCGCCTCTCCTTCGGCGGCCAGACCAGTGTCGGTTCGCCGGAAATATTCACCGCCCGGGCCGTATCCTTCACTGCCCCTTCGAAATCTGCGATCTGATCCACCAGTTTCAGCGACAACGCCTGCTCGCCGGTCCAGACTTTTCCGTTCGCGATCGCGCGGATGTCTTCTTCTTTCGCATGTCTCCCGTCGGCCACGGCCTGGATAAACTGCGTATGCATGTTGTCAATCAAGCCCTGTATGTACTCGCGTTCCTTGGGCGTCATTTCGCGCGTCGGGCTGCCCGTGTCCTTGAACTCGCCCGCCTTCATCGTGATCGCGTTCAGTTTCGCCCATCGCAGAAGCTCGCCGTAGTTCACCCACTCGGCAATCACGCCGATCGATCCCACCACACTGCCCTTGTCCGCATAAATCTTGTTGGTGGCCGACGCCACGTAATAGGCGCCGCTCGCACCCACCGTCTCAATCGAAGCCACAATCCGTTTCTTCTTTTCGTCCCGGATCCGCTTCACTTCCCGGTAGATCTCTTCCGATGCGGCTACGCCTCCTCCGGGCGAATTCACATGGATGATGATGGCCTTGACGGAATCGTCGTCGGCAAACTTCTTAAGCTGTGGGACGATCTGTTTCGGAGAGAAAATTACGCCGTCCAGCTCAACCACCGCGATCTTGGACCCGAAGCCGGTAAACGATTCTTCATCCCGGCCGCCAAAACTCAGGTACACCAGCGTAAACACGGCCACCACGAACAGCGCAAACAGCCCGCCGCCCACCAGAAACCACACCCACATCCGCGAACGCCCTTCAGTCATGATCACAGCAGTGTAGCACCGGGCGCGTCAGGCCATCACGGACACCGGAATGTCATTTTGACCGCAGAGCACGGAAAGCTCGCAGAGTTTTTCCCCATCGGGTTCTCCTGTGCTCCCTGTGGTTAAAGATTCGAGCTCGTGCGTCCCGCTTGAATCCGCGTATTTTCTGTGCGCGCTCCACACCCTCTGCGCTAAAAGACCTTTTTCGCTAGAATTCAAACTGCAGGCTTTCAAGGATTAACCACAATGAGATTCTTGCGTACTCTTATTTTCGCAATTGTTCTGGCGTCCGCCTTTCTCTACTTCACGACCTACCGCGACGGGCGTCTCCATCCCGCCAACTGGATCAGCCGTCCGCAGCACGTTGAAATCACCGAAGCCGCGGCTGGCAGCGAAGCGTTCGACGCCGAAGAGCAAAACAACATCAACGTCTACCGCAAGAACATCGCGTCCGTCGTCAACGTCACCTCGCGCGTCATGACCTTCGACTTCTTCTACGGCCTGGTTCCGCAGGAAGGCCAGGGCTCCGGTTTCGTCATCGACAAAGAAGGACACATCCTGACCAACTATCACGTCATCGCCGATGCGCGCCAGGTTGAAGTGACGCTGCACAACCGAAAGAAATATAAGGCGACCATCGTAGGCACCGATAAATCTCACGACCTGGCCATCGTCCAGATCAAAGCCCCGGACCTGCAGCCGATGACGCTCGGCGACTCGAGCAATCTGCAAGTCGGTCAGAAGGTCTACGCCATCGGCAATCCCTTCGGCCTCGCTGGAACTCTGACGATCGGCATCGTCAGTTCCATCCGCCAGGTGCAGGAGCCCGACGGCTTGGTCATCGAAGAAGCCATACAGACCGACGCCGCCATCAACCCTGGCAACTCCGGCGGCCCGCTGCTCAACTGGCATGGCCAAGTCATCGGCATAAATACGATGATCGCCTCCAGCGTCGGACAAAGCGCCGGCATCGGCTTCGCCATCCCCATCAACACCGCCAAAGCCGTGGTCAACGATCTGGTCACGCTCGGACGCGTGCGCCGTCCTGCGCTCGGCGTTCGCACTATCCCCATCGATTCCGAAATCGCCAGCGAACTTGGCCTGGCCGCCGACTACGGACTTCTCATCGTGCAAGCCGTTCCCGGAGGCTCCGCCGATCGCGCCGGATTGCGCGGCGGCACTGAGCGCGCCTACCTCGGCAACACTCCCATTATGATCGGCGGAGATCTCATCGTCGCCATCGACGGAGAAAAGATCGAAAGCCAGCAACTCCTCGCCCAGATCATGAACAAACACCGCGCCGGGGACACCGTAAAAGTAACCATCTTCCGAGGCAAGAAGCAGCTAGAGGTGTCGGTAGTCTTAGGCGAAGCCAGAGACCAGGTGTAGTTTATGTGGACGCGGGCGACCCGCCCGCGTGAACGTGTCGATGGAGCGCCGGGCGTCCTCGCCCGGCGGCTGCGCCGACACTGGCGTTTGCGCGAACATGAAGGGCCAGGATGTGAAGAGTACGATGCCCACCACGAGAAGCCGCATACCAAATTAATTTTATCTGGAGCGGTCATCTATTGGGATCTGATTCCTTGTCCTATGGACGGTGCCTCGTACGAGCGGTCAGAGCCGCGTCTGTTCCTCCCGCGCTATCATCCTCACATGCCCGACGTCGAATGGATCCGCAAACTGTGCCTTTCTCTCCCCGACGTGACCGAAAACATCCAGTGGGACGAAGACCTCTGCTTCAAGGTGCGAGGCAAACTCTTCACCATCGTTGATCTTTCTCAAGGCAACCTCGCCCCCGTTTGCCTCAAATGCACGCCCGAAAAATTTGACGAACTCCTCGAAATCGAAGGCATCTCGCAAGCTCCGTATGTCGGCCGCTACAAATGGATCCTTCTCGGAAACTCCAATGTCCTGCTCTCCAGAGAACTCGAAGTCCTGATTCGCCAGTCCTACGATCTGGTGGTAGCGAAAGCCCCCAAGCAATCCAAGTCGCCAAGGAAGACAAGACCTCGATCAACGAGATCCAAGTAAAGTTTTCTCGGCGTTCTCGGCGTCTCGGCGGTAAAGCGGTTTGACTCCCCGCAACCCGCTGGACTAGCCTCGTAGTTTCGCCCAATCCATGCGCATTCAACATAGTCCCCTGAGACGTTCCCTAGTACGTTCTCTGATCCTCTTCTGCGTGTGCGCTTTACTCGCCTCGACCGTTGCGGCCGCGCCTCTGCGACCCGTGCACGCTCCGCATGCCATTGTCGCCAGCGTCCACGAGTTCGCCTCTCGCGCCGGCGTCGAGATGCTGCGCTCCGGTGGCAATGCCATTGATGCCGCCGTGGCCACCGGCTTCGTGCTCGCCGTGGTCCATCCCCAGGCCGGAAATCTCGGCGGAGGCGGTTTTCTTCTTCTCCGCAACGCCAACGGGAAAACTCACTTCATCGATTTCCGCGAAACGGCGCCCGCCGCCGCCACGGAAAACATGTATCTTGACGCCCAGGGCAACGTCATCCCAGACGCCAGCGTCGTCGGCTACAAATCCATCGGCGTCCCCGGCACCGTGGCCGGCCTCGTCTACGCAGAAAAACAATACGGCAAGCTGTCGCTCGGAAAAGTAATGGCTCCCGCCATCAAGCTCGCCCGCGACGGCTTCCCGCTCGCCTACGAAGACGCGCAAGATCTGAAAGACGATGAGTACCTCGCCCAGTTTCCCGAATCCAAACGCATTTTTCAGCGCGACGGAAACTACTACCAGCCCGGCGAACTATTCAAACAGCCCGAACTCGCCCACACTCTGGAACGCCTCGCCAAAAATCCCAACGAGTTCTACCACGGCGCCATGGCCCGCGAACTGGCCGCCGCCATCCACAAAGGCGGGGGCCTCATCACCGCCGGGGATCTCGCGCGCTACGAAGTCAAAGAACGCGAGCCCATTCGAGGCTCCTATCGCGGCTACGACATCATCAGCGCTCCGCCGCCATCTTCCGGCGGAGTCGCGCTCGTTGAAATCCTCAATATCCTTGAAGGCTTCGACCTCGCGAAATTCGGCAATCGCTCCGCTGACGCCATCCACCTCGAAGCGGAAGCGTTCCGTCGCGCCTTCTACGATCGCGCTGAATTCATGGGCGATTCCGACTTCGCTAAAGTACCCGTCGCGCAGCTCATCGACAAAAAGTACGCCGCCGCATGGCGCGACTCTATCGACCCCGACCACGCCAGTGTGAGCAAAGACCTGAAACGCCCGTCAATCTTCAGTGAACTGGAGCGCGTAGCCCAGTCGCGCCCCACGGCCATTCGCGAACCTGAAAACACCACCCACTATTCCGTAGTCGATGCCGACGGCAACGCCGTCGCCGTAACTACCACGCTCAACGACTCCTTCGGCTCCCGCGTCACCGCTGCAGGCTTAGGCTTCCTGCTCAACGACGAAATGGACGACTTCGCCGCCAAACAAGGCGTCCCCAACGCCTACGGACTCATCCAGGGTCCTGCCAACGCCATCGGCCCGGGCAAGCGACCGCTCTCTGCCATGACGCCGACCATCGTGCTCAAGGATGGCAAGCTCTTTCTGGTGCTCGGCTCGCCCGGCGGCCCCAGAATCATCACGATTGTTGCCAATATTCTGATCGGTGTTGTCGACTTCTCCCTCGATATCCAGGAAGCCGTCAATGCGCCCAGGTTTCATCATCAGTGGCTCCCCGATCAGATTCTCGTCGAAGACCGCCTCTCTCCCGATACAATGAATCTTCTCGGTTCCAAAGGGCACAAGGTGAAAGTCGATTATTCCTGGAGAGACTGGGGAGACGGCGAGTGCATCATGGTTGATCCCAAAACCGGCGAGCGCCTCGGCGCCAGCGACGGACGCAACAACGGGAAGGCGGTGGGTTACTGATGCAGAGGGCGGTATCGACGTACGTCTATGTGAAGGAACGGCTCCACCCGGGCTTGCTCGACGAACTCGTCACGGCTGGAACCCAGTCGATCGAAATCTTCGCCGCCCGCCAGCACTTCGACTACGCTAATCGCAAGCAGCACGTCCGCGAAATTGCCGACTGGTTCCGCTCCACCGGCATTCCGCTCAATTCCGTTCACGCCCCTTTGTACTCCGACTACGAGTGGGGACGCACCGGTTCGCCGCCCATCAACATCGCCTCCACCGACCGCGCCCGCCGCATCGATGCCATGGACGAGATCAAACGCTCCCTCGAAATCGCCGAGCACATCCCGTTCCGCTTTCTCATCCAGCACATCGGCAATCCCAACGACGCCTTCGACGAAAAGAAATTCGAAGCGGCCATGACCTGCGTCGAGCACCTTCGTGCCTTCGCCAAACCGCTGGGCGTCAGAGTGCTCGTGGAAAATATTCCCAACGAACTTTCCACGCCCGAGCGCCTCGTCGAGTTCATCCGCACCATGCATTTCGACGACATCGGCGTCTGCTTCGATTGCGGTCACGCCCACCTGATGAACGGCATTCCCGGGGCCTTCGCGATTCTGAAGAACCACATCTGCTCGACCCACGTCCACGACAACAACAAGGACAAAGACACGCACCTCTGGCCCGGCAGCGGGTCGATCGACTGGAAACAGACCATGGAATTGCTGCGCACGGCGCCGCAAAAGCCGCCCCTGCTCCTCGAAATCGACGGCGAAGAAAAGAAAAATCCCAGCGAAGAAGTGGCCGCAACCTTCCACAAGCTGGAAGATTCGTGAGAGCAAGTCAAAAGTCAGAAGTCAAATTGCAGAAGTTAATCCTCAGCAGCAACCACATCGGTTTTACTTCTGCAATCTGACTTCTAACTTCTGACTTCCCCAGGTTGTACCGTGTAAGCACCGAATTTTATGTCCTCACCCATCAGCACCATCGCACAAATCGGCGCCCACGAAGGCCAGTCCGTCACCATTCGCGGATGGCTCTACAACCTCCGCGAAAGCGGCAAGCTCCTTTTCCCTCAATTTCGCGACGGCTCCGGCGTCATCCAGGGCGTAGTCCCGAAGAACGCCGTCCCGCCCGAAGTCTTCGACGCCATCAAAGGTCTCACCCAGGAATCCAGCGTCATCGTCGAAGGCAAAGTCCGCGCCGACAAGCGCGCCCCTGGCGGCTATGAACTCGACGTCTCGAACGTCCAGGTCGTGCAGCGCGTGCCCGAGTCGACTCCCTATCCCATCACTCCCAAAGAACACGGCGTCGACTTCTTGATGGAGCACCGCCATCTTTGGCTGCGCTCCCAGCGCCAGGCCGCGATCCTGCGGGTGCGCGCCGAAATCATTCGTGCCGCCCGCGATTTTTTCGACAGCAACGGATTCACCCTCACCGACCCGCCCATCCTCACGCCCGCCGCCTGCGAAGGAACCTCCACACTCTTCCCCGTGGACTACTTCGACGAGCAGGCTTACCTCACACAGTCCGGCCAACTCTACATCGAAGCCACCGCCATGGCGCTCGGCAAGGTCTACTCGTTCGGTCCCACCTTCCGCGCGGAAAAATCGAAGACCCGCCGCCACCTCACCGAATTCTGGATGGTCGAGCCAGAAATCGCCTACGGTACGCTCGACGACCTGATGGAACTCGCCGAAGGCTTGCTCATTTTCCTTGTAAAACGCTGCCTGGAACGCCGCCGACCCGACCTCGAAACCATCGGCCGCGACCTCGCGAAGCTCGAGAAAATCAACGCGCCCTTCCCGCGCATCACCTACGACGAAGCGGTTCAGAAGTTGCAGGAAGGCCACTCGCAAGGCGCGCTCGAAAATAAATTCGATTGGGGCGGAGATCTCGGCTCGCCCGACGAGACCTATCTCTCATCGCTCTACGACCGGCCCGTCATGGTCCATCGCTACCCGACCAGCGTAAAAGCGTTCTACATGGAGCCCGATCCCGAACGCCCCGAACTCGCCCTTTGCGTGGACGTGCTAGCCCCCGAAGGCTACGGTGAAATCATCGGCGGATCGCAGCGCACGGCCTCGCACGACTTGCTCCTGCAGCGCATTCATGAGCACAATCTGCCCGAAGAAGCGTTCAAGTGGTATCTTGATCTCCGCAAGTACGGCAGCGTTCCTCACTCCGGCTTCGGCATGGGCATCGAGCGAGCCGTAGCCTGGATCTGCAGTTTGGAGCACGTGCGCGAGACCATCCCCTTCCCGCGCATGTTGCATCGTCTGTACCCGTAGAGCTTTTTCACCGCCGAGACGCGGAGAACGCCGGGAAATGCGAGAAAACGATAGGCTTGATAAGATTTCGCACCGCATCATCGGCGCTGCCATCGAGGTTCATCGACATCTCGGACCAGGTTTGCTGGAATCTGCCTATCAATCATGCCTGGCTTTTGAACTGAAGCAGCTTGGGCTGAAAGTGGAAGAGCAAAAGCCTTTGCCAGTTGTATACAAACAAGTGAAACTCGATTGTGGCTATCGCCTTGACATGGTCGTGGAAGACGAAATCATCGTCGAAATCAAAGCCATCGAAAAGTTACTTCCCATCCACGATGCCCAGCTCTTATCGTATCTGAGGCTAGCGAAGAAAAGAGTAGGTCTCCTGATGAACTTCCATGTCCCGATTCTAAAGAACGGACTGAAACGAATCGTAAATGAATTCCCAGACTCCGCGTGGGAGAAAAGGCAAGCGTCCCAAACCGAATAAATCAAGAAAAAGGTTTTCTCGGCGCACTCGGCGTCTCGGCGGTGAATAGGAGCGTATGGCTCAACGAAGCACGACCTACAGCAACATCACCCCGCGCCGGATCCGCGTGATCGGCGTTCCTCTTGACCTCGGCCAATCCCGCCGCGGCGTTGACATGGGTCCTTCCGCCGTGCGCGTTGCCGGACTCGAAGCCCGCCTCGAAGCCATCGGGCACACTGTCGAAGACGCGGGCAACATCGCAGTCGCCATCCCCGAACAGAAAAAAGAAGGCGCGGCCAACGCCAAGTACCTCAAGGAAATCACCGCCACCTGCACCAAGAGCGCCGACCTGGTGTTGAAGACGCTCGAAGCCGGCAAAGTTCCTCTCGTCCTCGGCGGCGATCACTCCGTCGCGGCGGGTACGGTGTCAGGCGTCGCCGAGTTCTACCGCCGCAAGAACCAGAAAATCGGACTCCTCTGGATCGATGCGCACACCGACATGAACACGCCCGACTCTTCCCCGAGCGGCAACGTCCACGGCATGCCGCTCGCGGCGCTCATGGGCCTTCCTCCATTCGAACTGGGAAAGATCTACGACTTCTCGCCCAAAGTGCAGCCGGAAAATTGCGTGCTCGTCGGCATCCGCGACGTGGACAGTTTTGAAAAAGAAAACATTCGCAAATCCGGGGTCGAGGTCTTTACCATGCGTGACATCGACGAACGCGGCATGCGCGCCGTCATGGAGGAAGCCCTCCGCATGGCCGGACACAACACCGCCGGCTATCATGTCTCCCTCGACATGGATTGGATCGATCCCGAAGACGC
>JBEKYF010000094.1:0-14291 GCA_049511255.1 Terriglobales bacterium | reverse complement strand
CCCCAATCCCGACCTGCTGCTGCTCTCCTACACGGGATGCTTCACGTTTCTCAAGTGGTTCGAACTCCTGCGCCAGGAGTATCAATGCCCGGTGGCCATGCTGCACGTGCCGTACCTGGCCAACGGACGCATTGAACCACACCATGTCGATTACGTCGTGCAGCAGTTGCGCACCGAGGTGATCCCGAAACTGGAGCAAGTCAGCGGCCGGCGCTACGATGAGGCTCGACTTTCCCAGATGCTGGCTCTTTCCGCCAAGGCAGAAGACGATTTCGTGTGGGTGCTGGAGAGCGCGAAAAACGAGCCCTCGCCGATTGACGCGTACTTCGGCGGCGTGTATTACATCGGCCCGATCTTCACCGCCTTTCGAGGCACGAGCGAGGGCGTCGAGTATTACCGGGTGCTGCGCGAAGAGATTGCGGACCGGATCAGGTTGGGACTTGGCCCCGTCACGCCCGAGGGCACGATGGAGCGCCAGCGCTACCGCCTAGTGGTGGAAGGCCCGCCCAACTGGACGAGCTTCCGCGAGTTCTGGAAGATGTTCTACGACGAAGGCGCTGTCATCGTTGCCAGCAGCTATACCAAAGTGGGTGGACTCTACGATCGCGGTTTCCGCCACGACCCCAACCGTCCGCTCGAAAGTCTGGCGGAATATTGCCTAGGTTGCTACACCAACCTCGGGCTGCCGGCGCGCGTCGATCTGCTGGAGCGCTACATCCGCGAATACCGCGCCGACGGCTTCATGATCAACAGCGTCAAGAGTTGCAACTCGTTCAGTGTCGGCCAGCTGCTGATGCTGCGGCAACTTGAGCAGCGGACGGGTGTGCCCGGCGGATTCATCGAGAGCGATCTCGTGGATCCGCGATATTTTTCGCCGGCAAATATCAAGAATCGCATTGAGAGCTACCTGCAGATGCTCGAACAAAGGCGAACTGCTGTGGTGATGGCATGAGCGTAGTGGAGGTTCTGCTCGGTATCGATCTGGGCTCGACCACGACCAAGGCCATCGCGCTTGATCGAACCGGCCGAGTCCTGGGCCGCGGCATCACCAACACCCGCAGCAACTATGAAGTCGCTTCCCAGATCGTTCGCGACGAAGCGCTCGTGCAATCAAGATTTGAACTGGTGCGGCATGCCATGGCAGCCGACGCAGAACTCTCAGGAATTGAAAAAAAGTTTATTGGATCTCTGGTGCGCAATTTCCGACGGCAGCAACACCTGGAACAGTTGGAGTGGCTGGAGTCGGCGCTCGACTGTTGTGCCGATGCGCCCCGATACGCGCCCAACCGGGAAGCAGTCAAGGAAATGCTCCATCGTATCTGCCAGGCGATGCGGTCGCGCGTTCCCGGCCATTTCAGCGAATTGGCGGTGCGGAAAAGCGATTTCTTCCGCGATCTGGCCGCAGCCGACTACATGCAGTTCGCGGAACAGTTCAGCGATTCGAAACACGCTTCTTTCGACGTCCTGTGTGGTCTGTTCGACGCCGCCATCCTGGTGGTCGAGAATGCGGCAGGTGAGGGGGCATTTGAACGGCACGCCGGGCCGGCGCTCGAGCAAACGCTGGCGACGGCACCGGCGGACATCCACGAGCGGGAAGCAAGACTGCGTGCTGCCGTTGAGTCGGTGAGATCGCTTGAGTTCCGGGTGCTTGGAATGGTTGGTACTGGCTATGGCCGGCAACGGCTTCCGTTCCCGAAAGAACAGATCCGCAGCGAGATCCTCTGCCACGGCTTGGGCGCCCATGCCATGTTCGCCGGCACGCGCACGGTGCTCGACATTGGTGGCCAAGACACCAAGGCGATTCAGGTGGATGGCGCCGGCATCGTCACGAGTTTCCAGATGAATGACCGGTGTGCGGCGGGATGTGGCCGCTACCTGGGATATATCGCCGACGAAATGAACCTTGGCCTGCATGAACTCGGCAGGCTGGCACAGGAGAGCACTTGCAGCGTAAAGATCAACAGCACGTGCACGGTCTTTGCCGGAGCCGAACTGCGGGATCGCTTGTCTCTGGGGCAGAAGGTGCCGGACATCCTGGCGGGTCTGCACCGGGCGATCATGTTGCGGGCGATGTCGCTGCTGGCGCGTTCCGGAGGAATTTCCGACGAATTCACGTTTACTGGGGGAGTCGCCCGCAACCCCGCTGCGGTTTCTGCCCTGCAAAGCCTGGTCCAACAAAACTATGGCGTGCGAACGCTTAATATCTCTCCGGAGTCCATCTACACTGGGGCCCTGGGGGCGGCCTTATTCGCGCAGCGCGCTACCGAAGGAAGGAATGCGGCATGAAGGCTAAGTCCGAAGAGAGTATCCTCGCCGCGGGCGTCGACGTGGGCTCGAGTGCCGTGAAGTTTGCGCTGGTGCGGGATGGTGGAGACGGGGACGTGAGCGTGCTCGCTCTGCACAACGAGCGCATTCGCCGGCGCGAACTGCGGAAGGTGATTCGCGAAGGCTATGAGGTGTCTCTGGAAGCGGCGGGAGTGCGCCAGAAGGAGATCGCTTATACCGCGAGCACCGGGGAAGGCGAACTGGTGGATTTCCGCCGTGGTCACTTTTACGGAATGACGACGCACGCGCGAGGAGCGGTCTTTCTAATGCCCGGCACAGTCGCCGTAATCGACATTGGGGCCTTGCACGCGCGTGCCATGCGGATTGACGAGCGCAGCCGCGTATTGGCGTATCGCATGACCAGCCAGTGCGCCTCCGGTTCCGGACAGTTTCTCGAAAACGTTGCCCGCTACCTGGGCATCATGCTGGAGGACGTCGGACCTTTGTCTTGTGAAGCAAAGAATCCGGAATCGGTCAGCAGCATTTGCGCGGTGCTGGCGGAGACCGACGTGATCAACATGGTGAGCCGTGGCATTTCGCGCAGCGACATTCTGAAAGGAATTCACCTGTCGATGGCGGGGCGTTACACGAAGCTTCTGCGCTCGATCGGGGCGTGCGGCGACGTGGCGATCACCGGCGGCCTGGCCGCCGATATTGGGCTGTGCCGGGCGTTGGAAGACAGAATCGCCGAAGAAAAGCTTGCCATGCGCGTGCGCATTCACCCAGACTCGGTCTATGCTGGAGCGATCGGGGCCGCGCTTTGGGGTGCGTACCGCCATCGTGTACTAGCGCGGCGCACCGCGGTAGTGGCGTGAAGCGCACTATCGAAGACGAGATTTGAGAGGGGAGCTCCATATGAGTATCAAACCTCTGGAAGAACCGGGAATCCTGGACACGGACAGCACCCTGGTGCGCCTTATGAACGAGCGCGACCTGGAGGCGGTGGTTGCGATTGACGCAGCCGCGAGCGGCCGACGGCGTCCCCGCTATTTCGAACTGATGTTGGAACGGGCGGTGAAACAAGCGGCGCTGCAAGTCTCGCTGACTGCGGAAGTGGATGGGCGCGTCGTCGGATTCGTCATCGCCTCGCTATACTATGGCGAGTACGGGGTCAGCGAGCCCACGGCTTCGCTGGATGCCATTGGCGTGGACCCGGCAAACCGCGGCCAGCGTGTAGGCAAAGCCTTACTGCGGCAGTTGCGGCTGAATCTATCCGCGCTCCGGGTCACGACGCTGCGCACCGAAGTATCGTGGGATGATTTTGATCTTCTCGCTTTCTTCAAGAAAGAAGGATTTTCCCCGGCGCACCGTCTCTGCCTGGATTGTGCGCTCGACCCCACACGCTTCGAGTGACGAGTGACGCGTAAGTCGCGTAAGTAGGAGGATCGTATGTCAGAAGCGACTCATGACTCTGTACGTTGTCCCCGCTGCGGTCACCTGGGTGGCGCGGCGGACAAGTTCTGCGCCGAGTGCGGACGTTTTCTCCGCGACGCTGCGATTGACCAGCGGCTTCTTCTGGCCCTGGCGCATGAGCGCGACGGACGGGGGCGGGAGGCGCGGCAGGAGCTCCAGCACTTGCTCGATTCCGAGCCCGATAATGTCCTCGGCAACCACCAGCTTGGAAACCTCCTGTTCCACGAAGGTCTGCTGGACCTGGCCATCGAACACTACCGCCGGGCAGTGACGGCATCGGCGACATTTGTGTTGGCCTATTACGACCTCGGGGTCGCCTACTATCACCGCGGCAACATGCCCGAGGCGGCTGCCGCCTTCCGCCGCTGTCTCGACATTAATCCCAACTACAACGCCGCCCACTACCGGCTTGCCCTGGCGCTGTTTCACCAGGGAGAGCTCGCCGAGGCCCGCGAGCACTTTGAGCTTTCGGCGACCCTCACACCCGAATACGTAATGGCCCACTATCACCTGGGGGTAATTCACGAGCGCGAAGGCGCGACCGAGATCGCTCGCCGGGAATTCGAACGGAGCTTGGACGAGGGGGTTCACGAACTCAGCAGTTTGTACCACCTTGCGATGATCCGTCGTGCGCAGGGTGATAAGGCCGGAGCAGAAGAACTTTTGCGGCAAGCGGGTGAGTTTGGCAAGTTGCGCCCGGCGGCATCCGAAGCTCGCAGGTAAAACGAGAGAATACGGCATGGGAATCTCGGAGGGAAACGGCCTCATCTTCGACTGGGCAAGCGCGGGCCCGCGGACTGCTTCCTGGCCGGCACACGTCATGCTCGACGATGAGACGCTGCGAGACGGTCTGCAAAGTCCCTCCGTCACCGATCCGCCGGCGGCGGCGAAAGTCGAGATCCTCCATCTCATGGAGAATCTCGGAATTGAAACCCTTGATGTCGGGCTGCCCGGAGCGGGCGCACGACAGCGCGAAGCTGTACTCGCACTCTGCCGCGAGATCTCCGGTCAGCGGATGCGCATCCGCCCCAACTGTGCCGCCCGCACCATGATGGTGGACATTCGTCCCATCGCGGAGGCCGCGCAAGTAACGGGCATGCCGATTGAGGCTTGTTTGTTTATCGGCAGCAGTCCCATCCGCCAGTACGCGGAAGAATGGACCCTCGAGCAAATCCTGCGCCACACTCGGGAAGCGATCCGCTTTGCCGTAAGGGAAGGCCTCGACGTGATGTACGTGACGGAGGACACCGTACGATCTTCGCCAGAGCACCTGCGTATCTTGTTTGCCGAAGCGATCGAGGCTGGGGCCAAGCGGCTGTGTCTCTGCGACACGTGTGGGGCTGCGACTCCGGAGGCGGTCTGGAACCTGATGTCCTGGGTGAAGAAGTTCCTGGCGGAGACTGGGGCCGGCGTCGGCATTGGCATCGACTGGCACGGTCACCGCGATCGCGGCCTCGATTTGGCAAACACGCTGGCCGCCATTGAGGCGGGGGCATCCCGCGTGCACGGCACCGCGCTCGGAATCGGCGAGCGCGTGGGAAACACGCCGATGGAACAGTTGCTCGTTAATCTCAACCTGCTTGGCATGAGGCACGACAACCTCAGTTCTCTGCAGGGGTATGTGGACTCGGTTTCGGCCGCGACCTCGGTTCCAGTTCCAGCGAATACTCCGGTGATTGGACGCGATGCCTTCCGCACCGCCACCGGCGTCCACGCGGCGGCCATCATCAAAGCCCAGAAGAAGGGCGATCGCTGGCTGACCGACTACGTCTATTCCGGAGTCCCGGCAAGCCTGATCGGACGCAATCAGGAAATTGAGATCGGGCCCATGTCGGGCAGTTCGAACGTTGTCTACTATCTATCGCAGCGGGGAATCGTGGCCAGCCATGAACTCATACAGACCGTCCTGCTGGCTGCCAAAGAATCCAACCGCATTCTGCAGGAACCGGAAATCCTGGCCATAGTGCGGCGCTTTGAAAATGTGACTTCGTAGCTTCAGCCCGTCGCAGGTGCTTGCGGAGGACAGCAGTAGCCGGTAAAGCCGGTTTCATAAATCGGTTCTGGGTAGGGCACGGCTTCAGCCGTGCCGTTCAGGGCCCGGAAGAATGCGGGCTTTAGCCCCTGAGGGACGTGCCTTCCGAGCAGAGAGGCGTTTACGAAACACCCTCTAGTCAGGTTTCAATAGCAAGCGAAAGAATCGCGCGTTTCGTGAACACACGGATCATCTCGCGACGATACTCAGCGGTCAGGGCCGAGGTGGTCAACGGTTTCGCGGTCTGGGCCGCGAGAACACCGGCGGCTTCAGCCCACTCTTCCGTCATGCGCCTCCCTGCCAGGAGTTCGGTGATGCCTTTCACCAGCACGGGCGCTGGATTCACGGCGGTCAGTCCAACGCGCACGTCATCAATGCGTCTGTTGGACCGCTTCAGAACTACGGCGACTCCGGCAAGCGGGTAGTCAATCGAGCCGCGGATGCGCAGCTTGCGGTAAGCGCCGCGATAATTGGCCGAAGATGCGGGGAGGAAAACGCGAGTGAGCAGTTCGTTGGCCTCTAGCTTCCGGTAGTTGTCGCCGAGGCCGGTGTAGAAGTCCGCGAGTCTCATGCGGCGCAAGCCGGAGGTGCTGGCAATCTCGATTTCCGCGTCAAGGCAGAGCAGCGCCGCCGGAGTGTCGCCCGAAAAAACCGCCCAGCACTTTGTGCCGCCCGGTGCGACGTGGCAAAGATCGCCATCTTTCTTAATGCAGAAGCCGCAGGATTTGCGCCACTGCAACGACTGGTTGTACCAGAGGCAGCGCGTGTCAAGACAGATGTTCCCTCCGATGGTTCCCATGTTGCGCAACACGGGGGAAGCGACTGTTTTTGCGGCCTCGGGAAGCACGGGAAAATGCTGACGCAAAAGACCGGAGTGCTCGATGTCGGTGAGTGCCGTGAGGGCGCCGATCTCAACCGCGCCGTCGGGTTGCTGGCGAATGCCTTTCAGTTCCGCGATGCGGCGGATGTCGAGAAGGAATTGCGGCTCGAACAGCTTTTGCTGCATCGAGGGCAGCAGGTCGGTGCCGCCGGCCAGGATGCGGATGTTCCCGCCATGCTGGGCCAGCAGTGCGATCGCTTCCGCAGTAGTGCGCGGGCGCAGGAGTTTGAACTCGGGGAGGCTCAATCCACACCTCCCGGCTGCGCCGGTCGACGCGCGGGATCGAATTCATGCCGGAATTCATGCCGCTTTGGACCTTTGCCCTTAAAACATAACTCTCCCCCATGTTCACGAAATTTTGTCGGGGCGGTGGGGTCCACGCCTTCCGTCAGGTTCAGCGGCTTGGCGTTCCTCTTCGCGCGCAGCGCGGCCAGCACGCGCTCCGGAGTGAATGGAGACTCGTGGAGACGGATGCCGACCGCATCGTAGATCGCATTCGCAATTGCGGGGATGGTGGCCGCGAGCGAGCCTTCGCTGGCCTCCTTCGCGCCGAACGGACCTTCGGGATCGATGCTTTCGACGATGATCGCCTCGACTTCCGGCGACTCGACCGATGACGGGCTGCGGTATTCGAGCAGACCGGGGTTCATAAGCAGCCCGTCTTTCCAGATCATCTCTTCGGTAAGTGCCTGCCCCATCCCCATCCACACCGAGCCGATCACCTGGCCTTCGACCGAGACCGGGTTGAGGGCGCGCCCGCAATCGTGCGCCGCCCAGACTTTGTGGACGGTGACCTCGCCAGTGTCTTCGTCCACGCTGACCTCCGCGACTTGTACCGAGTAGGAGTAGGCCGGCGAGGGCCCAACTCCCGCGCCCTTGTGCTTGCCGCCGCGCGCTTCCGGTGGAGGCGCATACGAACCGGTGCCGCTGAGAGCACCGTGGAAGTCGATGGCAGCGACCACCGCTTCCTCGAACGTCATCGAGTCTTTTGGGCCTTCGTCCTTACGTTTTTGCTGGAGTGAACCACGGAGGATCTGGCCTTCGACGCGGCCGGAAACGGTGGGCTGGACAGCCGTAGCGTCCGGGACAGAATCGGAAAGACTTGTGTGGGGACGGGCGCCTCGCCCGTCCAGGCGGAGCGAAGCTCCGCGACGCTCCACCCGGTTGTTTTTGAAGACGATGTCCTCAGGAGCGCAGTTCATCTTCTTCGCGGCGGCGGCGGCGATCTGCTTCTTGACTTCTTGCGCAGCACGCAAGGTTGCATTGCCATTCATGAAAGTGACCCGGCTGGAGTAGGAGCCGATGTCAATCGGCGTGAGGTCGGTGTCGGCGGCGATTACCCTCACGCGTGCGAGCGTGCAGCCTAGCGTTTCCGCGGCGACTTGCGCGACCATCGTGTCGGACCCCTGGCCGATATCGGATGCGCCGGTATAGATGACCACACCGCCGTCGCGGTCAATTTTGATGTTCACCGTGGAGTGCGGCATGTCGGAGCGAATAATCGAGTTGGCCGCGCCGCTCACGTAGTGGCTGCAAGCAATGCCAAGGCCGCGGCCGCGGGGCAGCTTCCCCTTGCGATCGTTCCAGCGCGAGCGCGTCACGATCTGGTCAATGCATTCCGGGAGACCGTAACTCTGCACGCGCAGGCCGTTGATCGTGATGCAGGGAGGTTTGAGCAAATTGCGGCGGCGGATCTCGGCGGGATCCATCTTGAGCTTGGCCGCAATTTCGTCGAGTTGCGATTCGAAGGCGAACCGGACGTTGACTGTGCCGTGTCCGCGCATGGCGCCGCAGGCGGGCTTGTTGGTGAGCACGCGATAGCCGTCGTACTGGATGTTGGGAATATCGTAGAGCGCCCCGAGCAGTGCGCCGGAATAAAGAATCGTGACCACGCCGTAAGAGCAGTAGGCGCCGCCATCCTGCACCACGCGCGCCTTAACGGCGGTGATGCTGCCGTCGTTTTTCACGGCGGTCTTGAGGTCCACGATGGTACGCGGGCGCCCGCGGTGAGCCCAGAAAACTTCTTCTCGGGTGTAGGTGATCTTCACCGGTCTCTGCGCCGCGCGAGCGGCGATGCCGGCAATAATTTCGATTGGGATCACTTCACTCTTTCCGCCAAAACCGCCGCCCACCAGAGGCTTGATCACGCGGATCTGTGACATTGGCATCTCGAGCACCAGCGACAGCTTGTGCTGCAGGTAATAGGGAACCTGGGTGGACGACCAGACCGTCAGGCGGCCGAGTGTGCCGGTGTGCGGATCAAGCTCGAACGACGCCAGCGTGCAGTGCGGCTCCATGGCGGCGTGGGTAACTTCGTTCGCGAGAAAGCGGCCTTCGGCGATGTAGTCGGCTTCAGCAAAAGCTTTGTCGGGATCGCCGAAGACGTGGTGGTAGTCCTTCTCGAGGTTGTTCGGCTTGTTGTCGTGGATGAGATTGGTCTCGGCCTTCATTGACTCTTCGGGATCGAAGTAGGCGGGCAAAAGCTCGTAATCCACCGCAATCAATTCGAGCGCCTCTTCGGCAATGGCTTCGGAGACGGCCGCTACGCAGGCGACGTTGTCGCCGACGTAGCGAACCTTATCGAGCGCCAGCGCATGCTCGTCGTGGCCGACGGGAAGGATGCCGAAGGGGTTGGGAGCGTCCTTGCCCGTGACCACCGCAATCACACCGTCGAGTCGCTCGGCCCGGCTGGTGTCAATGCTCTTGATGCGAGCATGGGGATGCGGCGAATGCAGAATCTTTCCATAGAGCATGCCGGGGAGCGCGAGGTCGTCCGTGTATTTGCCCGAGCCGGTGGTCTTCCCTGCGGCGTCAACCATGGCGATGGATTTGCCAATGATGGAGTAGTCGTTGGTCATGAGTTCTGAGTAACCATCATTTCACCGCCGCCATTCCCTTCTTCTCCGCTTCAATCGCCGCCTTGATCGCCGTATACATCTGCGTGTACCCGGTGCAGCGGCAAAGATTACTGCTCAGCGCGCTGCGGATCTCTTCGTCCGTGGGATCCGGATTCACCGAGAGCAGATGCTTCACCGTGATCATGAAACCCGGTGTGCAGTATCCGCATTGCGCGCCGCCCCAATCTCCGTAAGCCTTCTGAATGGCAGCCAGGCTGCCGTGCTCACTGATGCCTTCGACGGTAGTGATCTCCTGCCCCTCGCAACTGAAGGCGAGCAGCGTACAGGCGAGCATGGGCGTGCCGCCCACGAGCACCGTGCAGGCCCCGCAGGAGGAGTCGTCGCAGCCGCGCTTCGAGCCGGTGAGGCCGAGATCGCGGCGCAACACGTCGAGCAGCAGCGCGCTCGGCTCGATGGCGAGCTCGTGGGTAAGACCGTTGACGCGCAGTTCTATGAGTTCTTTCTTCACCGTGATTCGGCTTCCGGCTGCTGCCGTCTAGTATATGGAAAGGCCGCGCCGGATCACGACAGCAGGCCGTGCTCGCGCAGTTTCCGGTACAAATTCCGCTCGCTGATCCCGAGAATCCTGGCCGCGTTTCCGCGGTGACCCTTGCTGGCCTCGATCGCCAATCGGATGTGCTTGAGCTCCGCTTCTTCGAGCGTCGGCAGCGCGGCGTCCTGCGCTAAGGGACCGGCCGGCGGAGCAGGCTTCGAATTCCGCAAGGAGGTGGGAAGGTGCTCTGGCAGAACCTGCGATCCTTCACAGAGCACCAGGGCCGCTTCCACCACGTGCAGCAGCTCGCGCACGTTCCCCGGCCAGTTGTGCTTTCGCAGGAGTTGCAGGGCCGCTTCGCCAATCTGTTTGCTGGAGCCAAAGCGCGCATTGAGCATGGTCGCGAAGTGTTGTGCCAGCAGGTCCACGTCGGCCCCTCGGGCACGCAGCGGTGGCACCTCCACCGTGATCGTGCTCAGGCGGTAAAACAAGTCCTCGCGGAAAAGGCCCTGCCGAACCATGGAGGGCACATCGCGATTGGTCGCGGTCAGAATCCGGACATCCACTCGAATTTCCCGGGTGCTGCCGACATGGCGGAAGGTGGAGGTGTCGAGGACGCGCAGCAGCTTGGTCTGGGTCGCCGGGCTCACCTCCCCGATCTCGTCGAGGAAAATCGTTCCGCCGTTGGCGACTTCGAACAATCCGGGCTTGGCGCGGTCCGCTCCGGTGAATGCGCCACGTTCGTGGCCGAACAGTTCGCTCTGGAGCAGGCTTTCCTGCAGCGCGGCGCACTCGACCACCACGAACGGCCGCGACCGGCGGGAACTGCGCGCGTGAATCAGTTTGGCCACCCATTCCTTTCCCGCGCCCGTTTCGCCGGTTATGAGCACGGTCGAATCGCTGGGCGCCACCCGATCGATCAGATTGAGCAAACGGCGGAATTCCGGGCTGTCACCGATGAAAGAACTGCCGGGATCCGGGGGAGTCAGAACCCGATCGAGAAGATTCGCTCGCTGGCGTAGGGATCGCCGTTCGATCGCCCTTTGAAGGCGGATGTGAAGTTCGTCCAGCGGGCAAGGTTTCACCACGTAATCGAAGGCACCGATACGGATCGATTCGATTGCGGTGTCGATGGAACCGTGCCCGGTCAACATGATGACCTCGGTTGCCGGGGTGGCGGCTTGGATGGCCTTCAGCGTCTCGAGCCCACCCATGCCGGGCAAATGCAGGTCGAGCAAGACGAGTTCCGGTTCCGCCGCTGCGACTCGCCGGATTGCCTCCTCACCCGTGCCCACCGCGTCCACTTCGTAGCCGAGGCGACTCAGTTCGCCCGCCATCACCTGGCGGAATGCGGTATCGTCATCGACCAGAAGGAGGGAGGGGGACTTCATAATTCGTCCTTCGGGTGCGGACCGGGATCGATTGCCGGGATCACGACTTCGAATATAGACCCCTTTCCAAGGGTGCTCTCGACCAGGATGTTGCCTCCCCAGCTCCGCACAGCGTTCAGTGACAGGAACAGACCGAGGCCAGTGCCGCCCTGGCGGAGGCTGAAAAAGGGCTCAAAGATCTTTTGACGGTATTCCGGGGCAATCCCGCATCCTTCATCGGTGACGCGAATGTGCACCGCATCACCGCCTTCGGTGGCAACGATGACCTTGCCGCCCGGCTTCGATGCCTGAATTGCGTTGAGCAGAAGATTGACCAGCAGATTTTGCAATTCGGCCTCGTCGGCCCGGACGTGCAGGGTGGTTGCGAACGGCCGCACCACAACGTCCACGGAGTTGGCGCGGGCCGTCGGATCGACCAGCCTCTGGGCGCCCGCGATGGCCGCATCCAGGTCCACGATGTCTCCGGCATGCCGTTGTCCGCGCGACAGGCGCAAGAAGTGCTGGGTGATGCCGCGGCAGCGCAGGATCTGTTCGCGCGCGATCGTCGCATTCTCATGGATTCTGGCCTGATCCATTTGCCCGTCCTGCCCGGCGGGAGTCTCGCGGAGGATTCCCTCCACGCACATCAGGACCGTTCCGAGAGGGGTGTTCATCTCGTGTGAAAACCCAGAGGCCAGTACTCCGACCGACGCCAGGCGATAAGACTCGGCCAGCTTCGCTTCGGCCGCTCGCCGCTCAGAGATGTCGCGCCAGACCTCCACCACTTGAGTCAGCCGCCCCGAGGCGTCCAGAATCGGTGAAGCATGAATTTCTTCCCAAGCCACTGTGTCTTCGCCTGTTTTGCGCTCGCAAATCCGGACCTGGCGCGCCCCCGACCGCAGGCAGGCGAGAGTGGGGCAGTCGGACAGGTTGCACGGCCGCGGTCCGAGTTCGTAGCAGCAGCAACCCAGAACCTGCTCGCGGGAGTTGGCGGCTCGCTGCAAAAAGGCGTCGTTGGCCGCCATAATCTTTCGCTCCGCGTCGAGGACTACGATCCCGTCATCAATACTGTTGATCACCGTTTCCAGCCGCTCCCGCTGGGTGCGGACTTCCCCGACCAGGCCTGACACCGAGTCGGCCATGGCATTGAACTCCGTTGCCAGCCACGCGAGCGTGTCCGAGCCTTCCGCGGGCACACGCCGTTCGAGATCGCCCTGGGAAATCAGGCGCGCCGTGGTTTCAAAACGCTGCAAGCGGCGCAAGACCGACACCCGGATCACCAGGGCGATGGCCCCCACGATGGCAAAGGTCAAGGCCCCGGTGCCGGCGACCATCCAGCGCAGGTCCCGCGTCATCGCGGCACGGACCTCTCCGGCGTCGTAGTCCAGAATCAGGATGCCATTGATTTTCTGGCGAGGATCGTGGCACCGGTAGCACTCCTCGCGGTTACGAATCGGCACGACGGTTCTCAGAATCGTTCCACCTCGGGTCTCGATCACGCGGCTGGATCCCCGGCGTTCCGGCGGATCCTTATGGCAGGCCTGGCAGGTGGGAGATTCGATCCGAAAATCATTCCCCGTGGTCCCCGGCTTACTCGAGTAGCGCTCCACGCCACTGCGATCGAGCAATACGAGTTGTTCGACGCGCGCCTGTTTACCGAAGCTCTCGATCATTTGCGCTATCAGGGTGCGATCATTTTCTATCATCTGATGCTCGAGCGCGGTTCGGATCAATTCGCCTTCGGCGAGCGCGCTGGTGC
The DNA here is from genome assembly GCA_049511255.1 of Terriglobales bacterium. Classification (GTDB taxonomy): domain Bacteria; phylum Acidobacteriota; class Terriglobia; order Terriglobales; family Acidobacteriaceae; genus Acidiflorens. The sequence continues at coordinate 1,122 of JBEKYF010000094.1, read as the reverse complement.
GTGCGTTTTCGAGAAGACTTTGAAAGTGATGGACCGAAAAGACGTAGGCGGCGACCGCGCAGGCCACAACCACCGCCGCGGTGACACCGAGCGCGAGGCCAACCGTCATGCTGGCAAAACGCAACTTCATCATGATGGCACAGAGATGGCGGGATGATGGCATACATGCTGACAGGCGTCAACGACTGACAAATCGTCAGGCTCAACATGACATTCTGGCAGTCCGGTTGTTCGGCACATTCCCATCTGACCTGAAGAAAAAGGAGTTAGGCCTCGGCCAACGCTGGCATACCACGTGCGATAAGAAAGTGTCGGAGGAGGGTTTCTGCCATGGAAATGCTTTTGATGGGTTTGTGCATGAGCGTATTTGGATTGGGAATCGCGGTTCTTGCGTTTGGAGCAGCGACGCGTTCGGAGTCATCCGATTCAGCGGTGCAGCCGCAGCTTCCGTTGGTCAAGGCAGTTGCCCCGGCCCGCTTTTTCTCGAACCGTGTCGCCGTACCGCCAACTATGCCGCCAGTTGTCCGGCCCCAGCAGGTGCCCATTGAGGTCCTGTTGCTGCAAATTGAAAACCACGTCCGCCTGGAGCAGGCTGCCGCGGAATCGTTCATAGCATTTCCCACGCACGCCCAGTTGCACAGCAAGACAACTTCGCCGTTTGTGAACTGAGAGAGTGTGACTCATGGCGTATGAACTGCTGAACGGTCTCTCGTCTGCCGAAGTCGAGCAGGTTCTGGGGCTCGGCACCAGGCTGATCGTTCCCAGCGGAACCTCCTTGTTCCGGCTCGGAGACCCAGCCGATCGCCTGTTCCTGACCGAACGCGGCCGAATCAGGCTTACCCTGCCGATGCAGGTCCGGGGCCGGGAAGAGGATATTTTCGTGGAAGAAAGCTCTCCCGGTCAGACCGTGGGCTGGTCGGCCCTAATTCCGCCCTACCGGTTCACCCTCACCGCCACCGTGCCGCTGCTTGATGCGGAAGTGATCGCGCTTCCGCGGGAAGCGTTGCGCGCGTATTTTGCCGCTAATCCGGCGGCTGGGTATAAAATCGCTCTGAATCTGGCAGTCGTCATTGGACATCGCCTGCAACTGTTCCAGACGATGTGGCTGCGCGAGATGCAGCG
>JBEKYF010000093.1:0-14427 GCA_049511255.1 Terriglobales bacterium | reverse complement strand
GATTGGTTTGCTGCGCGACGACACCCGCCGGCATGCCATTCGCAAGAATGCTTACAAGCTGGGCCGTGAGATGGTCTGGAGCAACGTGGCGCGGCTCTATATGCGCTCGTTCGAGTTGTCACAAATCGAGGGGACGGCGCGATCTCGAAAATCTCTCGCCACGAAGACGCTCGACCAAAAGCCGCGGGAACTGCCGGAGTTGAAGTTGAGTCATCTCTCGCGGATGACCGATTCGACCGGAATCTTCCAGCATGCCATTCTTACCGTCCCGAATTTTTCGGAAGGCTACTGTACGGATGACAACGCTCGCGCATTCATCCTCGCGGTACTGCTCAGTGAATTGGGAGAAGAGCCAGAGCGCGTGCGGACGCTGGCCACAACCTACGCGGCGTTCTTGCATCACGCGTTCGATCTCAGAGTGAAACGCTTCCACAACCACCTGAGTTTCGACCGCCGCTGGCTCGACGAACAAGGGTCAGAGGATTGTCAAGGGCGAGCGCTCTGGGCGCTGGGCGTAGGCGTGGGGCGTTCGCCCTATCGGAGCTTCCAGATCATGGCCGGACAACTCTTCGCGCTGGCGTTGCCAGCTCTGACGGAGTTCACTTCGCCGCGGGCTTGGGCGTTCGGCCTTATCGGCATTCATGAATACCTGCGCCGGTTGAGCGGTGACAGCCTGGTCAACCAAACCCGTGAGACACTCACTTCCCGGCTCATGGAACTTTTCGAAAGGACCGCCCAGCCGGACTGGCGCTGGTTTCAAGAGGATCTGACTTACGACAACGCGAAGCTCCCACACGCCTTGATTCTGACCGGACGTACAACCGGACAACAAGCGGTGCTTGAGCGAGGCCTGCAGGCCCTGCGCTGGCTGACGGAATTGCAAATCTCCGAGAAGGGTCACTTTCGACCCATTGGCACCAACGGATTTTATCGGCGCGGCGGCATGCGCGCCAACTTTGACCAGCAGCCCATCGAGGCGCAAGCAATGGTCTCAGCCTGTCTTGAAGCCTATCGCGCCACATCGGACCTCTGGTGGTACGAGCAGGCGCAACGCGCGTTCGACTGGTTCATCGGCTGGAACGATCTCGGATTGGAACTCTGCTCTCCCAAAACAGGCGGCTGCCGCGATGGGTTGCACGTGGATCGGGTCAACCGGAACCAGGGAGCGGAATCAACCGTGGCCTTCTTGCTTTCGTTGGCGGAGATGCGCTTGGCGCAAAATATGCTGGCGAGTTTTAAGGAACCGATCGCCGCCTAAAAGTAAAATCACCGCTTCCGGTCCTGTTCCGGTGGGATGACCAGTCCATGAACGCCAACTCGATTCACGTCAAACGCACGGCCACGGTCCTCAGGCCTGACCAGTCACGCGTTCTTCTGCGGCCATTCAGTCCGGAGGATCCCCAGCGGGCCGGCAGGATTATCGCCAGGATCATGTCGCTCCCGGAAAACCGAGTGGGCCCTCTCCTGGACGAAGTATCCGCCGAATTCTCCCAGCGACACCAGCAGATCCACAAATCCTTTCTGGAACGATTCGAACAGGTCCGAGACCTCCTGTTGACCGATGAGAAAATTTCCGAACAAAGACAGCTGTTGATCGGCTCCTATTTCGTTTGCGAATTCTCCTTAGAATCCGCAGCCCTGTTCAATCCGTCCATCGTCCCGCACCCTGACCAGTCTGACCTGCCTCCCGGCGCTCTGCGTTTTATCCTCAGCTTGCGCGCTACCGGGGAGGGACACATCTCCTCCATCACTTTTCGGACGGGTATTATCCACGTCGACCATCGGATCGAGGTCCTACCCCCAACCGGCTTCCTCACCGAGCCGCGTCAAATCCCGAACCAGCTTTACGAGAAGGCGCTCTTCGAGCGGAAACTCTTTGAGCTGGGATTGACCAACGAATTCACGCGCCGGGTTATGAACAAGTTTGGGGAGTCGTTTGCATTGGAAGAACTGCGCGCCAATCTTGAAGCCGAAGTGAAGCAGTCCCGCCTGTCGGATCGGAACGCCATCCGGGGAATTTTGCTGCTGGCCCGGTCCAATTACGAGGTTCAGTTTCAGCCCCAACAGCGGTTGTCTGAACGCATCATTTTCCCGGTCACGCCGTCGCAACGCAACGGCGTCGAAGACGCCCGGTTCGTCTGTTTCCAGAACGATGACGGCACCCACGTCTACTACGCCACCTTCACGGCCTTCGATGGTAAGGTGGTCTTGCCAGAGCTGGTGGAGACTTCTGACTTCCTCCTCTTTCGGTTCATCACGTTGAACGGTCCGGCCGCCGAAAACAAAGGCATGGCCATGTTCCCCCGGAAAATCAACGGCCTCTATGCCATGCTCTCCCGCCAGGACAACGAGAACATCTACCTCATGTTTTCCGACAACGTCCACTTCTGGTATAAACGCAAGGTGCTCCTTAAACCGATGTTCCCCTGGGAGCTGGTCCAGCTTGGGAACTGCGGGTCCCCCATTGAGACCGAAGCAGGCTGGCTGGTCCTCAGCCACGGTGTCGGCCCCCTGCGAACGTACTGCATCGGCGCGTTTCTCCTCGATCACGACAATCCCGGCAAAGTGATCGGCCGCCTCCGCGAGCCCTTGCTCAAACCGGACCAAAAGGAGCGTAAAGGGTACGTGCCGAACGTCGTTTATACCTGTGGCGCTCTCCTCCACAACGGCGAACTGGTCATTCCCTATGGCATGACCGATCACGCCACCGGTTTCGCTACGGTTCCCCTCGATGAAGTGCTGGCTGCCATGCACTAGGAACGATCGTCGAACAGCATGACAAAGCCCGACAAAAGAGTGGCTGTCCTGTCGCCGATAGCCTGGCGAACGCCTCCTCGGCAATACGGCGCCTGGGAAACGGTGGCTAGCAACATCACCGAAGGGCTCGTCGCCCGTGGCTGGGATGTGACGTTGTTCGCGAGCAGGGATTCTGTGACCCGCGCTCACCTGCATGCCGTGGTGGACAAGGGATATGAAGAGGATTCCACGGTCGATCCCAAAGTAGCCGAATACCAGTACACACGTACCCAAGGGATCGCCAGAAGTCGTTCGCTGGCAGTTCGGCCCCACACCGTAGTCTGACTTCAACACAGCCCCGTGCCAGCCCGTAATCCTCGGCGGCCAGTTACTCGTGCTCGTTATCATCTGTCGTGCTTGGCCTGTTCGCTCAGCAAGTAGGCGAGTTGCGCCCGCCGATTGGTGCCCGCGTTCCATCGGCTCACGCAATGCCGCTGTTGGTTGGGTGCTGGTGCGATCCCCACGTATCCCATGAATCCGATTGATACCATGCCGTGACGCTGCAGGGCCTCTCTGAATTGACGTTCTGATATATCCCGCATCACTTCCCCCCGTTCGTCGCAGCCGCTTCAAGAAGCCGCAAACCAGCCAACCCAGCCTTCTGATCTGGCTTGACGTAATGCTTCATGACGACGGCGAGCGAGTTCCCCAGAATCTGAAATGCCGCGTTGGGGTTTCCCGTTAACGCCGTCAAGTTGGTTGCACATGCTCTGCGGGCAGAATATATCCCGTACCATTCGAGACCAGCAGCTTCAACAACAGGCTTCAGCGAGTTAGCAGCCTGTCCAATCTATCGACCGCCGCTCGTACACTACTCTCCTGCGCTTGGGTGTAGTGCAGGGCAGCCGTGTCGGGCTTCTTGTGCCGTAGGACAGTCTGGATATCCTTTGCGGACCCCTGCCCGTCGTCTAGCAGCGTTGCGACCGTCGTCCTAATGGCTTGGAACGTCAACCTTGGTATGCCGACTGCCGTCCCATACGCTCGGAGACGTTTGACGACCTGTGCCCGCCACTGCGTATCGCCGTACCCCTGGGCGGCGAAGATAAAGTCTGAGTCATCTGGATATTTTGTCTGGGTTCGCCATTGGCTTAGGGCGGCGGCTACGCTCTCGGACAGGAAGACTTGGGTCAGGGTTGCACTTGATTCGGCGGTTGTTGTCTTAGTAAAATCCCGCAGTTTTCCTTCGTGCACGCTCTGTACAATTCGCAACCGCTGCTCCGTCGCGTTGAAGTGCTTCCACTGGAGTGCTAGAAGTTCTGAAGGACGCAACGCCGTACAGAAGGCGACTCCGAGCAACACCCTGTCGGGTGTTCCGTGTTCGGAACGAACTCCCTGTGCATGATTCATCAAAGCCCGAATCTGTTCAACGCTTAGGACAATTTTAGTGACAGGTCGTAGATTGGCGGGGATATGCAACTCGTGGGCGGGAGATTTTCGCAGGTAATCGTCATAGACTGCCTTCTCGAAGATGGACATTAGGTAAATGCGGATGTGTAAACACAGGTCACGGCTGCGAGTCTTCGCCAGTTCGTCAACCCATCCTTGGAGCAGAACGTCTTCTACGTCTTCAAGCGGCACCGTTCCGAACTTCTCTTTGATGAGTCCAAGCAGATATAGGTTCGTCGTTCGGGTTGAATCACGCCACGAACTTTGCCGTAGTGGAAGCCATCTGGAGTCGATGAACCACCCGACCGTCACCCGCCTGTCCGCCCGTAAATGCAACTCATCTTTGATACGGTCAGCTAAAATACTGCGGGCTTCAGCCTTCGTCATCTGAGTGCAGAGACCAATACGAAAGGCGTGCTGATGGCGATGGGGCTTCTTGGGGTCATCGGGGTTGGGCGACCACTGACTGTAGTGACCAACCCAACTCCCTGAGCGTTTCGTAATCGTACCGTGTTGTGTACGGGTTCCCATTACTTGTCCCCCCTTACTGAAACCAGTCTACTCCGTTGACTCTTAGTTGACAAGAGAAATCTTTACCCTCGTTAAACCCACGCCAAACTTGGTTTTTTCGCTGTTGTAAAAATCTACTTCACTGCTTGGCAAGCTGCGATGACCCCCAGTTCCTGCTCAAAACAAGCTGCCCGATATATTGCACTCGGCAGGTGCAGGAGATGTGTCTATGTCAGAAAGCAGGGCCGCACTCGATAGAGATGCCTCGCCTGAACGCAACCGATATCGGCTGTTACTCGAGGTCACCGACCTGGTAGCGCGAGCCGAGAGCCTGCCCGACGCATTCAAAAAACTCGCGCCTCCGGTGCTGGCCCTGACGGGAGGCGAATTGCTGAATCTTTCCCTCCACGATCCGCGCCGGAATTGCATGTTGAGTCAGTATTGGAAAAAGAACCAGGAGAGTGGAGAGTTCGACGCTTTCCCCGTGGACGAAGCCGCGAGCGGGTGGGCATGGAAACATCAGGAACCGATCGCCATTCCCGATATCGAGAGCGAGCAGCGATTTCCCGACATCGTGCCCGCGTTGCTCAATCACGGCGTTCGATCGTACACCGTCCTTCCCATCAGCACGCCTTCACGCCGCTTTGGAGCACTGGGCCTGGGCAAGAACGTTCCGGAGGTCCTGGGCAGCGAGGATGTCGAATTCTTGTCGCGCGTGGCGCTGATGGGAGCGCTCGCGCTGGAGAGGGACAGGGCCCATCGCGCCTTTGAGGAACAGCAGAGCCTGGTCGCCATCAGCCGTGAACTGAGTTCCAGCCTGGAGTTGGAAAAGCTGTTACCGGTGATTCTTTCCAGCGTTCGAAGCATCGCGCGCTACGACCGCGCCGTCCTGTCCCTGCTGGACGAAGACGGCAAGAACGTGCACCTGTATGGAGACGCTCTGGAATGGGAGTCCTTCCTTAACCACGGGAATACGGTTCCGCTCAAGCAATCACTCTCGGCGCAGGCGGTCCAGACGCGAAACATTGTCTTCCTCACCGCCAGCGATTTGCACGACAAGACCGAACCTCTGGCGAGAGCTATGTATGAAGGCGGGGTTCGGTCGGTTTGCAGCGTGCCCCTGGTCGCGGGCAATCAGATCTGGGGAGCACTGAATCCGAGTAGCATGATCGAGCACGCTTTCGGCCCGTCGGAGGTTGAATACCTGCAGCAAGTGGCCAACCAGATCGCGGCGGTGCTCCATAATGCGCACGCCTATCGCGAGATCGCACAACTCAAGGAACGCCTCACCCAGGAAAAGCGATATTTGGAGTACGAAATCCGGAGCGCGAACCGGTCCGACGATATCGTGGGTAACAGCCCGGCCTTGAAACGTGTGCTGGACTATGCTGCCATCGTCGCCGACACCGATTCCACCGTCCTTATCACGGGCGAAACTGGGACGGGCAAAGAGCGCATCGCCCGCTTGATTCACAGCATGAGCCGGCGCAAGGACCGCAACTTTATCAAGCTGAACTGCGCCGCCATTCCCACGGGACTGCTGGAAAGCGAGCTGTTCGGCCACGAAAAGGGAGCGTTCACCGGGGCGGTAAGCCAGAAGGTCGGCCGCCTGGAGTTGGCGGATAAAGGCACCTTGTTGCTCGACGAGATTGGAGAAATTCCTCTGGAGTTGCAGCCCAAGTTGCTGCGCGTTCTACAGGACCAGGAGTTCGAGCGCCTGGGAGGAACGAAGACGATCCGGGTGGATGTACGGCTGATCGCCGCCACCAATCGCGATCTGGTTCGTGCGGTCGAAGAAAAGGAATTCCGCGGTGACTTGTTCTACCGCTTGCACGTCTTTCCCCTGCATTTGCCGGCGTTGCGCGACCGGCGCGAGGACATAGCCATGCCGGTCCGACATTTCGTTGAAAAGTGCGCGGTGCGGCTGCACAAGCGGATCGACTTCATCCCCGATGAGGCCGTCGAAGCCCTGATGCACTGGAGATGGCCAGGAAACATCCGCGAGCTGGAGAACTTCATCGAGCGCTCGGTGATCCTGTCGGAAGGCAACCGGTTGAGTCCGCCGCTCGGCGAGTTGCGCGAAGAAATCTCACGGCAGCCGTCCGATTCGGACGGTACTTTACGCGACAAAGAACGGGAGCACATCATCGAAATTCTGCGTCAGACCCGGGGCGCGCTGTCGGGTCCGGCAGGTGCGGCGGCCCGGCTTGGACTCAAGCGCACCACGCTACAGTACAAGATGCAGCGGCTGGGAATCTCACGCATGGATTATCTGCATTAGGAATCACCAGACTAAGATTATCTGGGCCTGAGATTGCGAGAGTGCTATCTGCCCAACTATCGGCAGCCGGGCCAATGCTGCGGCATTTCCTTTGCCGCTCCGCTCGTTCAAACCATCCTAAGCAGTGAAGTTACAGCCACTTAGTCCATGTTGAGGATGTGGCAATTAGTGTGCACTGTTTCTCCAAGTGGCGCATTTCCGCTCCCCCCGGCGAGAGATTCCGCCAGCAGTTTTTGCGACCAGAAGGAGTTTCCTGTGGGTGTGCTCCGGCGCTTTGCGATTCCCAAAGACTGTCTAAGCTGCACCCTGAGGCGGAACGGTGACTTCTGCAATTTGCCTCAGCCTCTGATGAATGAATTCAACGCAATGGGGCACCTGACCCTGTATCCCGCCAATGCCACTTTGCTGACGGAAGGTCAAATCCCGCGCGGCGTCTACATCGCCTGTTCCGGCCGCGCCAAGGTCTCGGTCGAGGCCCGCGATGGCAAGACCGTCATAGTAAAAATTGCCGGAGACCGCCAGGTGCTGGGGCTGAGCGCGGTCGTCTCCGGGGGGCCATCACTGATTACGGTCACCACCATCGAGCTATGCCAGATCAAGTTCGTCGAACGCGACAGCTTCCTACATCTGATCGATCACGACAGCCACGCCGCGCTGGCGTGCGCCACCATGCTCGCCTGCGAGGTCACGACCTCATTCGACGATGTGCACGAATTGCTGCTCGCGCGCAGTTCGACGGAGAAGCTCGCCCGCCTGCTGCTTTCCTGGGTCTCGGACGAGCCCCGCAACCGGGAACTCCGCGTATCCACGGAATTCACGCACGAAGAAATTGCCCAAATGATCGGATCTTCGCGAGAAACGGTAACCCGCTTATTGAGTGATATGAAACGGAAAGAGTTAATTCGGCTTGAGGGCGCGACACTGGTGATTCCCAACCGGATCGCCTTGCAAGCCATCGCTTCCTGAATGAGATCCCTCCCCCCGGGCGGACGAAGCGGTCTTCACGTCCGCCCCTTTTCCCGCCTCAGAGGTTGAACAGTTCCCGCAGGCGCCGGGTCTGGGCGCGGCTCACCGGAATCTCCGTCTGTTTCTTGTCGTCCATACGCAACTGGTAAGAGCTTTTGAACCAGGGCACGACTTCGCGGATGTGATTGATGTTGACCAGAAAGGATCGGTGCGCGCGCCAGAACAGATTGGGATCGAGATTTTCGAAAAGTTCCTCCAGCGTCCGGCAGTTCGACTGGCCTTCCATGCCCGCATGGCCGCTGGTGGCTACCGTGATCACGCCATCTTCGATGGTGGCGTAGCAGATATCTCTCGGGTCGGCCAGAAATAACCTTCCCGCCGTCTTGATCAGAATCTTCGCCGTCTGCGGCTTCTGCGATTCCAACATCCGCACCAGTGTCTCGAATTTTTCTTCCGGCCCGGCGCCCGCTTCAATCTTTGTCCGTGCTCTCTCGATGGACTGAGCCACTCGCTTCTTATCGAATGGCTTCAGTATGTAGTCGACCGCGTTCACCTCGAACGCCTTCACCGCATATTGATCGAAGGCGGTCGCGAAGACAATCTTGGGGAGGGGAACCTTGCGGTCAAGCAGTTTCTTGATGACGCCGAAGCCGTCCAAGCCTGGCATCTGGACGTCGAGAAACACGAGGTCCGGGTTGTGTTCGCGGATCAGGCTGATCGCTTCTAGGCCGTTCTTGCCCTGCGCGACTACGTTCACGTCGTCCAGGTGCTTGAGCAGGTAGGCGAGCTCGTCGCGCGCCAGTTGTTCGTCGTCGACGATGATCGCGGAGAGGGGCATAGGACTCCGAGCCGAAGTGGTGAAACCGGTATTTGCGGCGGCGATCGCCATATCCCTAATGATGAGTATAGCTACCGCAGTGGGCAGGCCGCCAGTCTCCACAGAGGGCACAGAGGAACACGGGAAGCCCTCGATTCGGAATCAACTTGATAGCCGGTCGAAGAAGAAGTCCCCTGTGTTCCTCTGTGTCTGCTGTGGTAAAGAATCAAGCGCCACGAACTCACTGGACTCGCGCGCGGTAAACTACTCGACGTGAATATTCTCTACGGAATCAATACGGTCACGGAGGCGCTCAAGGCACGCGGGCGCAACTTCGAGTGGGTTGGCGTCGCCAAGGAGCGGAACGATATTCGCCTGAAGCGGGTGATTGACGAGTGTCGCAAGATCGGTGTTCCGGTGCGCGTTTTGTCGCGGGTGGAACTCGACGAAATTGCTGGCAACGCCGCGCATCAAGGACTCGTGGCCGCAACCTCGGCAAAACAATATAGCAATCTCGATGACTTGGTGGCGTCGCGTCGCGGCGAGCGCTCGCTGATCGTCGTTCTGGATGGAGTCGAAGATCCGCACAATCTGGGTGCGATCCTGCGTACCGCCGACGCTGCGGGAGCTGACGGCGTGGTGATCCCCGAACGCCGGTCGGCCGCGGTCACGGGTGCGGTGGCGAAGGTTTCGGCGGGAGCAAGCGAACATCTTCCGGTTGCGAAAGTGACGAACGTATCGCGCGCACTCGAGGAGTTGAAGGAGAAGGATCTCTGGATCGTCGGATTAGACGAGCGCGGCGAGCAAACTTACGATGCGGTGGACTACAAGATGCACTGCGCCATCGTGCTCGGCGCTGAAGGCAAGGGACTGCATGATCTGGTGCGCAAACACTGCGATTTTCTGGTGTCGATTCCGATGCTGGGGAAAGTGCCGTCGCTGAATGTATCGGTGGCAGCGGGTGTGGTGCTGTATGAAGTTGTGCGGCAGAGACGGTTGGGCGCATCCAAGAAATCATGAAGTTCCTCTGTGTTCTCTGCGTCCTCGGTGGTTTCGCTTCAGCGGCGTGGGCCTTGGACCGCGAAGCCTTCACCATTACCAAATATGATTTGGAGATCCGCCTGGAGCCGGAGCAGCAGAGGCTTGGCGCTCGGGGCAAGATCACATTGCGCAACGGCTCCGCTCGCCCGCAGAAGATCGCTGCCCTGCAAATTTCTTCATCTCTCAACTGGCTTTCGATTCGGGTGGACGGCAAGCCCGTACAATTTGTTTCGCAAGCCTACATTTCGGATATTGACCATACCGGCGCGCTTTCAGAAGCCATCGTTACGCTGCCCGCTGGGATCAAGCTGAAAGATTCCGTGGAAATCGAAGTTGGCTACGAGGGTGTGATTCCGCTGGATGCGACGCGCCTGACGCGGATCGGCGTTCCGGAGGAGATTGCCAAGCACACGAGTTGGGATCAGATCAGTCCGTCATTTACGGCGGTGCGCGGCGCTGGATATGTCGCGTGGTATCCGATTACCACGGAGTCGGCGGATTTCTCCGAGGGGAATAGTCTGTTTGAGGTTGCCGATCGATGGAAGGCGCGAGAGGCGGGGAGCGAATTCAGGGCTAAAGTCACAATGTCTCGCGAGAGTGGTGAGAGACCCCCTTTGATGATCTGCTCACCGGGCGGCGACGCGATGATTGAGGAGATCAGTCGAGCGCAGTTGGTCTCGGCGCTATGTTCGTGGACACGGCTTGGTACAGTTACACCGACATTCGCCCTGGCCAACTATCAAGACGGGTCCAAGCCTCCTTTCTATCTATTCAGCTTGCTCGGCCACGAGGAAGGGGCCGCGAAATACTCCAACGCGCTCGATCCCGCAATGAAATTCGTAAGCGGCTGGTTTGGTCAACCGACCGCTCCCATTGCGATCGCCGATCTTGCCGATCCGAATTCCGCTCCGTTTGAAAGCGGCACGTTGTTGATGGCGTCGATGGCTGCGGAAGATTCGAAACTGGCAGGAATCAACCTGGTTCACGAACTGGTGCATTCCGCTTTGCCATCGTCCAGGCCCTGGGTGTACGAGGGCTTGGCTCACTTTGCGGAGGCGATGTATCGCCAAGAGCAAGGTGGACGCCAGGCAGCGCTCGACTTACTGGGTCTGCACCGGGCGGCGTTTCTTGATTCGGAAAAAGACGTAGCGGCCGCGCTGCAGAAGGACGTCGGGCAGAAGGTCGTCGAACAAAAGATCGTCGGCCAACCGCTGGCCGCCACGTTTGATGAGACCTACTATCGGAGCAAAGCTGCCTATGTGTGGTGGATGCTATGCGACATGATCGGCGACGATGCGCTGAAGCAGGCTATTCGCAAGTATCGGGCCGAGGACGATAAAGACCCGAAGTATGTGGAGCAGTTGATCGAATCTGCCGCCAAGCGGGACCTGGGTTGGTTCTTCGAAGACTGGGTGTATCAGGATCGGGGCCTGCCCGATTTCCACGTGCAGTCGGTGCATCCGTGGACGACGGAAAAAGGAGTGCAGTTTATAACCGTAACGCTGGAAAACCTTGGCAATGCGGGGGCGGAAGTCCCGTTCACCATATTGTTTGAAGGCGGCGAGATCACGAAACGGATTGAGGTGCGCGCCAAAGGAACAGCGACAACGCGAGTGGAAGTGCCAGGCACGGCGAGCGAGATCGTGATCAACGACGGCAGTGTTCCGGAAAGCGACTTGACCAACAATGTGTTCCAGATCGGTGGCCAGCAAGAAGTTAAAAGTCAAAAGTAAGAATGCAGAAGTAAAAACCCGGAGTTGCAGAGATAAAATCGACTTCACGGTTCACTTCTGCAATCTGACTTCTGCATTCTGACTTTCGGAGGACGTTTGCCCTATATTCAATTCCTCGGCGCTGCCGGGACCGTAACTGGCTCGAAGCACCTGATCAACACTACTTACGACTCGAGTGGCAAGCAGGGATTCCAGATTTTGATCGACTGCGGACTCTTCCAAGGACAGAAAGAATGGCGCGAGCGCAACTGGCGGGACACTCCGGTCCCGGCGCGGGAGATTGGTGCCGTCGTTCTTACCCATGCGCATCTCGATCACTGTGGCTGGATTCCGCGTCTGGTGAAAGAAGGCTTCCGCGGGTCAATCTATGCCACGCAGCCGACCATCGATCTGTGCTCAGTCGTGTTGCCGGACGCCGGACACCTGCAGGAAGAAGACGCCGCATACTACAACAAAAGGAAAGTGTCGAAGCATGATCCCGCGTTGCCGTTGTATACGCTCAAAGAAGCGCTGGATTGCCTCAAGTACTTCAAGCCGGTCGTGGTCGGGCAAACCACGCAACTGAGCCCCGAGCTTGCATTCCGCTTCGTAGATGCCGCGCACATTCTGGGTTCCTGCATGGCAGAAGTCACGCTGCAAACGAATGGGCGGAGCCGACGATTGCTCTTCACCGGCGACATTGGCCGGGTGCGCGATAGCGAAATTGCGCCCGGCAAAGTAGTGCACTCCGGGCCGCAGGAAAACGAAACCGCCGACGTACTGGTCATGGAGTCCACTTACGGCAACCGGCTGCATCCCGACACCGATCCTCGACCGGAACTCGCCCGCCTGATTCGCGATACCGTGCAGCGCGGCGGCAGTGTGATCGTTCCGGCGTTTGCCGTGGAGCGGACGCAGAAATTTCTTTTCATCCTGAAAAGGCTAATGGAGACGGGACAGATTCCGCGCCTGCCGGTTTATTGCGACAGCCCGATGGCGATCAAGGCGGTCGAAATTTTCCTGAAGCACTCCGAGGAGTACACGGCGCGGGCTGCCGATTTGATCAAGACATACGGCTCGCCGGTCGAGTGGCCGGGCTTCACGTTTGCGTTAACCGCCGAACAGTCGAAGAAGATTAACGAGAGCCATTATCCGTCGATCATCGTTTCGTCTAGCGGGATGGTTACTGGTGGGCGGATCCTGCATCACATGGCGCAGCGGCTACCCGATCCGAGGAATTTGGTTATTTTTATCGGCTTTCAGGCGCCGGGCACACGCGGCGCCACCATCAAGAGCAGAGCGCCCGAGGTGAAAATCTTCGGCGATTTCGTGCCGATCCGTGCGCAAGTCGCAGCGCTCGAACAGTTCAGCGATCATGCCGATCCGCCAGAGTTGTTGGAGTGGTTGCGGACGTTTAAGAACAAACCGGGCGTGACCTACCTTGTCCACGGCGAGCCCGCAGCTTCCTTGCAACTTCACGACCGGATGAAGAAAGAACTCGGATGGAATGTCCAGGTCGCGGAATATATGGAGCGGGTTGAGGTGAAGTGAGATTTTGTAAAGTTCACTTCCAACTCCCCGCGTTGCGACGCAACCCCATGATTCTAAATCAGCTTATGGTTTCAGGTGGGATGGCAGGTGTCCCGTCGGTGTCCCGAGGCTCCCGAAGTGACATTTTATCAGCAACTTCTGCCTCCAGTTTCGCCATCGTCAGCCGCTTCGACTGCTCGTCAGGTTTTATGTAATACGCCCGAGTCGTGTTGACGTCCGAGTGCCGCAGAATCTTCTGAACGCCGATGTCGGACTCGCCGAGCTCGTGAAGATTGGTTCCGACTCCGCGCCGGAACCCATGCCAGCCCCGCCAGCGCGGAATGGTTTCATCGCGGATGAAATCGTGGTCCTGCCGCAAGTGCTTCTTTCCCGCAGTTCCACGGCAGACCGCGCAGCGGTTCACGCTGGGTTTGATGAAGCGCATTTCGAGGTTCGACATGTCCATCCGGCCGCCTTTGGCGTTCGTGAACATCGGTCCGGATTCGAGATCGCTCCGGTGAAGCCGCGCCATCTCGCGTCCCCGGTGCAGCTCCAACCGGCTTGCGAGTTGAGAGATGACCGGAACCGGCGCGGCGCTCGACCGCGTCTTCGGAGCCTGCTCGTGGCCTTTCCAGATAGACCGACAACCGGTCGTACATTCCCTTGGCATGCGATGACACGTTTCCAGGGCGGTGAGCGCGGATGCACCGGCCAGCAGTTCGAGAATGCCACGCCTGGAAATTGTTATCACTTGGCTGCCGGGGCCGCCTTCTTGTGCTCCACGAAGGTGTGTGCTTGATGACAGCTCACACACGTCTTGCCTTTCATGAATGGATCAGACTTCAGTTGTGCCACCTGATCGGTGTGACAGGCGTCGCATGTGCTTAACGCCGGCGTGCCCGCGAAGTCCGGTGATGTTGTCTCGCCATGGCACACGGTGCATTCGACACCGTTGGCGCCATGCGGGCTGGCTTTCCATTGGTCATAAAACACCTTGTGGCAGCTGGAACAGGTATCCCCGGCTGGAATCCCCCGATGGAAAATATGCTTGGCTTGATCCTGCTGAGCAATGGCAGGTTGGACGGCAATAGCCAAAACGAGAAAAACAAACAGGGTGAGACCGAACATGCGCGCACAGAAACTATTCACGGACAGACCTCCTGAGTATGGTCTTCAAGTATCGAACCGGCGATGGCTGCAGTCAGTGATACACATCACATCTCACCGGAATGCGATCTGCGCACTGGCTGCGAAGCCTTTAGCCAAAGGAATGTTCTCCGGAATAATCAGCAATTCATGGAGTTGTGCCCGGTTGACCGGCAAACAGGAAGTAATCCCATAACGGGGAAAGCCAGGCCGGGAGAGGCGTCTGGATGGTTTACGTAATC
>JBEKYF010000092.1:0-14547 GCA_049511255.1 Terriglobales bacterium | reverse complement strand
CAAAACCGACTTGCCACCACAGGAGGCGGCAGGATAGAACAATCTCAGTCCTGGACGGCCACTTCCGTTGGCCGGTTTTGAAGTGATAACCGTTGGCCGCTTTTGAAGTGATCACTGAGGTTACACTGTGCGTCGATGGGCCGCGCAAATGACCGCCGTTGAAATTCATGGAACCTGGGAGCGGTACGTTGAGGGCCGCCTCGTAGCTGCCCTCAACCACAACCCAAAGCACTTCATCAAAGAACAGACCATCGCGGGAGTATCTGGAATCCCCACGGGGCTGGCGCGGTATATTATTCGCGGAGGAAAACGCTTTTTTGATTTTCGCTCGATGGGAGATCTCATAAACAAGGCAGACCATTGGCTGGGCAACGCTGCAAATCCCTTCAACTCAATTGACGCTACGGATCGCTCCTACATTGACTGCCTTTCAGCCATTCGCAACTGCGCCGTACATGGCAGTGAGGCATCTATCAATGCCTACAAGCGAAACCTCAGATCGGTGTACGGAATTAAGGCTGCGCCAGGACCGGAAGAATTCCTACACGCCAAGGACTTCAGGGCCGCTAGCCCGATGCGCTACGACAGTAGACTGAGCGGCCTCGCATTTGTTGTCACGAAATCAATTGCCAACACTTAATAGGTAAGGGCGAGTGGCGGACCTCGCGTCCATCCCAACTCTGAAGGGTGCCCCGTCCAAGCTTTGCTTGGGCGGCGCCTTTGACTTTTTTCATCACAAACGCCCAGTGAGCGCCATCACAGACGCCCCACCCCACCTTGAGGAATAATGAAAAATTGATTGGGGCAGTGAAGAGGTGCAACCGTCACCAAGACGGCCCTCAAAGCTGCCCCAAACCCATTTTCAGCGCAATAAGAGGAGCTAAGTCCTTATTCCGGAATATTTTACGAATAAGTCCTTTAAACCCAAAGATCTGGCGGGAATTTCTTCCTAACCCCATGATTCCAATAGATAGGGGGGGAGGGGGGTACCCCCACTGGCAATCTTTGCCAATCATAATTTGCGATACCGGTCCGCAGAATGAAAAAACGAAGAAAAGGTCTGACGCTATGCCTACTCGAAATGTCAATTTGACTAACGAACTCGACGGATTCATAGCCTACGTGGTGAAGAGTGGACGTTACGAAAACGCCAGCGAGGTCGTGCGAGACGGCCTGCGGATTTTGGAGCGTGCCGAGCGGCAGCACCTGGCGACGATTCGGGCGGCAATCAACCAAGCCAAAGCCCGCGCTACAGCTGATGGAGTGCAGAAGTAAGTATTCAGCAAAGTCAAAGGCAGCGGACAGAAGTGTCCGCTCCACACGGGCAGACGCAAAAATGCCCGGGATTCTTTCGGAATCTCGGGCACATTGTTTATCGCTTAGAGCGTCGTACCCCTAGACAGCGGTAACGTTCTCTGCTTGCCAGCCCTTGGGGCCTTTGGTCACGTCGAACTGCACGGTTTGGCCTTCTTGCAGGCTCTTGAAGCCGCCCGCTTGAATCGCTGAGAAATGCACGAAAACGTCTTCGCCATTTTGACGGCTGATAAAGCCGTAGCCCTTGGCGTCGTTAAACCACTTCACTGTTCCTTGTTCTGCCATTGATGTTCCTTTTTCTTGTTTCTTGAATTGTGCTGAGAAGATTCTCTGCTGTAGAGGGGGTTGACGCTGGTTGGCGGTACCGACCTGCAACTGCTTGTGAGTCAAACTTAGCAAACACAGTGTAGCACAATAAACGGGGAAAATGCTAGAAAATTTGGTCTGGGGATTCCGTAGAGGCGCGGCTGGGCGCGGCTCCGACGGGAGCCTGCCCCGTCTCTACCGCCTTACAGGCTGCTCAGAGAGTCTCTCCAAGAGCGAGAACCGCGACCTCAGCGGCTAAAGCCGCGTTCAAAACAATGCGGTTATCGCAGCGCTGAAGCGCTGCGCCACCCAAGATCAAGTGCAGCGGCCAACTTTTTCCGATAGCCTGCTAAACATTGCTCATGATCGCTTTCCTTACCCTTGAACTCCGCATCGAAGGCGCGCACTCGCTCAAGGACAAGCGCCAGGTTACGCGCAGCCTCAAAGACCGGCTTCGGTCTTCCTTCAACGTGGCGGTCGCCGAACTTGAGCCTAGCCTGCTTTGGAATCAGGCCACGATTGGCGTCGTCGGCGTTTCCCATTCCCGCGATTATCTTGACGGGCTGATGAAGAACGTGGAGCGCGCGGCGACCCGCATTGCCAACAATGCCGGGGCTGAAGTTACCGACTCGTTTGTGGAGTTCCTGTGATGGGAGATGTCATGCTCCGGGAGCTGACTTTTCTGATATCCTCAAAGGTTTTCTCCATTCGAGGTGTGCGGTGGAGCATCGTGGCCAGAAATATCATCGCGGGCGGCTGAGCGCGGCCATCCGCGAGGAGATCGAAACCATCCTCGAAGGCGAACTGGGCGATCCTCGCATCGGCCTTGCCAGCGTGAGCGCCGTGCTTATGGCACAGGACGCGCGTTCCGCTCGCGTCATGGTCAGCGTTCTCGGCGATGACGCCGAAGCCGAGCGCACGCTCGAAGGCTTGGCAGCCGCCAAGAACTACGTCCGGCATGAACTGGCGGAACGGCTGCGGCTGCGCCGGCCTCCGGAACTTTATTTCCAGATCGATCGGGCGGATCAGCTGGAGAGTCGGGTGGACGAGCTTCTTGGGCGCGCTAAGAAGCGCGCCCGGAAGAATGCTGAGCCCAGCCCCTAAACTCGATAGCCACGAGCTGAGAGTGCTTCATGCTAGAGCGGGTTTTACGAGAAATTCGGGCGCGCCGCCGCTTCATTGTGACCTCGCATGCCCGGCCCGACGGAGACGGCATCGGCTCTGCCCTCGCCTGCGGCGAGATTCTGCGCGTCATGGGCAAAGATGCCGAAGTCGTCATGCACGATGGCGTCCCTCGTATCTACCAGAGCCTTCCCTTCGCCGATCGCGTCATTCATGCCGATGCTGTCCCCCCGAACGATGCCGTCATTCTGCTCGAATGCGACAGCATTCAGCGCACGCTGCTCGAGGGTCTCGAAGAATGTTTCCTCATCAACATTGACCATCACGCAAGCGGGCGCAATTTTGCCCACATCAACTGGATCGATTCCACGGTGATGGCCACCGCCGAACTGGTCTTTCGTTTAGCCCGGCTTGCCTGCGTCCCCGTCGATCGCGACATTGCCACCTGCCTCTACACCGCGCTCATGACCGATACGGGATCGTTCATGTTCGAAGGCACCAACGAGCACACTTTTACCGTGGCGCGCGAACTGGTGCTCGCCGGAGCCGACCCGGCGCATTGCGCGCGCCATATCTATTTTGGACATTCCACGGCCAAGCTTCGGCTGCTGGGCGCGGCGCTCTCGAACCTGCATCGGGAAGGTTCGCTGGCCTGGATCTGGGTCACGCAGGAACAGATGCAGCGCTTCGGGGCGCGCGAAGAAGATTGCGAGGGCCTGGTCAACTACGCGCTCTCCATCGCCGACGTGCAGGTCGCCATTTTCTTTCGCGAACTCCCCGACCGTCGCTATCGCATCAGCCTGCGCAGCAAAGGCGAAGTGAATGTCTCCGCCGTGGCGGAGTATTTTGGCGGGGGCGGTCACAAATGCGCCAGCGGCTGTTCGATTGAGGGACCGCTGGCCGTTGCCGTGTCCCGAATCGTCGATCGCCTGCACGCAGAACCTGTAGTCTTGAACGCGAACTCATCAACCAGCTAGCGAACGCGACGAATGAATCAGAGAACCCGCACCGACGTGCTGCTGCTGGTGGCGTTCTGCGGATTCCTTTTCTTCTATGGTCTCGGCGCCGTCGGCCTGCTCGGCGCCGACGAACCCCGCTATGCGCAAGTAGCGCGCGAAATGCTCGAGCGCTCCGATTGGGTTACGCCGACGCTGCAAGGCAAACCGTGGCTCGAAAAGCCCGTGCTGTATTACTGGCAGGCGATGCTGTCGTTCCGTGCGTTCGGCGTCACCGACCGGGCTGCGCGCGTGCCCGCCGCTTTCGACGCCGCCATGCTCATCGCAGCCATCTACTTGTTCCTCCGGCGCTTCCGCCCCGGCAGTGAACTCGACGGCGCCCTGATCACGGCCAGTTGCGCCGGCGTCGTTATTTTTGCCCATGCTGCTGCTACCGACATGCCGCTCGCCGCCGCCTTCGCCATCGCATTGCTTGCCTGGTATGCCTGGTATGAAAGCCAGCGGTCGATCTATCTCTCGTCGATCTATCTCGCCGTTTTTTACGTTTTTCTGGCGCTCGGAACCTTAGCCAAGGGCCCCGTCGCGCCCGCGCTCGCCGCCGTCATTGTTCTTCTCTTCGTCGCCATAAAGGGCGACTGGCGTGCGATCCCGCGCACCCTTTGGATCCCCGGCATCGCTCTCTATCTTGCCGTCATGCTGCCCTGGTACATCGCCGTCCAAGTGCGCAATCCGGAATTTTTCCGCTTCTTTATCCTCGAACACAATCTCGCCCGCTTCTCGCGGGACATCTATCACCACCACCAACCCTTCTGGTTCTACCTGCCCGTCTTCTTGCTGGTCATGATGCCGTGGACGATCGTGCTCATCGTCGCCGTCGCCGAACGCGCCCGCCTGATCTGGTCCGAAGGCAGAGAGGCTTTGGCTTTCTTCAACCCGGAAGATTCCTGGCCGCTATTTCTTCTCCTCTGGATGCTTGTGCCGATCCTGTTTTTCAGCGCTTCGCAATCGAAGCTGCCCGGCTATATTCTGCCGGCCGTTCCTGCCGGAGCGCTGCTGGTCACCGAATATCTTGGCGTGCGTCGCAGCGAAGAAAGAAATTTCTCGCCCTTATTCGCCGCCGCTCACGGCGTTCTCTGCGGACTGCTGATCTTTGCCGCGCTCTCCGCCGCCTCTATTGCGATCAATCACCACCTGCGGTGGGGAACCGGAACCTACATCGCCGCTGCCATTGCCGCCGTGTTTGCGATTGGCATCACTGCGGCCCTGCTCTCCCGCGCCGGACTCCGCCTGCTGCGCCCCGTCACCATGGCCGCCGTTGTTGTCAGTGTGGCCACCATCGTTCGTTTCGCTGCGCCGGTCATCGACGCTACCCAGTCCGCGCGTCCCATTGCCGAAACCATTCAGGCTTTTTCGCGCGAGCCGGTCCCCATCGCGCTCTATCACATCAATCGCGTGCAGGAATACGGCCTGGAGTTTTATCTCAATCGCCCGGCGCAACCCTACGAAAGCGGAAATGTCCCGGCCGTAGCTCATGTCCTGGTTGCCGCACAAGGTACCGAATCCCAAGTCGCGCAACTCGTTCCCGGACGCCGAGTATCATACTTAACCAGCGTCCCCGGGCAGAAGTTGGAACTTTACTGGGTGGGAAAATGAAGCCGTGCCCTTCCCAAAGCGATTTATGAGATAGCATCTAGCAACGAAATCTCGCACAGGCGCTTTTGCTGAGAACTGAGAGACCTCAGACCTGAGACCTTGTTTATGGAAATCCTCGATCTCCGACACTTCTCTTCCGCCGACCTTCGCCCGCTGCTGGAAGAAGAGATCGCCATGTGGGGGCGCATGCTCTCCTGGGATTACACCACCTCCGCCGAGATGATCCTGCGCTACATGGATGCGAAAATCCTTCCCGGCTATGCCGCCATCGAGCGCGGCAGCATCTTCGGCTATTCCTTTTTTGTCTACGAGCAGAGCAAGGGCGTCATCGGCGACCTCTTTGTACGTAACGGAGCCCGCAATCCCAGCCATCACGAGGTCGAAGAACGCCTGCTCACCCACGTTATCGAAACCCTGCAACAGTCGCCCGGCATCCATCGCGTGGAGGCGCAGTTGCTGGCGCACAACACCGGAGAAGTCGCGCGCCCTTTTTTGCAACAGGGGTTCAGCCGCCATCCCCGAGTCTTCATGAATTTCGATATCGGACGGCATCCACAGGCGTCGCTGCCGACTCTGCCGCCCCAGTTCGAAATCCGTCCCTGGTCCGAGCACGAATACCAGGCCGCTGCCGCGCTAATCACCGCCGCATACCGGGGCCACGTCGATTCCGAGATCAACGATCAGTACCGCACTCTCACCGGTTCGCTGCGCTTTCTCAACAACATCGTGCGCTTCCCGGGATGCGGCACCTTCGATCCCCAGGCATCCTTTGTCATCTTCGATCGTCGCACGCGCACGCTGATCGGCCTCATCCTCTGCTCGCAGGTACGCTCCGATGTCGGCCACATCACACAGGTCTGCGTGCTCCCCGAATACCGCTCCGCCGGGCTTGGCGAAGCCATGATGGCCGCTTCAACCAAGAATCTCCGCGGCCGGGGATTCCATTTCATCTCGCTGACCGTGACAGAAGCTAACGACCGGGCGATTGCGCTTTATAAGCGGATTGGATTTGAATCTACTCGGGTGTTTGACGCGTTTGTTTGGGAGGGGTGAGAGAAGCGGCGGGCGCTCAGCGATTGGCATTTGTAGCAAATCTAGATTTGCTGTGGCCACCGGCAGCTGCCGAGCTGCGCTCGGCTTGGACCCTTCGACTTCGCTCAGGGCAGGCTCGCGAGGGCGCCCGTCCCCACACAAGCGGCCAAAAACAACAATCCTCCGCGTTGTCCTTCCCCGTGACGACGCAGAGGATTTGTTTGGAAACCGGAGTCTCGATGCGAGATCATTGCGAGCCACGGACCCTTTGTACCCAGTTGGATGCACGCACAATCGCCGAGGGGGGCAGGCTGTGGATCCAATCAAGTTGGCTTCCATTTCCTAAAACGAGAATGGAAGTCAATTCCCTTCATTTCGGGAAGGAAAAAATCCAATTTCTCCCTACGCGAGGCTCCGCCCAGTTCCTCGATTCGTATCTATCTGATTGAAGCTGTGAGATTTATTGCCGCAGAAGGTTCTTTGCGATGAACAGCACATTGGCTGGCCGCTCTGCCAGCCGCCGCATAAAGTAGGGATACCACTCGGTGCCGAACGGGATATAGACTCGCATGCCCCAGCCATCTTTCACCAGGCGCTGCTGCAGGTCGCGCCGGATGCCGTGCAACATTTGGAATTCAAAGGCGTTGCGCGGAATATTCTCGCGCGTGGCAAAGGCTTTGGCTTCATTAATGATGGCCTCGTCGTGGGTCGCTAAGCCATGATAGACGCCACTTTTCATCAGGATCTTCATCAGCTTCACGTAGCTGGCGTCAACTTCGGACTTTTTCTGGAAGGCGACGTCTTCGGGCTCTTTGTACGCGCCTTTGCAGAGCCGGATGCGGATGCTCTCGGAGAGCAGCTTCTCGATGTCGGCCTCGGCGCGCCGCATATACGACTGGATCACCGCCCCCACGCTGTCCTCGTTTCCCGGAACCCGGTGGAGTTCGTGAACGAAGTCGAGCGTGCGCTGCGTATGCGCCGATCCTTCCATATCGACGCGAATAAAATTTTTGGGCGACATGCTCGCGGCCTTGGCGACCAGCCCGCGGACGATTTCGTAGGCCATGTTCTCGTCCACGTCCAGGCCCATGTGGGTCAGCTTGACGCTGACATTCGCATTCAGCTTGTTGGCGGCGATTTCGTCGAGCAGGTGATGATAAAGCTGGGCGCTGGCGCGGGCTTCGTCAGCGTTGGTGACGTTCTCGCCCAGATTGTCGATGGAGACGCTGGCGCCAAATTGATTCACCGCGGCGGTGACGCGAATTGCGTCCGAAACGTCTTTGCCGGCGACGAAGCGGGCGGACGTGCGCTGGCCGAAGCGGGAGTGTTCGGCGAACGCGCGCAGCCACCGGCTCTCCGACAGTGCAATGAACACTGTTCTTAGCATGGCGCCCTCAGCACGGTGCACCTGATTTTCGTGGGCCGGATTTTCGCGGATTAGGACTGCCAGAGGCGTTCATTGGCATTACATTACTTTTTACCACATTTTTCGTAGAGACGCGGCTTGCCGCGCCGCATGACGGCGCCGGCAAGACGGGGCAAGCCCCGTCTCTACACGAGCGGAGTTGACTAGTCATATGACTAGTCAGTATACTAGGATCTTGTGATGGAGGTGAAGCTTGGCTTCGTGGCAAGTGCAGGACGCAAAGGCGCGTTTTAGCGAGTTGCTGGATGCAACCATAAAGAAGGGACCGCAGGTTGTGACCCGGCGTGGAGTTAAGACCGCCGTTCTGGTGCCGATCGAAGAATGGGAGAGGCTGCAAAAGGCTGCCCGTCCCGGCCTCAAGGAATGGTTGCTTGCGCCTGAGCCTCGCTGTGACAGCCTCACCTATAAGAGGGGCAAGTTGCGCAGCCGACCCGTGGTGGAGTTCGAGTGAATCAATATCTGCTCGATACCAACGTAGTTTCCGAGCTGCGAAAAGCGCGTCCTCACGGAGCGGTGATGGCCTGGCTCAGCGCCGCCGAAGAGGCGAGTTTATTCGTTTCCGCCGTAACACTGGGAGAACTGCAGGTGGGGATTGAGCGGACAAGGCGGCAAGATCCCTCGAAAGCGAGCGAACTGGAGCGCTGGGTTGACGGTGTGCCGGCAGTCTACCAGGTGCTCCCGATGGACGCGTCCTGCTTTCGGGAATGGGGCAGAATTACGCATAACAAGCCCGCGGACTTGCTAGAGGACGCCATGATTGCCGCGACCGCGCGGGTCCACCGTCTGATTGTGGCGACCAGAAATGAACGAGACTTCAAACAACTCGACGTCCGAACCTTCAACCCATTTAAGAACTGAGTCACTGCAGCGCGTGGTGGCGCCGGCAAGACGGGGCAAGCCCCGTCTCTACACGTGCCGGAATCCAGACCGGGCCAGCGGTCGTGTAGAATAACCGTTTGTATATGGATCTGTCCGCCATCCAGCAGGCCTTGCGCGAGCGCAAAATTGACGCCTGGCTTTTCTACGATCATCACCATCGTGACCCGATCGCTTACCGCGTTCTCGGGTTGCCGGATGGGCTGATGGTCACGCGGCGCTGGTACTACCTGATCCCGGCCAAAGGCGAGCCCGCCAAGCTGGTGCACAAGATCGAATCGGGGCACCTCGATACCTTGCCCGGCACGAAGAAACAGTACGCCGGATGGCAGGAACTGTTCAGCGGCTTGAAGCAGATGCTGGCCCCCTATCGCGATGTAGCCATGCAGTACTCGCCCAACAACTTTGTCTTCACCATTTCCATGGTGGACGCGGGAACGGCGGACATGATCCGGGGGCTGGGCAAGAATATTGTCAGCGCGGCGGACCTGATCGCGCAGTTTGAAGCGACGCTGACGGACGAACAGATCCAGTCGCACTTCGCGGCGCGCGATGTGATTGACGCGGTTACCGCCGAGGCTTTCAAGGAAATTGGACGGCGCGTGCGCGGCGGCGGAACCCACGAACATGAAATTCAGCAATTTTTCATGGAAGCATTCCAGCGCGAGAACATGGTGACCGACGATCCGCCGATCGTGGCCGTGAACGCCAACAGCGGCAACCCGCACTACGAGCCGAGCGCAAGCCGTCCGGTGCCGATTCGTGAAGGCGACCTGGTTCTGCTGGACGTGTGGGCGAAAAAGAATACGCCGGGTGCGGTTTACTACGACATCACTTGGATGGGATCGGTGGGCAAGGCTGCGTCGGACCGGCAGCGCGAGATTTTCAAGATTGTGAGCGAAGCGCGCGATATCGGCGTGAAGACGGTGCAGGATGCGGTCTCTGCTCACCGGCCGATCGCGGGATGGGAAGTGGATCAAGCGGTGCGCGGCCACATCAAGCAGGCGAGATACGGGGAGTACTTCATTCACCGCACCGGCCATTCGATTGGCACCGAGGTGCATGCCAATGGCGCAAATATGGATGATCTGGAAATTCACGACGAGCGGCGCATTCTGCCCAATTCCTTGTTCTCGATCGAGCCCGGCATCTACCTGCCTGAGTTTGGGGTGCGCTCGGAAGTGGATGTGCTGGTGCGGCCGGGAAGCGCCGAGGTCACTGGTAAAATCCAACGAGAGATCGTGACCATCTGAATGGCCAAGCCAACGACGAATAAAACGAAAGATAACGATAAATCAAAAAATGCGGTTTCAGCGACTGAGCCGGAGTACCCGCTCACGAAGCTGGCGGTGGTGGCGCCGCTGGTGGGCTGGCTGATTCCGGGCGGCGGGCACATCCTGCTGAAGCGCTATGGGCGGGGCGTTCTGCTGCTGGTGTCGGTGGTCGCGATGTTCCTGATTGGCCTCGGCATGCAGGGGCGGATTTACAAGCCGAACGGCGGAGACATCCTCGACATCCTCGGTTTCATTGGCGATGTGGGCTCGGGAGCGCTCTATTTCCTGGCGCGCATCATGGACTGGGGCAATGTGATGGCGGCGAATGCCGCGGCGGATTACGGCAAGACATTTTTGATCGTAGCCGGCCTCTTGAACTTCATCGCGGCGGCGGATGCGCATCACATTGCGCTGGGGAAGAAACCGTGACCATCAATTTGTCGCACTTCTCGGCCGCGGTGGTGTTCGCGCTGTTCGCGTCGGTGGTCTTCGGCATCACGCAGCGCAATTCGACGATCGAGCAGGTAAAGTACGGCCTGTACTGCTTCGCCCTGTTCGTCGGGGGAGTTTTCGTGGCGGGATGGGTGATGGCGCTGATTCGGCGGTAGCGGCTTTCAGCTTTCGGGCTGTCAGCTCTTAGTTTCTTATTCCCTCCAGACAAACTTCCAGTGCCGTGTCGCCATCCTTGCTCATGTGGTGACGGGCTCTGCCCCGTCCGGGCGGGACAAAGCCCCGCCTCCACACAGTTCCGAATAGTTCCGATTCTTTGGGCGTCATTATTCGGGTGGTCCGGCTGGCAGGCCGTCGCCGGGGGCGAGTGGAAGGTGAGCCGCTCCGCCGAGGATCCAGCGTTCCTGCGGCGAGAACGCTTTCCTGTACTGCGGGGAGTTAATGAGCCGGTCGCGCTGTTCGGGCGTCAGGCCGCGCATGCCGCGGATCGCCTGGTTGACAGCCTGGCGGCGGTCGGGCGGCAACTGCCTGAACTGCTGAAAGAGCTGACGCGCCCGCTGCTGCTGATTAGGAGTCAGGTGCTCCCAGGTCTCCATGCGGTTGAGCACTCGTTCCTGCTGCTGCGGAGGCAGGCTGGAAAAATGCTGCAACCGGTTTTGCAAGCGGGCTTGCTGTTGCGGGGGAAGCCTGCGGAACTGGGGATCGTTTTCGAGCGCGCGGCGCTGCTGCGCCGGCGGGAGATCTTTATAGCGGCGGAGCCAGTTTCCGGCGTGGCCGGGCTGGTTCTGCGGCGGATGTGCTGCATTGGGGCGGTTGGGGTTGGGACGACCTTGCTTCTGAAAGTAGTGCCACTGGCCATCCGCGTGTTGCGATTGCGGATGCTGTTGCGGTTGAGGTTGCGGCTGCGAATAGCGGGTTTGGGCGAGCGCGGGTTGGACGAACAGGGGCGTCAGCAGCAGAAGCGCTGCCAGACAGCTCGCAATTTTTCCCCGACCCAACATGCCTTCGTCGCCTCTTACTGGTCTTACATCCTGGTCTTACTCTTACATTCTGGTCTTACATTGCCTGCGACTCTTACGGATTCGCGGTTACGTCGTCCTGCACCTGCAGTTCGTCGAGCATATCGAAATCGGCGTACAACTCGTCGTTCCTCTCCAGCGCCTGCAGATCGCCGACGGCGGTTCCCGGCTCGACCGGCAAACCGAGGGATGGAGGCTTGGTCGCTATGGCTTCGGGCTCGGAAATATACAACTTGTTTCCGACCACCAGCGCTCCAGCAAATACTACGGCTGCGAGCGACATGGCCCACGCCGGACGCCGCAGCCAACTCAGCCACGTTGCGTGCGGGCGCGCCATTTCTTCGCGTCTTTCTTCGGACAACCGCGCCTCTAGGCGGGTGTCAAAATACGGCGACGGCTCGGGCGCTTGCCATTCATCGAGCAGCGCCATGGTCTTCTGCAAGTCACGCAGATGGGCCGCACAGGCGTCACAGGATGCGATGTGTTTCTCGACCTCCGGCTGCAGTTTTGTAGCGTCCATGCCAGCGGAGGTTGTTATGTCCGGCAACAGTTCGCGAATTTCGTTGCAATTCATACTGCTTCCCTCTTACTTCCCCGAAACAAATTCTTTCAACTGCTCGCGCAACGTTTCGTAGGCGCGAAACAGCAGTGACTTAGTGGCGGACTCGCTGAGCTTCAGCACGCCGGCAATCTCGCGGTAATCCATCTGCTGATACTTGTGCATAATGACCGCCACGCGCTGGCGCTCGGGCAGCGCGTTTACTTTGCTGCGGATGGCCGCCAGCCGTTCCCGCTTCAATATCTGCTCTTCCGCGGTGAGCGAATCGTCGGCCAGGTCGGGCGTCGTGCCCGTTTCCTGGTCCGGCTCATCGAGGCGCACGGTGTTTTCCGGACGCTCGTGGCGCGTATCGCGCGCGTTGTTGACGGCCAGATTGGTCGCAATGCGATACAGCCAGGTCGAGAACTTGGCGCTCGGCTCATAACTGGTGCGCGCCCGGTACACGCGCAGAAATACTTCCTGCGCCAGTTCTTCCGCGGTCGACGGGTTGTGGCACAAGCGGTACATGAAGCCAACCATCGGCCGGCGATATTTCTGTACCAGGTACGCGAAGGCAGATTCGTCGCCCGCCTTAACCCGCAGCATCACGTCGACGTCGGACACGGCCTGGTCTGGACTGTCGTCTGAACTAACGTCTGAACTGTCGTCTGAACTAATGACAGGATTTGCCATAGTGGCGGGCGTAGACGGGGACGCTCCCGCGAAGTTCAGCAGTCCGCGATTCAACGTTCCGCGATCAATGGCCACGCTGCTCACACTGGTAAAAACCCCGTTTGGGGTAGAAAGTTGCGCGTCTGCGTGGTCAGGAAGGCGCGCAGAAGTGATTTCCTGTGAATCACTTACGGGCCCGGAGTCGGGAATGTCGGAAGCGGCCATGAAAGGGTGATGGAAAGAAGGCTACCGGGAGCGGAGAAGGCGGTCAAGAGGGTCGGTGGATGCCGAAAGGAGGGGCACGATTTGTTACAGCCGGGCGCCCCGCTTCCGACTGCTTCGGCCCAAATTCAAAAGCAAAACCAACAGCAACCCCGACCCGTCTGCGCCGGGCTGCAAGCGGGCAACAATTGCTCCGTGGGCTGTTCAGGTGGTCAGCCAATTGATACGATTGTGGCCATGACCGCGAGAACCATTTGGATACTGGCGTTGGCGCTGGGTGCTTTTCTGGCGGGAACCCGCGTCGCCGCAGGCCGAGACTCGGCACAGTCGCCGGCGGGACAGTTCGAATGCAGGGACTGGGAGAGCCAACCCACAATTCTTCTGGCCGTCCTGGTGCTACGTGCCGATGGCACCTACGAAGCCACAGATAGGGTAGATGATCTGAATGCGCATCGCCCGACCACCACCGGACGATATTCCTTCACCGAGGACAAGCAACAAATAGACTGGACGTCCGGCGGCTGGAAAGACCGCATTGGAACTTACATGCCCCACGTTCGAGGCTCTGACGTCGTTCTCGTTCATACCAAAAGGGATCCTGAAAATAAGGCTGGTGACGGGACGTTGCGCTGTGCTCGCACTCCGTCTCCTCAGTAGCTTAGCCGAACGGGAAACGCACCCAGCACGGCTGAAACTAAAAGAGAGGCCGCAGCCGAGGATGCCAAACGAGCCAAGGACCCACCCCACCCCTCCCCCTGTCTTCCCCGGCAAAAAACGAGATTTTCACAGCTGACTCCCGCCCGATCGGTGTTAAGCTGTGCTCGACAGTCGGACCCACTGTTAAGGCTGGACGGGCGCGGCAACGCCACACGAAAGGCCGCATTCATACGTCATAATCGGGCCCTGGCCACACGTCACCGAGCGCCCGCGCCGTCCAGCACTCCAGCAAGCGAGGCACATTCCCCATGCCCACGGACTGGACAATCTACGTGCAGGCCGCCCTGCGCCAGCAGGATCCCGCGAAGCTGCCGAAGCTCGTAGAGCAAGCCCGCCGCGCCATCAACGATCGATGGCTAGAGCGAGGGACCAAAGGCCCGGACGCCAGCGAGCGAGAAGAACTGGACGAAGCCCTCCGCCAACTACTTCTTCACGAGAAGATCAAGAGACCGAGTCAGCCGCAAGCGCAAGAGCCCAGCTGACCGCAATCCCAAAGCGCTGGACACCAAGCGGAAATCGCGATAGAGTACCCTTTCGGTGGACACCATCCCCCGATGTAAGTACAAGCAACCAAAAGACCGGCGCAACGCCGTCACCTCGCGGGAATCAGCAAATAGTGGGCGCATAACTCAGCGGTAGAGTGCCATCCTCACACGGTGGAAGTCGTAGGTTCAAATCCTACTGCGCCCACCATCCATCAAGTTGACGCCGTGATTTCGGGGCTTGGCGGACGCCCATCCCACACTTCTGACCCGACGCAGCGGCTTCATGGGCAGATTCCCGAAAGTAATCTGGTATTTCCTGCACAAACAGGGAAAAATCTTCCTGATGCGGGCTTCTACACGGATCCACTGCTGTCCAAATTAGCCGGGATGGAAGTGTGGGACTGAAGAAAAATGGGGCATTTCTGGTCTTCGCAGCTCGGTTCCAGGTTGAGGTTGCCATTCTGCTGTCCAAGTTGGGTCACCAA
>JBEKYF010000091.1:0-14748 GCA_049511255.1 Terriglobales bacterium | reverse complement strand
CAAAACCGACTTGCCACCACAGGAGGCGGCAGGATAGAACAATCTCAGTCCTGGACGGCCACTTCCGTTGGCCGGTTTTGAAGTGATAACCGTTGGCCGCTTTTGAAGTGATCACTGAGGGCGACGAGGAGTATGGGTTACCTAGTCGGCTGCCGCCTCTAGGAAGAACAAACTCGACGCGCTCTCCGGGAATGCACCTCTTGTCCTTCAATCAGGACCCCCACTTTAACAATCACTCTCAGAGAACCGGCTGCCTCGCCGCTTGTCACTCTTAGAGCGCAGCCAGCCGCCGTTGGACCAGCAGGAAGTAAAGGGCCAGCAGAATAAGCAGGAATCCGTTCAGGCTGAGCACCACCGGCGCCGTGAACAGGGGAACGAGCCATCCCGACAGCAGATTTCCCATAGGCATGCCGCCGCGGAATGCGAAATTGTACACACTCATCACGCGCCCGCGCATTTCGTTGGTGGTAATCAACTGCACCAGCGAATTCACGGTGGCAAAAACAGCCATCATGGATGCGCCCACCAGCACCAGGAAGGTCTCGCTCAGCGGCAGCGACTTCGAAAGAGCAAACCCAGAAATCCCTGCGCCCAGGCAGATGAGCGCGCCGAGAGCAACACGCCCCTTTTTTCTTATATTGCCCGCGCTCGCGATGGTTAGCGATCCGCAAATCGAACCGAGTCCCATGAGCGCGAGGAGATTGCCGTAGGTTTCCGGACCACGATGGAAGATGTCCTTCACGAACACGGGAAAGTAGGTGCGCATGGGCATGCTCAAAGCGGTCATGCAGAAAGCCAGCACAATCAGCGCCTCCATCGAACTCTGCTTGCGGGCGAACTGAATGCCCTGCTTCAGGCTGGTGAACATCGACTCCGTGGTCTTCAGCGGCAGGAAGCGGGCGCGGATGATCGACAGCGACACGATGGGCGCGAGGAAAGAAAGCGCGTTCAGCCCGAAGCACCACTTCTCTCCCAGCCTCGCTAAGGCCTGCCCGGCGAGTGCCGGCCCGACCATGACCGCCACGTTGAACTGAATCGAATTCAGTGCAATGGCGTTCGGCATGTCTTCCCTCTCGACCAGCGTCGGAATCAGCGCCTGATAGGCCGGACCGCCGAAGGCCTGGGCGAATCCGGAAATGAACGAAAGGCAAAGGATGTGCCAGACGTGGACCCGGCCAGTCGCCACCAGAATGGTGAGCAGCCCGGCTGTTGTCATCTGCACATACTGGGAGCCGAGCAGAATCTTCCGGCGCTCCACGCGATCGGCAACCACGCCGCCGATCAGAGAGAACAGAAAGATGGGAATGCCGCCGAGAAATTGATCCAGCGCCAGCAAGAACGCGGAGTGGCTGAGCCGGTAGATCAGCCAGCCCTGCGCCACGATTTGCATCCAGGTGCCGATGCTGGAAGTGCAGGCGCCAATCCACATCAGGCGGAAATCGCGATATTGAAATGCTTTAAAGACCCGGCCGATCACCTTAGCGTCTCCGTAGGCTCCGCAGAAGCCTAACATGCGGCTTCATTCGTTAGACGTGGCAGGGATGGATTTGTCGGGAGCTGGCGATCGTCGCCCTTCTCTGACCCGCGTTTCTGTGTATTGAAGCCGCAGCGATTCTTCGGCGGATGCTACGGTTCGAGGGAAAATGCCGGAGCTACTGCAGAGTCGGTGTGGCCTCTCATGCACTGCTTCTTACGCGCGTGCGGATCTTCCCGAATTCGTAGGTTCCCAAGCCGCGCTGGGCAGCCATTTTCAAATAGGGCAGGGAAGAGACTTCCAAATTCCAGTAGGCCTTCGCCACATAAGCGTCGAGCGCCACCGGATCGGTTCCAGCCACCAGCGTCTTTTTGAGCAGGACATCGTCAAGGTTGCCTCCGGTGGGGCCGTTCCGGATGAGCACGCGATAGCAATCGATGATGGTAAGAGTCGGACGAATGAAATCGGCGAGGTCCACTAGGCTTTCGTGGATCTTCTGGTGCAACTGATGACGCGGTCCACCCAGGATGCCGTACCAGTTCTTCATCCCCAGAGTCGTGCCGGTCAGGCTGTGGTGTTTGGCGATCGGGACGTTGATGATCTTGTCGGCATTCAGGAAGGGATCGAAAACCGGCCAGTCCCGCAGAACGTCTCCCTGCAGGTCTACATCTTTGAATCTGGCGGCATCGGGCAGAATCACTTCGGCGCCTTCGCGCCGCGCTGCCTCGGCAATGCCCGACCTCTGAAAACACCGGCGCGGGTCGTTACAGCTCACGTCGGTCACAATGACCCGCTTCGCCCCTGCGTTCCAGCACTGCCGGACGATCTCGGCGACGATTTTCGGATTAGTGTTGGCCGCCTGTTCTGGAGTGCGGTCCCAGCCGATGTTCGGCTTCACCAACACGATGTCGGCGCGGGAGACGAATCGATGGATGCCGCCCAGTTCTTCGAGGGCAGTCCGCACCAGTTGTTCGGGATCATCTCCCTGAATAACCGCCATCTCGGGCAAAGCCGGATCAACCGCCACAGTATGACTGCGCTTCAAATTGACGGCCAGCTCTGGCTCGGGGCGCTGGCTGTGTTCGCTCAGCCAGACTCCGAGGCCTGCGGTTCCGGCAGCGACTCCTCCCAGGCGAAGCAGTTTGATTAATGCTTCACGGCGGTTGAGTATGGCGCCCTCGGTCGGCGGCATATTGTTTTGACCTCTTTGCTTTTGCGCAACAACTAAATTCTAATCTCGTTCTGGTGGCAGCAGCTATGCCGTCCGTCACAGTGCCGTGTGCGAAACAATCGACGTCTGCCGTAAGAGCCTCTCTGACGCTGATCGGGTTCAGCGCGGTCATCGGCCAGATCGTTCTCATGCGGGAGCTCATCGTCGTGTTCAACGGCAACGAGATTTCGCTGGGAATTATGTTAGCCACCTGGCTCTTCTGGACCGCCGCTGGCAGCAGCCTGAGCAGCCATTTTGCGCTGGGCGGGAACAACGCTCGTAACAACGCTCGGCGGGCGGTCGCCGCGCTCGAATGCCTGCTCGGCGTCAGCTTGCTGCCGACGATCTGGGCTTTGCGCGCCTCCAGATCTTTTTTTCAGACAGTGCCAGGAGAGTTGGTTGGTCCGGTGCCGATGCTGCTTACCTCCCTGGCATGTCTGAGCCTGTTTTGCATTGTCGCAGGATCGCTTTTCGTGGTTGCCACCCGGATGTACGAACAGGAGTGCGGAGTCTCTGCTCGCGTTGCAACCAGCTCGGCTTACTTGCTGGAGGCCGCCGGTTCGGCCGTCGGAGGAATCCTGGCCAGCGTTGTGTTGCTGCGCTTTCTTGGGTCCTTCCAAATCGCGACCGTCGTGCTCCTACTGAACCTGTGTATGGCAGCCGTCTTGTTGTTTCGGATGAGCCGCAAGCAGCTCTGGGCCATGACTGCGGCGGCGGCACTTTTAGCGGTCCCTCTCCTCATCTATGTAGCCCCGGCGTTGGACAGGTCCGCACAGGCGCGCCTGTGGCGGGGATTCCAACTGGTGGGATCGCGCGACTCGATTTACGGCAACCTCGCGGTGATCGAAACCGGCAACATCCGCAGCATTTATGACAACGGTGTGATCCTGGCCAGCGCGCCGGACGAGAACGCCGCCGAAGAGGCGGTTCACTACGCGCTGCTGGAGCACCCGGCGCCGAGGCATCTTCTAATGATTGGCGGCGGCGTGAACGGCAGTATCGCCCAAGCGCTGAAGCATCCCACGGTCGAGCGGATCGACTACGTTGAACTGGATCCCGCGCTCATCGACATGGCGCGGCAGTTTTTTCCTGTACAGTCCGCTTCGGTTGTCGCGGATCCTCGCGTGCACGTGCACTACGCCGATGGCCGATACTTTCTTAAGAACTCTCTCAAGACGGCGAGCGGCGCATTCGACGTAATCATTCTTAACGTGCCCGATCCGCAGACCGCGCAGTTGAACCGGTTCTACACGGCCGAGTTCTTTCGTTCCGCTCGCGATCACCTCGCGTCCGGCGGACTGCTCGCCTTGCAACTGCGCTCGTCGGAGGATTACATCAGCCCCGACCTCGGGGAATTCCTGCGCTGCATTCATCACACCCTGCGGGAAGTTTTCCCTTACGTTGTCGCTGTCCCCGGCGAAACCATCCACTTCTTCGCCGCTACGCGACCCGATGTTCTGACGGACAATCCCCAAACGCTGATGGCGAGGTTGCAGGAGCGGAATCTGAAGACGCAGTATGTTCGCGAATACTTCATCCCATTCCGCATGATGCCCGATCGCATGGAACAGATCCAGGGGCAACTGCGGCCGCTGTCCTCGACGCCCGTCAATCACGATTTCGAGCCGATCGCCTACTACTTCGACGTTGTGCTCTGGAGCACACAGTTCAAGTTGGGCTATTCCCGCTGGTTCCGGGCCGCTGCGCACATGGCTTTCACCCGCGTCATTGATGCTGTCCTTGTTGTCACATGGTTTGTAGCGGTTCTTCTCGCGCTTGTGCCCAATCGCGAGAAACGCGCCAGGTCTGCCGCAGCGTGCTCGGTGGCTGCGACCGGATTCACACTGATGACTCTGCAGATTTTCCTGCTGCTGGCATTCCAGTCCGTCTACGGTTACGTTTACCACCAGCTCACGATCCTCATCGCCATGTGCATGGCGGGCATTGCCTTCGGAAGTTGGCTGGGCATCCGCCGCATTCGTTCCAGCGATCTTCCACCCTACCGCACCATGGCAACCACCCAGTTCCTGCTCGCCCTTTCTGGTCCTGCGCTGATATTTGTGGTTAGCCTGCTGTCGAGGATTTCTGGGATGGCAGCAACATGGCTGGCGGCGCAGTTTGTCTTCCCCGCATTGGCCGCTCTCTGCGGAATGCTGGGGGGCTATCAATTTCCTGTCGCGACGGAGATCTACCTGCATGACGGCAGCGGTCGATCGAGACTGGGTACACTCTATGCCATCGATCTGCTGGGCGGATGCGCGGGCGCGCTTTTGTTAAGCAGTTACCTCATCCCGGTGTTTGGTTTTTGGAAAACGGCATGGCTCAGTGCGGCGGTGAACCTGGCGCCGTCCCTCCTGGCCACGCGGGTTTACCTGGAGGCAAAGATGTCTCGGGCATAAGCGCTTGCGGCCTCTTTTCGCCGAATACAACCGCGGTAAACATGAAGATATCTGTGTTCTCATCCTTCCAGCAGCCGGAATGCATGCCCGCTTTGGCGCAGGTTTCTTCCAGGAACTTCTGTCGATCCCATTTTTCCTCGACCGGCACCTGCGGAAGCATAAGACCCTCGTACGCGCCGTTCTTCATCAGCAAACCGTGCTGGCCAACCTTGATCTGCCGAATGTCCAGCACGCGCCGAAGGGGCGACAGCACGGAGACTTCATAGTCGATTTGCGACAACTCCGCGGCTGCTACCGGCTGGAATCGGGTATCGCGCAGGGCGGCCAGCGTGGCCGTGTCCCGCACCGTCATGTATAGAGGCTTCGCCGCTGAGGTATAGCCAATGCACCCCCGCAGTTCTCCCGATTCGCGCAGGGTCACGAACGCACCGCGCTCCTCATTCAGCACTTCGCTGGCGCTCGCGGTTGGTTCATACGCCTTTCGCTCCCGCACCGCGTACTCCACCGACTTGCGAGCCAGAGCGAGCAGTTCGTTTTTCTCGTGGCCGGTCAGCGAGAATTGCGGTTCCACTGTCTTTCCGCTTTGAGTTTTCAAAAAGACGTCCGCGCTGTATCCGACTACGCGCGAGTGATCGCCTGTGATGTCGCCTGAATTGGCATACTTGAGCACCAGGGCTTGGTTTGCTCCCATGCGCTCGGCAGCAATCATGGCGGCTACGATGGGCGCGCCCCCACAGGCTTCCCAGATCCGCGACTCAAAGTTCCGCGACATGCTGAGGTAGTCCCACTCCTGCAGTGCGTTCAGCGTCTTATGGTCGATCTTCACCGCTTCGTCATAGGGGTGATAGTGCGACAGATCGGAACTCGCCACAATCAGCGTGTCGTTATCTTTATCCTTGCCCTGGATTAGCTTCGCCAGAGCTACTCCCAGCGCACGGCTGTTTTCGTAGCTCTGGTCTCCCATGACGACGGGCACGAGTTCGAAATCACCTAGCACCCGCTGCAACCACGGCAACTCCACCTCGAGCGCATGCTCAGCGCCCTCCTTGGTGGGAGTGTGTCCCCGGCTGGAGAATTTGATGGTTGGACTCATCTGCACGAGTTGCTTTGCAAACGCCTTGTCTACCGGGACTGTGCCCAGCGGCGTCGCATAAGCGTCGCCCTCATAGACGGAAGTGAAATCAAAGGCCTCGTAGTGCGAAGGTGCAATCACGACTACGCGCGAAAACTTGCGCCCTTTCAGCGCCGCATACGTATAGGCAGCGACGGGGCCGGAGAACTGATAACCGGCGTGCGGTGCAACCACCGCGATGATCGGGTCGCTGGTCGGAACGTTGATCGGCGGCTGGGACGAAGCGGCATGCGCCAGCATGTCATCAATCATCGCCGTGAGCGCCTTCGGGTCGGACGGATAGAAGCCGCCGGCAACAGCGGCCTGTCTCACGTTCTCTTGTCCTACGTTCCGGGGATCAGCAGCACGGACGTGCCGCACCGCTGCAATCGCCAGGATCGCGAGGAATAAAGCCGCCAGCCAATATATCTTGGGGCGCATCTTGATATTCATAGCGAAAACTCCTCTCCCGCTTTCATGCGTGCCAAACGCCAGGGATCGGCTGCCCGCAGAACGGGCAACTGCCCTTGCGGATCAGCATCTGACTCGCCGTGAACCCTACGCGTTCCACCAACATGCGGCGGCACTTCGGGCAGTAAGTATTTTGCGCAGGATGTCCCGGCACATTGCCGATGTATGCGTAGTGCAGCCCCTCGGCGTCGGCAATCGCCTTGGCGCGCTCCAGCGTGGGCACCGGCGTTATGGGCAGGTTCTTCAGCAAGTATTCGGGATGAAATTGCGTGAAATGTACCGGCACATCCACGCCCAGGTTGGTCTTGATCCACTGTGCCAGGCCGCGAAATTCGGCATCGCTGTCGTTGAGAGTCGGCACCACCAGGTACACGATCTCGGTCCACTTGTTCATCTTCCGCAACGTGACGAGCGAGTCCAACACTGGCTTCAACTCGCCCACGACTACATCTTTGTAGTAGGACTCGGTGAATGCTTTCAGATCGATCTTGACTGCGTCCATTTTTCCGTATGCTGTCTTCAGTGCTTCCTCTTGCATGTAGCCATTCGACACGACCACACTGCGGATGCCGGCTTCGTGCCCGGCATCGGCCGCATCCATGATGTACTCGCTGAAGATCACCGGCTCGCTGTAGGTGTAGGCAATGGTCGGACAGTCGCGCTGTTTGGCCAGCTCGGCAACCAATTTCGGGGGCGCATATTCGGCCGGAACCTGCTCCGGACGCACCTGGGAGATATCCCAGTTCTGGCAAAACTTACAGTTGACGTTGCAGCCCGCCGTGGCCAACGAGAAAGCGAGCGTCCCCGGCAGGTAGTGGAACAAGGGCTTCTTTTCGATGGGATCGATGTGCGCGGCGCACACCCGCGAGTGCACCAGCGTGTAGTAGGTGCCCCCGCGATTCTCCCGCACGCCACAATAGCCGCGTTCCCGGTCTCCCACCGTGCATTCGCGCGGACACAGCTTGCACTTGATCTTCTTGTTGTTGGGAAGTTTCTGGTAGAACTTCGCTTCGACGGTGAATCGCGAATCATCCTGCTTCGGCGGACCAGCCCACGCGGGGATCGCGACGAAGGGGACAAATTCGCCGACGCCTAGAGCTGCTCCTGACGCCAGGGCACACTGCAGGAACGAACGGCGATCGAGCGGGCACGAGGACAGGCTTCGCTCACCGCGGACAGCGGGACTCCGGCCTGCTTGCGCATCGAGTTCACGCGCCATGTTGAACCCCAATCACGCACCCCCTACACCTCGACCGCCGCGATTCTCCTGGGATCATTCGTGCCCAGTCGATGCTCGGCATCGGCGGCGGTCGCGATGTAGTGGGGCGCTCTTTTATCGCCTTCCAGCGTGGTCAATCCTTTTTCGGCTCGCTTGCGCTCGATGATTTGCCAGCCCATGTAGTCGAGCGCGACGGGATCCTGCGAAACCATCAGGGCATTGTTCTTCCAACTGTATTCCGGCTTGTATCCCGGCCCACCTTCGAAGCAGGCCGTGGTCGCATCGCAGATGGTCAATCGCATCTTCGACCTGATTTCCGGCAGCATATTCAAGTCTGCGATATACGGATTGCAGCCGTTGGGGTGGTACTTGTTCGGGTTATGAATGACGCCATACATGTTTTTCAGGGCGATGGTTACGCCAGCGCCGTCGTGGTCTTTCAGCACTGGGACATTGATCAGGACGTTGCAGCGTTGCGTCAGAATCTTCGATAACCGGCTGCCAACGCTGCCATGCGTGACCAGCTCTTGTTCGTAATCGACGCGATCGGTGCCGAAGCATTGCACCCGGTTTCCGCTCGTCGACACATGGAATCCAACGTGTTCCATTTCGCCGGTGTCACGGTCCCAGACCACGATATCGCTCGCCTTGATTCCGGCCTCCTGCAAGCGCCCGCAAATGGCTTCGACGAGCTGAAGGTTGCTGGAGAGTCCGCGTCCTCCAAGTGCATTCACTTTCAGTCCCACCGTCTCACCCGGGCGGACCAGCTTCTTCCACGTCTCGATCGGATTATCGCGGTCGAAAAGAGCCTGCATGGCGCGATCCAGGAGGCTCAGCATCCGGCGCGAATCCACCGTGGTGCCCGTGCCGCGCAACATGGCATCACGCGCGATCACTACCCTGGATTTCGCGAGCGCCGCGCCTTCTTCTGCCGATGAGAGCAGTCCCATTCGGACGCTGGCACCGAGAACCGCAGCGCCCGTGAAGCACTGCTTCAGAAAATCCCGCCGGCTCTTGTTGCGCTCGTGGTCCATAGTCGTTCCCACTCGGGCTCTACGCCACTACGCTGCCCTTGATTATCAATACTCCAATCCGGCTGCATTTTCAGTGACCAGCGGCACACAATTTGCGACCGGCTCACTTGGCGAGCCGCAGCTCTATGGAACGCGCCAGTCCGAGAAGGGCTGGTTTCGTTTCCATCGAATCCTCATAGGCGGTGATGCGCACCAGATAAGGACCTTCGCGAAAAACCAGGCTTTGGCTGGAGAGGCGGGCGCTATCTCCCAGTCCTGCAAAGGCGGCATTCGCCGCCGGCTCCGAGTTGAAAATCTTTTCTGCGCCGGCCGCGTTCCCCATGGTGTAGATGTCTACTGTCGCGTCGACCTGGTTCTGGAACTTATAGTCAGCCGTAGATACTCTCTGCACCCCAGCCTTCAAGTACCGTTCCGCCTCGCCGTCGATGTACTTCCACAGGTCCGCAGCCTCGAAGGTTCGTGTGTCTCCAGTCTTCGCCCAGCCCGCAACCTGATTGGATGCAGGGAAAAATGACGGCTCAGCCGCCGGTTGACGTTTGCAACTGGCGTCCAGGAGCAGCGCGACACCGAGCATGATCAGCAGCGCTCCACGGGCTTTCACCTTGGCCTCTGTTTGCCACGATTCAGCAGAATCTGGTTGGTTCGCGAACGGCTCTCGCCGACGCTGGTCACGTAAACTGCCGGGCGATCCTGCACCGGGCAGGCGTATTCGCACGCCCCACAGCCCACGCAGAGATGAGGATCGACAAACGGTTGTTTTACCTGCTGCAGATGGCCCTCTGCATTCGCGACTTCGGCGGGTTGCAAATAGATGGCTTTGGGCGATGTCGGACACCACTCCTCGCAGACAATGCACGGCGTTGCCATAGCCCAAGGCAAACATCGCCCGCGATCTAAGAACGCTGTTCCAAGACTGATCGGCTTGGCGTCGCCGGCGACCCGCGCCTCCCAGCCCTTCTCTTTCGCCGTGATCTCCCAGATAGCGCCGGTAGGACAAACCTCGGAGCACAGCACGCAACTGCTCTCGCAGTAGCCAATCCGCGGCACCATGACTGGCGTCCAGAGACCTTCCAACCCTGCTTCGCTCAACGCGGGATGCAGCGCGTTGTTTGGGCAGACCTTCATGCACTCACCGCACCGTATGCAGCGCGACAGGAAGTACTCTTCGTCCAGTGCGCCCGGAGGACGCAGCAACCGCTCATGGCTCTCGACTGCGAATCCGGGCGTGCTGCGCAATAGCGGAACCACGGCTGCCCCCGCCGCCAATCCGGCTAGCACCTTGCGTCTCTGCAGGTTCGTACCGATGGATTTTTGAGCGGGAAAAAACTTGAACTGCAGGCCGTGCTCCGGACACTCGTCAATACAGTTCAGACAGAGATGGCACTCCGGTTGACGCCACGGAACTCCGCCGATCGGATCATCGCCGCCCTGGCAGCGCAGCAGGCAGCGATTGCAGTCCTCGCAGCTCTCCGGGGTCTTGACCAGTCCAAGAATCGACCAGCGGGATACGATACCGAGCAGAGCGCCCAGTGGGCAAAGCGCCCGGCACCAGAAGCGGGTCACGCGAAAATTGAGCGCCAGAAGAAATATGAAGATGATGCCGAGCCAAATCCCTTGGCGAAAATACGGCTGTTTGAAACCGAGCAGCAACCCTCCGAAAATGAGATGCAACCCGCTGCCCGCCATCTGCACCGGTGCAAATCTGCTGTGTTCCATCGCGCGCAGCACGGCATTCAGGGCGTAGTTCGTTGCGGGCAAAATGGATAGGCCGAGCGAACGCACCAGCAACGAGAAAGGATCCAGCCATCCGACGATCCCTGTGCCCAGTACGGCGGCTACTAAGGCCGCGGCTAAGAGGTAGTACTTCGTCGTCTGCCAGCGCTTGTACCGGTTCGATTCAATCAGTTGTTTTCCACGTTTGCGCTCGGATCTCAGGTTGCTGAAGAAGTGGTGGATGGAGCCCAGAGGACAAATCCATCCACAGAAAAAGCGTCCGAGAAACATTGTCGGAATCAGAACTGCCAGACTCCACAACAGGCCGTGGTACAGAGCGCGGCTGGAGAGCGCATTCGACAGCGTCACCAGCGGATCAAATTGGAAAAACAACTGCACCGGATAGGGAAGCCGGATCTCACTCCCGCCGGCGTGCAGCGATCCGCGGAACTCCGTGCGCAGCAGAAGGAACAGGAACAGTGCGAAGAAGACAATCTGCGAGAGCCAGCGCAACCGTGTTGGCTTAAGACGCACCTCGTACTCCTTGCATCTCCACGCGGCGGATCGGTGCAGTGCACACCAAACCCTCGGCACTTTCCGAGCGCCCGACGCCGCACTCTCAATGTTCTGCCAAGCGACTTCCGCTTTCTGTGACCAAGATCACTTGTTTTGGCCAGCACGGGTCGAGCTCAATCTGTGCGCTTCCCTCGTGAATGGAACCCACGACCGTCAGAGGTGGCCAGGCGCAGGTCTTGGACTCTGTCTTTTTTTTTGGGGGGGGCACGCATCTCGGCCACCGCGCTCTCGCTGCACCCTGCTTTCAAGCGCTGCCATGTTCACATTTATGGGTTGATGGTTTTCAATTGTTCAGAATGTATTCAATTGAATGCGGTCAAACACCGCACTTGGCCACGTAAGAGCCACGGTAAACCGCTGATTCCTGGAAGGCAGATGATATTTAGACTGCCTCCGGTGCTGTAGGTCGGGAATTGAATCTCTTCGGACGCACCAGTTTCCCGGTTCCCCCGCCGTTGCATTTTGCCCACGGCACGGACTTGACTGCTCGACATCCGGTCTGCGGCAGTAATTAGCGACTGCCCAGCAAGATTACCGTCTCCGTCGCAAAGTCTCCCCGCAGAATGCCGATGCGAACTTTCCCGGATTTGTCCGACAGCTCAGCGGCCAGCTCCATCGGCGTCCGTACGGCTTTGCCATCCACCGACTTGATTAGATCGCCGGCCTTCAAAGATGCCATCTCCGCGACACCTCCCGGGACGATCTCCACAATTTTCGCTCCGTCAAATTCCTGCGGCGCAAAGAAGGCGCCGAGCGAAGCGATCGACATCCCGCGGCTCGATACAGTCAACGGCTGAGCAGGCTGAGCGGGCTGAGCAGGCCGATTGGTGGCGACGGTCCGGGGCTGACTTTCGGAAGGAGCAGAAGTGGTCTTATGCCAGGGTCGCGTCCAGGAACGATGCGACTCGGCCTTCTCCTGGGACCCCTTCGGAGGCTTGGGCTCAGGCGGAGAAAAATCACCGCCAAATCGAAAAACGATTCCGCCAGACGCGCGGATGCTATTTTGGCTGGGAGCGGCGTACTGGTTCAGGTGACGAGTGTAC
Organism: Terriglobales bacterium; assembly: GCA_049511255.1. Classification (GTDB taxonomy): domain Bacteria; phylum Acidobacteriota; class Terriglobia; order Terriglobales; family Acidobacteriaceae; genus Acidiflorens. Next base: position 2,498 of record JBEKYF010000091.1, on the reverse strand, counting down.
ACAAAATCGGCCGGGCCCAACTGAAGTCCGATGTGACGAAAAAACCAATAATCAACGCCAGCGCCCGCAGCTGCCATCACCGACGTATCGGACACGGAAAACCCGGAAACTGGAAGATCCATCCGATCTTCCCCAACCAGGGCGTGCACGAAGCCTGTGATCTTGCTGGAGTGATTCCCAAACGTGAAGCGCGGCCCTCCCATGAAGGAGAGATTGCTGCAGTTTATAGTCGTAGTACCGACGCAATCGCTAAGCTGGTGGCCGCTGACGTCTGCCTCGACAGAAAGGCGATGAAGCAGGCGGACCGAGGCGGAAAATTCCCAGCCGTTTAGAGCCAGCCGCTGAGAAGACGTAACCGAGGTCGTCGGCAAATCAAAGTTGAGGTATGAGTAGCCGCCGAATACATCGATTGCCGGAATGTTCTGAGCGGAAGCGATGCCTAGAAGAAAGACAGCTGCCAGAGCGATGCGAACTAGTTTGTCCATGTTCTTACTGCGCCTCCAGGGAATGCAAAAATGGCAACACTGATCGAATACAGGATTGAACTGGCAACCATGGTTTGTACCGGGGCCAGCCCGGCCAGGAAACGATGCACCCTCATCGTCGGGACTTCTTTTGCCTCAAAGCTAGCACGGGATTAAACAAACTAGTGATTATGATTGCCGCGCGGGGAAAAGGCAAATGGGACTCAAGCGCTTGGTCTGACCGTTAACCGGCAATGTCTGAGGATTTCAAATTAGGACACTACCCAGCATTCGGTGGTGGACTGATCGGCACCCGCCGTTCAGCGTGACGTATGAGGACTCTCCGTCCGGAATCAAAGCCTGACGTTGCTCACCTCACATTGATACGTGATCCAGGTCCTTGCGTCATTTGAAGGTTCAGGGCTGAAATGAAACTGGTCAAATATCAGACCAATTCCTCAGACCAATCCCAATGATGGGCACTGAATCACAAGCGAGGCTCGGGTTCGAGGCAATCCCCAGAAATCTCGAACCAAGAACCTCACAGTGATTACTGTCACATTGATACGTGATCTAGGTCCTTGTGCCATTTAGGGTTCAGGACTGGAATGAAGTGGTCAGACATCAGACCAATTCCAAAATGATGGGCACTGAATCACCAGCGAGAGTCGGATTCGAGACGATCCCCAGAAGTAAGGTCTACCAGGAGGTCGCCAAGCAACTGGAGCGGCACATTGCGGAAGAGCTGAAGCCCGGTGACCTTCTGCCCCCAGAACGCGAACTGGTTCGGATGCTGGGCGTGAGCCGCGGCTCCGTGCGCGATGCCATCCGCAGCTTGGAACTGATGGGTTTGCTCGAACCACGTCATGGTATCGGCACAGTGGTTCGCAGTCCTGGTGCTACCCCAGCCAATCCTCTGGCTACCGCACTCCTGGAGAAGCGGAAGATGGTTGCGGAACTGCTCGACGTGCGCCAGATGCTCGAGCCGCCCTTGGCCGGGCGCGCCGCTGTGCACGCCTCTCGCGATGAGATCGCTGAGATGGAGGAGATTCTTGCGCGCCAGGAGGCGAACGTGCGCCGCGGCGAACTCGGAATCGAAGAGGACTCTGAGTTTCACTACAGCATCGCTCTGGCGTCCGACAACAGCGCGATCTTGAAGGTGGTGGACGTGTTGATGGATTTGTTGCGTGGGACCCGGGAACGCTCGTTGCAGGTGGAGGGACGGCAACAGAAGTCGCTCGCCGGTCACCGCCGCATCCTTGCGGCCCTGAAACGGGGCGACGCCGCAGCCGCCGAGGCGGCCATGCGCCGGCACCTGCAGGAAATGGAAGACATCGTACTGAAGAAATTGTAAAAGAAATGGAGGTTGCAAAATGGGCCAGCTATTTGCGGTCGAAGTCGTCTACCGAGGGGTCTTCCAAAAGACCCTGGCCAAGAACATAACTCGCGGCATTGTTTTGGCCGCGCACAACGAAGGCAAACAGGGCATTTCCTTTGGTCGTTATGGAGATTCTCCGGAGCGCAACGGGATTCCAGCGAAGAGTTTCGCTATCGTCGCCAACGACGAGGAGACGCTCGAAGCCGGAATGGCGCAATACGAGCCGAAACAGGTCGACGTGACCGTGGTTCTCGATGACACGCTCTGTAAGGGCGCGGAGTCGTGGGCGTGGTCTGGGCTACAACCCGTACACCATGCTCTGAAACCCGGACACACGCTCATCGTAATCTCTCTGGAGGACGCACCCGCGCTGCTGAAGAACATTCACCGCCGGGAAGAGCCTTACAAACTAGGAATCGTGAGAGGCGTTACCAGCTTCTCCGGCATGTGGGTTTATAAGGATGACCACACTGACGTCCGCATCCTGGGCGCCATCGCTAAGGCGCTGCCCAAGCTGATGAGCCTGGAGTCGGTGGAGAAATTCATCAACGAAAAACTTAAGAACTCCCTGAAAGTTACGACCGCCCGCAATGCCTTCGAGCGCTTTACCGCGATCGGCGTAAAGGCGGGCGAGGGCAATCCCGATGAGTTAGTCA
>JBEKYF010000090.1:0-27342 GCA_049511255.1 Terriglobales bacterium | reverse complement strand
TCCCATCTGGACAAGCCAGGGCCAGACGTCATGAGGAGGGCGACGAATGGTGACTGCGTGATTGACCGAGCCGATGGGCTGGGGAATCAGGCCGTCTCCGGGAAGAGTCCGGGCCTGCTCGCCAGGAGTCGCGCGGACCTGCATGCTGCCGTAAGTCGCAAGCGCCGCGAGGACTACCAGTATTCCTGAGAACACAATCAGTGCTTTCCTTTTCATAGCCATTGCCTACCGTAAGGGTCGCCCAGTGGAGCTCAGTCCACGCGGTTGCGCTGGAGTGTTCGGCGAGAACGCTGAAGCCGATTTGCTAGGCCAGACCGCCGGAGTATTGGGCGTCATCGTCTTACGCCTCTAACCTTCTTGCAGCTATCTTCTGTCCCACTGCGTTGGCTTGCCGTCGGCAGCCGGATGGATAGTTGATGTTAACAGGCGTTATCACTCACCACCCGGCTGGTAGTGCGCGTTTGAGGGTGGGGTCTGACAAATCATCGCGCGAACCTTACCACCACGCGCGATCCCGCCGCGACGTGCGCACCGGGCAGAGGCGACTGTTCGCGAGCAACGCCGCTGCCGACCGCATCGAGATCGAGTCCTACATCCTGCGCTGCTTCCATCGCTACCCGCAGGTTCTTACCGAGAAACGACGGCACTTCGATCCCTCCTTCCTCCACCTCAAGAACCACCGTTCCGCCGGACGGCAATTTCTGCGTGGATGGGTTCTCGGAGGGTCCAACAGATTGTGCGGCTGTCGAATTCGCCGCTGTCGTCGAGGCAGTCAGAGCAACGGGAACGACCTGCGCGCCAATCGTGCCGGGCTTAACCGCCGCTGGCATGGCGGGCGTTTCACTGGCTTCGGACATATCCAGGCTGGCGCCCAGATGATCGGGCGAGCTTTCTTCCAGACTAGCGTCCGGGACATCGCGGCGAGCCAGGAGAACCTGGCGGCTGGGCGGAAGCTGAACGTCATGCGGGACGTGCAGATACTCGAGTACCTGCTGCGTGATCCGTTGGAAGACCGGCGCCGAGACTTGACCTCCCTGGTGCAGTCCGACGGCGGAGTCGAGGATCACCACCACTGCGATTTGCGGATCATTGATGGGAGCAAACCCGGCAAAAGACGCCACATACTTCGTCTTCGAGTAAGCGCCGGTCGCCGGGTCCACCTTCTGAGCCGTCCCGGTTTTGCCCGCTGAACTATAGCCCTCAAGAAGAGCTTTGCGTCCAGTGCCGTGGAGCACCACTCCCTGCAGCATCTGCCGCATCTCGGCCGCGGTCAGAGAAGAAATCACACGCATCCCCACGGCGGGCTGGAAGGCGATCGTCTGCGGAGTATTTTGCGGCGCAATCGTGCCAGCCGCAATTGTCCCAGCCCCGATTGTCCCGGCAACGATGCGCGGCGCGACGTGCACGCCGTCGTTGGCAATCGTCGCGATCAATGAAGCGAGCTGCAGCGGCGAAATGCCAATCTCCTGGCCCATGGAGATCGCGCCAAGCGAAACCTTCGACCAGCGCTCCACCGGCTTCGTCAAGCCGCGCGTTTCACCGGGAAGTTCGATCCCGGTTTGCTGGCCGAATCCGAAAGCGCGGATGTACTTGTACAAGCGCTCGTCGCCGAGTCGCAGCGCGACTTTAATGGCGCCGACGTCGCTCGACTCCGCAATAATGTCGGCGACCGACAGCATGCCGTGCGGCCTGCTGTCGCGGATGCGCATGCCATTGATGACGATCGATCCCATCTGGCAATCGAACATTTCGTCGGGGCGCGTGATCTTCTCTTCCAGGCCGGCGGAGATCGTCACCATCTTGAAAGTCGAGCCGGGCTCGTAAACGTCGCTCACCGCGCGGTTTTTCAAAGCGTCGTTCTTAATTTCCTTCCGGCTATTGGGATTGAATGTGGGCCGGTTGGTTAGCGCCAGAATCTCGCCGGTGTGGGGATTTTCCACGATCACCGTGCCGGCGATGGCGTGCGTCTCTTCCATCCCGCGCTCCAGTTCCCGTTCGGCGATGTACTGGATGTTCTGATCGATGGTGAGGACGACGCTGTTGCCCGATTCGGGCTCCTTTTCAACACTGGCAAACCAGCGTTTGCGCGCGTCCACGGAAATCATCAGCTTGCCAGGTTTGCCCTGCAGTTGCTGATTGAATTGCCTCTCCAGGCCGCTCAGGCCCTGATCGTCGGTGCCCACGTACCCCAGAATTTGCGCGGCCAATTCACGCTTCGGATAAAAGCGCTTGGGTTCCTTTTGGAAGTGGATGCCCTGCAGATTCAGCGCGCGGATGCGCTCAATCACTTCCGCGTCCGCCTTGCGCGCCACCCAGCAGAAAGTCTTGTGGGCGCGGCAGTCCGCGAGCACGACGCGGGGATCGTCATTAGTGATGCGGGCAATCAGGCTGATGGTATTGGCGAGGTCGGGAGCTTCCGAGGGCACCACGAACGCCGAGTCCACCTGGATGGACATCGCCAGCTCCCGTCCAGCGCGATCATAGATGACGCCGCGTTTCGGCGAGAGGTCGAAGCTGCGCTGCTGCTGGTGCTGGGCGCGGCGCTCGAAATCGCCGTAGCAAAAAATTTGGAGATAGACGAGCCGCAGGCAGATCACCAGCAGCCAGAGGCAAAGCAATCCAGACAAGGCATAGAGCCTGAATCTTGCGCCGTCCGAAGAGGTACTCGCCGCCATTTCAGTTCCCAGAAACTTTCGGCGGCCCCGAGGAGCCGCCGCGAAACAGCTGATTTCCCGTAGAGACGCGGCTTGCCGCGTCTCCCGCCGCAGAGTGAGACGGGGCAAGCCCCGTCTCTACAGAGCTATCTCGCCGACACCACCGCGACTGGAGTCACGCTGGCCATTACCGGCATGGCGGCATCGCTGGCGGCGTCCATGCGAACCACCTGCCCAGGCTGCGGCGATTGCATGCCCAGCTTGCGCGCCATCACATCAATTCGTTCCGGATCGCGCAGCGACGCCTCTTCCAGCCGCAAGGCCCGGTTCATTTCCGTAAGACCATCGCGCTCGGACCGCAGCGTCTCGATCTTGTACCCATATTCAATGGCGCGGAAATGCTGCAGCGCGTATCCCATGACCAGCAGGAACAGGCAACACAGTGCAAAACCGAAGTATTTCATCTCGCGCGCGCGGCGCGGGTCTTCGACCTTCACCAGGCGCGAGTTATCGATAGTCTTGCGGAAATAAATTTCCGGGGTCCCCAGCCAGCAGGACTTGCGCCGGCTGGAAAGAATTGCGGGTCGCATTGCCACGGCGCTCATGATTTATGCCACTCCAAAAATTTTGGAATCGTAGTCCGCCTTTTCCTGAACCGAAGCGAACCAGGGTTGGTCGAACACGGGTTGGACGAACATGGGTTCGACGGCCGAGCCTTCGACGAGTAAAGGTTCGACCAGCAAAGGTTCGACCAGTAAAGGTTCGACGAGTAAGGCTCCGTCCGATTGCGCCCTCTGTTCCGCGCGCTCGACCGTCGCCATCAGATCTTCAATAAGGGTGCCGGTAAATGTCATTTCGTGTTCCAGTTTTTCTTCTCCGGACGCGGCCTTGTTTTTTTTCTTCGTGGCCGCTCCGGAAAAACTCCACCACAGAGCGATCTAAAACCTTTTCCCCGGACCGGTGACCGGTGCCCCAGGTTCGCGCCCGTCCTTCGGGCGCTAACCTGGGCGAAGCCGCGACGCCCAGGACGGCGACGTCCCGCCGTACTCCGGATTACTTTACCCGGCACGCCTTACTATCACCGCACCGGGAGCCCGGCAGTTTCTCCGGACGAACTCAAACTTTTTCGGCGGCGCGCATCTTGGCGCTGCGCGACCGCGGATTACGCTCGATCTCATCGTCAGTCGCCGTAACCGGCTTCTTAGTCAGCAACCGGTACCAACCGCGCTGAGCACCGTCGCGAAGCGCATCCTTGACGATCCTGTCTTCGAGCGAGTGAAAGCTGATCACCACCAGCCTTCCGCCCGGCTTCAGCACCCTGGGCGCCGCCTCCAGCAGTGCTTTCAGATCGTCCAGTTCATGGTTTACGAAGATTCGGAGAGCCTGAAAGGTTCGCGTCGCCGGATGAATCCGCTCGTACTTGTGTTGGCCCAGTTTCATGTCGTGCGTATCGGCCGCGACCGGACAATGGCTCTGGCGATTCTCCGCGACCTCCTTTCCTCACCGAATTCGTAAATCACATCGGCTAGCTCGCGCTCGTCGATGTGGTTTACCACTTGTTCAGCGGTCTCGCCGGACATCGGGTTCATCCGCATGTCCAGCGGTCCTTCCGCCTGAAAACTAAATCCCCGCGCCGGGTCCGAGAGCTGCAAACTGCTAACCCCCAAATCCGCCAGCAACCCGTCCAGAGAAGCAGGAGCAACGCGCCCACCAATCTCTGCAAACGATCCATGAATCAAAGTGACTGCCGGCCATTCGCCGATGGAGTGACGGGCGTCCTCGCCCGTCCGCTGCAATCTGCCGCTCGCCATCTCCAGCGCCGCCGCATCCTTATCGAAGCCAATCAAATGTCCCAGTGCGCCGAGGCGTCTTGCGATTTCGTAACTGTGCCCGCCCAGGCCCACCGTGGCATCCAGATAAGTTCCGCCACCCTTTACCGCCAGAAAATCGATCGCTTCTTTTAAAAGAACCGGAACATGGCCAACTTCGCCATGCCCACCCCGCTCGGGGGTGTTTATTGAATCCGAATCCGTCTGCACCGTTTGCCCGATTACTAGATGCCCAATTTATCCAGCGTACTGGTGTCGTCATCCGTGAAGGCCTGCTCGTCGATCTCCTTTTGAAGCGCTTCCAGGTTCCGAACTTCCAGGTAAGTCAACTGGCCGAGCACGGCTACTTCACCCCGAATCTGCGCCGACTCACGCAGGATCTGCGGGATCAGCAGGCGCCCCTGCCCGTCCATCTCCACCACCTGCCCGTAATAGTTGACGCGAGTCAAAAACTTTTTCTTGGTCGGGTTGTAAGTGGATAGCGCCGCCAGCTTCTGCTCGATCCGCTCCCATTCCTCGAAGGGATATACTTGAGCAACAATTCCATCCAGACTTGTGATGTAGAATTTCTGGGCATATTTCTCGTCGATCACGCGCTTGAATTCCGCCGGGACTTTTAATCGTCCCTTTTCGTCGACGCGCGTTGGATGATTTCCGCGAAACATATGCCGTCTGAGGACGGGCGCCCTCGCCCGTCCAAGCCGAGCGGAGCTCGGCAGTGGTTATTGGGCTCCTTTTATTTATGGCTGCTACCACAGCCACTATCACGAGGGAGGTAGAAGCGGTCACAAAAGCAGTGGATTCGGGTTCATTGGGCTCGTTTTTTTCGGTGTCAGCCTCGGAAACCACTGGCGCCTCGAAACTTATATTTATGCCCACAACCTCTAATAATTACTCCACTTTCAACCACTTTTGTCCACATCCTACGCCTAAATCTTTTGTTGTCAATAAGAAAGTTTCAGGTTGAGACTGCCGCAATGGACTCAAGGTGCAAAACGCGAAATGTTGCGGTTAACCAGGAAGATGACCACTAGGGCTTGTGTTTAGAAAAGTGATTCGCCAAAGCTGAAATTGTCAATTTTCCGCTTGCCGACGTCGCCCCCGAAATCGCACCGGCCTCCTGTGACCTCTCGCGCAGCCAATCCCTCCTCAAATTGTCATCCTGAGCGAACCGGCGTCCCCACCGCGCCCGCTTTTGGCGCGATGGGGTGGAGGAGCGAAGGAATCCGCTCTCAACAATCCCTCCTCAAATTGTCATCCTGAGCGAAGCGAAGGATCTGCTTTCAACCGCGCCACCACTGCTTCCGGGATCGTGAAGCGTGCTTCGTCGCCGTCGGCGAAGAATCTTTCGGAGAAGCTGGCGTTGAATAAATTACGGGTCGAGTCTTTGCTTGTTTCCGGTGCGCAATTCCACCGCATTGACTCGCTGGAGTACACTTGTGCCGTCTTAAGCCAGACGCAAACAGGAGGCACCATGAAGCTGAATACGACTCGGGTGTGGCTGGGGGGCATTGCCGGCGGGGTGGTGTGGAATGCGTGGAGTTTCTTCATTCAGACGCGACTGGGCCCACTTTACGAGGGCGTGCAGAAGCAAGGATTGCTCCTCAAGCAACCGCGCTATCCGTTTTTCGTCGGGGAGTGGATCTTGCTGGTGTTCGCATTGTCGATGGCTCAGGCGTACATTTACGCGTGGAGCCGCGCCACCGCCGGCCCGGGACCGAAGACGGCCGCCAAAATCGGCATGATCATTGGCTTCATCGCCGGTGTGCCGAGCAACTTCGCGCAAGCAACCTGGTCGCCGATTCCGCGCATGTTGCCGCTCGGATGGATGCTCGAAATGTGGGTAGGCGCGATCCTGGCCGCGGTCGTCGCGGGGTTCTTGTACAAAGAGTGAATCGACGAACACTCTGTAGAGACGCGGCTTGCCGCGTCTCCTTCCCATCCCTCGGCCGTTTCTCAGTTAGCATAATGGGATTGTTTCGCCAACGGTCCCGGTTAGAGTGTTCACAATTCCGGTCACATAGGATTACCAAGCTTGCTTTCGGGCTATTGTCCCAGCACAATAGGCGATCTGATCTTGCATGGTTCCTGGATCGACGGGGAGGTACCACGGGATGGGCAGGCGCCGCGAGCCTCGCAAAGAGATCCAGGTACCCGTGCGCATTTTCGGCACCGACAGTAGTGGCCAGGTGTTCTCCGCGAAGGCGGTTACGGTCAACGTTAGCCAGCAGGGCATCGAGTTGAGTGGCGTGGAATGCCGGCTCAATCTCGATGAGACCATCGGTTTGACGTATGGCAAAAACCGAGTCCACTTTCGCGTCAAATGGGTAGGCCAGCCGGGAACCCCAAAGGCGGGTCACGTGGGCTTGCTCAACCTTTCGCCAGAAAAGCCTCTCTGGGATTTTCCGCTTCCGCCTGCCCTACCCGACAATTATCTGCTACAGTTCGCTGAGCAGCGGAAGCACCCCCGGTTCAAGTGCCAGAATTCGGTGGAAATTCATACTCAAGCCGGGGCCTCCTTTTGGGCGACCATTGCGGATCTGAGCGTCGGCGGATGTTACATTGAGATGGCGATCCCGTTGCAGCCGGGAAACAAGGTAAGAGTGGGTATCTGGATCGCAGAAACCAAGGTCTGGGCGGATTGCGAAGTCGCCTATAGCACGCCAGGATGCGGAGTTGGCCTAAGATTCATCAGGATTTCTGAATCGGATCTTGAACGACTCCGACAGTTCCTCGCCCCCCTGACCCCCTTCGCAAAGACGCCGACTTCGAGCAATAAGCTCTAGGCCATTAAGGCGCATCGCGACAAATGATAACCCCTCTCTCTTACGACGCTATGGGTTCGGTGGATAAGATCCTACCGAGGCATGTGTTCGAGACAAGAATTCAGATTCTTCCCCAGGCCCGGCTGGCAAGAAGCGAAGCCCCAAGCTAGGCCGGCAATTGCAAGCGTTTGCGGCCCACCAGAAGCAGCCCGAGCACACCGAGGCACATCAGCCCCAGCGAGGATGGCTCCGGAGTGGTGACCGCGCCCGTCAAAGTGCCGTTAAGGTTCACTCCTTCTAGATAGCTATCCGTGTCCGTGATATCGATGGACAGCGTATTCGTCCCGAGAACGAAATCGCTGCTCCCTGCCAGCACCGAGAAAGAAGTGAGCGAGCCCCAGTTATTGTCGCCGAGAGTCCCGATAACGTTCCCATTAAGAAGGAGCTCTCCGGCGTCGTCAAGCGTCCAACTGCCGGATAGCGCAACCTTCGAGAGATCGGCGGACGTTAGTGTGAATGTTGTACTATAGTCGCCCAAGCCGTTAACGCAGCAGTTATTTGGGTTAAAGGCGATCCATGCGGAGGATGAGCTGTTCGGGACCCAACCACTATACCAATCGGCGTCCGAGGAAGTGACCACCGTAGCGGTTGCAGTCGCACCCGAATTGTAGCCATTTTGCTCAACAACAGTATACGTAGCTCCCCCAGTAACCCCGGTTGACAAGTTTAAACTGCTGCCGAAAGCTGGAATCGCTAAGGCAATCATTACCGCAAGAGGACATACACGCTTCATCGTTAGTTCCCCCTTTTCGATTGAAATCCCCAGGAATGGAAAGGCGGTGCTCCGCGTTAGCGAGCAATCTTGAGTCCAATCTCATGATCGTTGAAAATAGACCCACTTAACGGCCAAAGCGACCCGATGGAAGTCAGAATTGAACAGAGTGTTGTCGAGTTTGTGCATGGTTTTGCATAGTGTTCCCGTCAGGTGGACCTAGATAAGAGCGAGGGCATTGTCAAGCCGTAGTTTTCCTGCCGTTGCGGAGCACCGCGTGCCAGAGAGGTTGAGGACGAGATGGACATTCTCTAGGCTCCCTGAATCTCGCTCCAGCTTGTTGCGCGATCAGGTAGCTGTCGAAGCCAAGGCGATTTCACTCATTGAATTTTTGCGAGTTGCCAAGTTGGGAACGCCTCATGCCCAGACGGCGCAACCCCCGTCCCAAATCTTGTCAAGCCCCCATTTTCCCGATTTTCCAGCTAACTCCATGAATAGGATAGGAAAATAAAGTCTGAAACTTTGGCACGTTACCCCCCGCGAATTGATATAATAATAATAGTAGAAGAAAAGGGTGCGGATCCACTCCCGCACCCTTTTTCATTTGGCCCAGGAAATCCGCCAGGCCACGTGTTAAACGCCCTTACCCAGACCGCCTGAAGTTGTCGGTGGAGCGCCGGGCGTCCCCGCCCGGCCGCCATACTGCAACCAAAATACAGCACCCGCCAGACTGAGAACTGAGAACCGAGAACTGATTTCTAAAGGAGAACACCATGCCAACCTATCCCGTAACTATCCGCCGCTGCCAACACATCAAAGTCAACGGCATCCAATGCGGATCGCCCGCCAAGCGCAATGAAAGGCATTGTTTCTTCCACGAGCAATGCCGCCTCATGAGCCGCGAAATTAACATGAAATTCAGCGAACACGGCGTCATCACCCTCCCCACGCTCGAGGACGCAAACTCCATCCAGCTCGGCCTCGCCGAAGTCATGCGCCTGCTCGTGACCCAACAGATCGATCACCGCACCGCCTCTCTGCTCCTGCGTGCCCTTCGCACCGCCGCCGCCAACGTCAAGTTCCTTTCCCTGGAGCCCAAGCCGACCCACGTCGTAATCGACCCCAACTGCGTAGAGAATCGTCCGCTAGGCGCAACCGCCTGGTCCACCGTCGAAGGCCGCGACTACGACCTCCTCGACAACGACGGAGCGGACAAGAACCACGCGGACAATAAAGAAGACAAACCGGATCAGGAAGGCCGACGCTTCATGTCGGAATGGATGCGACTGACCGAGGGCGTAGCCCGCGATCCAAATTTTCTAGACAAGCCCAGAACCGAAGTGAGGCCCGAGCCCGACGCTGAAGCGCCGCCCCAGGAATACCCTCCGATGTCCGAGTATCGACAACGCAGAAACCAAGAGAATTGGCGCTAACCCCTTATTCCAGAATATTTTACAGATAAGTCCTTTAAACTCAAAGATTTTGGAGGAATTTCCGCCTAAACCAATGATTCTAAAGAATGGTAATATTTATTTTTTCAGCCCAATCGTGCCCTGTGGAGGGACGGGCGCCCTCGCCCGTCCAAGCCGAGCAAAGCTCGGCAGCTGCCCGCAGCCACATCAACTCTGGACTCGCGTCTAAGCCTTCGGTGCCGCTTCCACAAAAACGGCCGTGCCATAGGCCAGAACTTCCGTGACGCCCTGCATCACCTCCGTTGCGTCGTAGCGGGCGCCGACGACGGCGTTGCCTCCAATGTCCGCCGCGTGTTGCAACATCAGGTCGAACGCTTCGGCGCGAGTCCTCTCGCACAGATTGGTCAGCAGGGTGATGTTGCCGCCGACCAGCGTCTGCAACCCGGCTCCAATGGTTCCGAAGATCGACCGCGAACGCACTGTGATTCCGCGCACCACGCCCAGCGTGCGCACAACGCGAAAACCATCGAGCTCGAACTGCGTGGTCACCATGTTATGCGGGACCATCCGTCCTGCGGTTACCGCATAGTTGCCCATCGCTCCTCCAGAAAAGACTCGTCGCTATAACCGTTGATTCTAATTCAGCGTCGATTAACTTGGATCGTACCTTGGGAAACTCTGATTGAGTCGGCCCACGGGAGAGCTTTGACGGGTGAGCTTTGAAAGGGCATGGCTTCAGCCATGCCGTCAGAACCCGCTACACAAGCGGCTTTAGCCGCTGAGGGTCGCACTTTCAACGCATCCCGTCCCGCCAGTAAAGACTTAATCAGAGTTTCTCTTGGGCAGGGGTAAAACGAAAAGCCAACTTCGATTTATTATTTCCGCGGAACGCTATAATGAGAAGCGAGCACTCGCCAGCCGTTTCCCGTTCTAACCCAGACGTCCGTCAGGCGATCGTGATATTCGTAAGGTTTTCCGTTGGATCGTCCCTTCTGGTAAAAGACTCCGGTCACCACGGCGATGTTGCCACCGGCGCGTACTCGCACGCGGAGATCCGATAACTCCGCAAATTCCACCTTAACCGTAGAGTCAGCGGTGTGCGTTATGTATCCCGCTTTGCTGTAGGTGTTGCCATCCTCAACCGTGATGATGAAATCCTCGGTGAGGAGCTTAGCCAAAACATCTAAATCTTTTTCTTTGTAGGCCTCGGTCCACTTTTCTTCGAGCTTGCGCACTTGCGCGGCCACGCTGTCTGGTCCTTGCGCAGCCAGTGGAATTGTCAGGCAAACGAGTAGGGCGAGGATCAGCCTCGATGCGATGTGGGCCTTCATGACTCCTTATGTCATAGCAACGGGGTCACGCTGGCAAGTTCCTTTTGTAACCTCGGTCGGCTCTGGCTGGATCGAGTGGACTACAGTCCGCGCAACGAAAATTACAAAATTACCCGATTACCAAATTACAAAATCCTCATTCCACCACCCATTCCCGCATCCGCCGCAGCAGCGACGCGGGAGCATCCGCTTCCAGTACCACCAATCCGTCCTGATACTGCCGGGAATAGATACGGGCGCCGGCCTGCAACTGGGCCAGCATCTTGCCTTCTTTTTGAGGGATACACAAGCGAACGCGGCAGGGGCGGTCTTCTTCGAGCAGAGCATCGACGCGGTCGAGCAGAGTGCTCAATCCGATTCCTTTCGCCGCCGAGACGTGGATGGTCTGATCGTTGTCGAGCAGATCGCTGTCACGCAGCGACTCTCGCTGCTTGGGAGGCAACAGATCAATCTTATTCATCACTCGCAGCCGGGGCTTCTTGTCAGCTTCGAGTTCCTTGAGGACGCTTTCCACTTGCGCGTCCTGCTCGGCGGAGACCCGGCTGCTTGCATCCGAGACCTGCATGATGAGCGTCGCGCGTTGCACTTCTTCGAGCGTGGCGCGAAACGCCGAAACCAGCGTGTGAGGAAGATGCCGGATGAAACCTACCGTATCGGAGAACAGAACTTTGCGCTTCGAGGGCAGCTCAGCAGGTCGGATGGTCGGATCGAGCGTGGCAAACATGCGCGACGACGCCACCACGTTCGACTTGGTGAGGGCATTGAACAGCGTGGACTTTCCCGCGTTCGTATACCCCACCAGCGCCACCGTAGCCACCGGAACCGATTCGCGCCGTTGCCGCTGCTGCGCCCGTATGCGGCGGACATTTTCGATTTGCTGCTTGACGTGCCGGACGCGGCGGAAAATCTTTCGCCGGTCGGTCTCCAGTTGAGTTTCGCCCGGTCCGCGAGTGCCGATTCCGCCGCCAAGCTGCGACATTTCCACGCCGCGCCCCGCCAGCCGCGGAAGCAAATACTCGAGCTGAGCCAGTTCCACCTGCAACTGACCTTCACGAGTGCGGGCGTGCCGCGCGAAGATATCGAGAATAAGCTGCGTGCGATCAATGACGCGCGTGTTGACCACGCGTTCGATGTTGCGCTGTTGCGAAGGCGAGAGGTCGTGATCGAACAGAATCACATCCGCGGAAACCGAGGCTGCCGCGCCCGCAATTTCCTCCAGCTTGCCCTTACCGATCAGCGTGGCCGGATCCGGCCGGTCGCGGTGCTGTGTGAATTCGCCGGCGATCTCGGCGCCCGCGCTCGTGGCCAGTGCCCGCAGTTCGTCGAGCGATTCTTCGGAACTGAAATCCGGGGAATCCGCCGGCATGAACGACGACGAGGCGGCCACGCTCGTGGCGTGATCTCGAGCCGCCTGCGCGCCCGGAGTGATCGCTGCAGAGCTTATCTTCCCTTGGTGGCCCGCGCGCCCTCGGGTGCGAAACTCCACCCCCACCAGGAACGCCCGTTCCTGCTGTTCCGATGGATTCAGCACCGCCTTGGGCTCTTTCCGCGAACTATCGCGGCTGCTCAGTCTGGAGTCATCTCGGCGCAAGCAAACTCACTCTATCCCTCGGTCCCGGAAGCGGAGTTCGCGATTTCAGCCTCGCCTTGGGACGCCACCGCCGCCGGCTTCGCATCTGCGTGGCTATGGGCTCCCCGCACGATGACGACCGTCGAAATCGTCAGCTTCACGCCGCTGACCAGATAGATCGTAATATTGTGCCGTTCCTTTCGTGCCGTGTTGAGGAAGGAATCCTGAATGTTCTGTTGTGCCGGCTTGGCTTCCATTTGCCGATCTCCTTTTTTCGGGTTCGATGCTGCGCCATGAGCTTAGGGAGGGCAATTGGCTGCAGCTCTCTTCCTGTCGGTCCTACAATACGGCCTTGTCTCGTGCTTTTCAACTTCCCGTATCTGCCAAATGTAACCCGAGGGTAGGCCGTCGAGACACGCAGGATGGTTCCAAATCAGAGAAAGCCCGGATCGAGCGAGATTGTAGCGGATCGCTCATGATGTGAGCCATTCTGCACAGTATTGCTACAGCAAGTGAGCGAAGCTGTGGACGTCCTAAAAATGGAGGAGAAGGAATGTTTCTAGCCAGCAAAGCCGCGTGGGCTGGGATTGTCTTCATATTGCTGGCGACGGGGATCTCGGGACCACGCCCGACGCCGCTCGCTTCGGGAGCCAACCTCAGCAAAGAAGTGCCCGTGGACGGGCATCGGAACGATGTCAATCAGAACGATGTCAAGAAGATGCAGCAAACTTTGCAGGGCAAAGGATACTACCGCGGGGAAGTCGATGGCGTCCTCGGTCTCCGAACCCGAGCGAGCATTCGCGGATTTCAGAAGGCTGAGAATCTGCCCGTCACCGGGCAACTTGATGCCCAGACGGCCGGTAAACTCGGAGTC
Source organism: Terriglobales bacterium (assembly GCA_049511255.1). Classification (GTDB taxonomy): domain Bacteria; phylum Acidobacteriota; class Terriglobia; order Terriglobales; family Acidobacteriaceae; genus Acidiflorens. The sequence continues at coordinate 14,135 of JBEKYF010000090.1, read as the reverse complement.
AGACCAGAGGGTCGCGAGGAGACTGACTACGAGACTGCGAAAGGTAAACCTTCGGCAGGCATAAAATGGGCGAAAGGTTCCGGCCGAACAAGCAAGACACCACGGAAAGCAGTAAAGACAGTCCCCGCTCCTGAAAGCGGCCCCGGAGACCGCGAGAAGACGCTCCAAGCGGAGAACGACACCCACCCACAGTAGTTTAAGCTCTCTCCGTTGGAGAAGCAGAGTCCCGCCGATCGGATTGGATGTTCGCGAAGAAGTTCGCGAAGATGTTCGCGAAAATGAAGATCAAAGTCCAGTTGTCCATGCGGCGACCGCTGCTCTATCCTCAAGGCTAGCGTAAATGGGGTTGGGCTGTCCCTGTCGGGGAATTTTCGGTAGTGGGTCAGTTTGAATTTGTTTTGAAAGGGCACGGCTTCAGCCGTGCCGTAACCGTCGCAAAATCAAAAGCGGCTTTAGCCGCTGGGGGATGTGGTCTTTCAAACTGACCCACTACCGAATTTTCTTATCAACTGGATGGCCTTCGTACTCGCATGACCTTAACCCGCTTCGTGACCAAAAGCGCGTTTCGCAACAAGCGGCGCAGCATTCTGACCGTGTTGAGCATCACGTTCTCGCTCCTGCTGCTGACTCTGATGATGACCATCTGGCGTGCCTTCTATATCGACACGTTCAGCGCCGAGTCCGCGCAGCGATTGGTCACCCGCCACCGCGTTTCGCTGACCCAATACATGCCGTTGTTTTACCGGGAGAAAATCCGCGCCATTCCCGGCGTGGTGGCCGTTGCCCCCAACAACTGGTTTGGAGGCATATACAAAGATGACAAGCCGGAGAATATGTTCGCCCAGTTCGGCACCGACCCGGACGAAATCCTCAAGATCTTCACCGACCTCAAGATCCCCGCGGATCAGGTGCTGGCCTGGCAGCGCGATCGCGCCGGTGCGATCGTCGACGTCCAACTCGCCAGGAAATATGGCTGGAAGCTGGGCGATCGCATCGTGATCAAGGGCACCATCTATCCCATGGATCTTGAGCTCACGATTCGCGGGATCTATACGGCGCCCGAAACCACTGAATCTATCTACTTCAATCAGAAATATGTTGAAGAAGCAGTCTCATTCGCCAACGGGAAAGCAGGCATGTTCGCTATCCTCGCCGATTCTCCGAACAGCGTGTCCACGGTCGCCGCCGCGGTGGATGCCATGTTCCGCAATTCTCCCGAGCCCACAAAAACCGAGAGTGAAAAGGCGTTCCAGTTGAGCTTCATCAATAGCATTGGAAACGTGAAAGCATTTATTCTGAGTATCTGCTTTGCCTTGGTGTTTGCCACGCTGCTGGTCTCGGCCACCACCATGGCCATGTCGATCCGGGAACGAACGCGCGAAGTAGCGGTTCTGAAGACGCTCGGATTCACGCGGCAATCGATCTTGCAGCTTTATATTGGAGAAGCGGTACTGGTGGCTTTAACCGGCGGTGCGCTAGGCTGCCTGCTGGCGATCGGACTGGTCTCGGCAATCTCGCACGCGCCTGGGATGAATTTCTTTCTTTCTGGGATGAAGGTGACGCCCCCCACCTTGCTGCTCGCCATCGTCGTCGCAGGGATGGTGGGATTCCTGAGTGCGATCATTCCTGCCTACCATGCGGCAAAGTTGGACATTGTGGAGGGCTTGCGCTACATCGGGTAGCAAGTAGCCCAAGTAGCAAAAGAAACAGCATGGCGATTCCGATCAGCTATAACATTCGCAATCTGAAGCTGCGCAAGGGCCTCACCATCATGACGGCTCTCGGCATTGCGCTCACCGTGACCACCGCCGTTTTCCTGATGGCGCTGCTGGCCGGTTTGAAGAAAGCCTTCATGGCCAGCGGCGATCCGGTGAACGTGCTAGTCATGCGCAAGGGATCCACGGCAGAGCTTTCGGGAGGCTTCGACGCCGATCTTTTTCCAACGCTGAAGACGCTGCCCGGCATTGCCACGGACAGCCAGGGACAACCGCTCGCTTCCGGTGAATGGGTGGTGGTCGTCGTGCTGCCTCGCAAGGACGGCACCGGTGAAGTGAACGTTTCGGTTCGCGGCATGATGCCGGCGGGCCTCACGCTGCGTCCCAGCGCAAAATTGGTCGAAGGCCGCTGGTTTACGCCAGGACAGCGCGAAGTGGTCGTTGGCAACTCCATTCACAATCGTTTTTCCGGAGCCAACGTCGGCGACAATCTTGACTTTGCCAAGGGACAGTGGAAAGTCGTAGGTGTGTTCGATTCCGGCGGCACCGCGTATGATTCGGAAATCTGGGGCGACGTCAACCAGATCGCCGCGGATTTCGACCGCCAGGGAGGCTATGCTTCGGTGTATCTGCGGGCAACCGACCCGGTTGCAGCGGACGCGCTGAAACACCGCGTCAGCGACGATCAGCGGCTGAAGTTAGAGGGCACGCTCGAAACCGAGTATTACGAGAAGCAAACGAGTTCTGGTGGCGCGATCAAATTTATCGGCACGTTTGTGGCGATCATCATGGCGATCGGTTCCAGCTTCGCCGCCATGAATACGATGTACGCGGCAGTAGCGTATCGCTCGCGCGAGATCGCAACCTTGAGGATCATAGGATTTTCGCGGCCGAGTATTCTCACGTCGTTCGTGATCGAAGCGTTGCTGCTGTCGCTGCTGGGAGCGTTTGTCGGGATTGTTTTGATGTTGCCCTTCAACGGCATGAGCACTGGAATCGGCAACTCCCTCACCTTCAGCGAAACTGTTTTCAGTCTGCACCTGACTTGGGGGGTCGCGATGGCCGCGGTTGGCTTTGCATTGATCATGGGCTTGCTCGGAGGCTTCGCGCCCGCGTGGCATGCGGCGCGGCAGGATATTCTGACCTCGCTGCGAGCCTAGGAAGCACAGGTGACCAACACCTTCGCGGCAAGCCAGAGGTTTCACAAATGGGTTTTGGGTAGGGCACGGCTTCAGCCGTGCCGTTTAGGGCCGGAAAAATGCGGGGCTTTAGCCCCTGAGGGATGTGCCTCCGAACCAAAAGGTCGCTGCGAAGCCGGCACACAGTTCGTACAATGTTGATGCGATCAATTTTGAACCACTAGAGGTTTGGGAGCATGTCTTCACCCATGCCCACGGACATCGGACCCACAGACGCGAAACACGAAGACCTGCGGAGTCTGCGCATCGATCATTCGCTGCGCGACGGAGGCGGAGAACCGCCCGCGTGGTCGCGCCGCCTCATTCTGGGCGGAATCGCCGCAGTCGTCCTGCTGGGATTAGTCGCACTGGCGTACCGCGCGCTCGCTTCGGAGACGCCGGAAGTGGAAGTCGCGCGGGCCACCGCGGAAGGCAGTGACGTCGCAGGCAGCACCGTGCTTTCAGCGAGCGGATACATCGTCGCTCATCACAAAATCAGCGTGAATTCGAAGGTCACGGGCCGCGTGGCGTGGATTGGCGTGGAAAAAGGCGACAAGGTGAAAGAAGGTCAAGTTCTGGTGCGGCTGGAGGACGAGGAATTCCGCGCCCAGTACGAACAGGCTCGAGGCGCGGTCGAGAGCGCCAAAGCGCGCCTGCTCGAAAATCAAAACGGCTCGCGCCCGGAGGAGATTCAGCAGGCGGATCACAATCTGCAGGAGGCGCGCGCTACGGCAATCAACGACAAAATTAATTTGGACCGAACGCGCGACTTGGTTGCCCAGGGAGTCATGTCCAGGCAGAATTTGGATGACGCTGTCGCCAAGTGCGATGCTTCGCAACAACGAATGAATTCGCTGGAACGCGCTTTCCGGCTCATGCAACTTGGTCCGCGCTCCGAAGAAATTGAGCGTGCCCGCGGCGACCTGCTGCAGGCCGAAGGCCAGATGGCATATGCCAAATCTCAACTCGATGCCACGGTGATTCGCGCCCCCGTCAGCGGCACGATTCTGGAGCGCACGGCGGAAAAAGGCGAACTGGTCACCGCTCAATTCGCCAGCGGCGCCGAAGGCGGCCCGCGCGGGTCGGTGGTGGCGCTGGCGGATCTCGATGATATTCAGGTTGAGCTCGATATCGCGCAGGATGACTTTGCCAAACTGTCGCCGAAGCAGGAAGGCATCGTCACCCTGGATGCGTTCAAGGATCGCTCCTACAAAGGCGAGATCGCCGAAATGTCGCCGGAAGCGAATCGCCAGAAAGCGACGGTCCAGGTCAAGGTTCAGATTCTGAAACCCGATTCCTACCTGCGCCCGGAAATGAATGCGACCGTGCAGTTCAAGGCGAAGGCGAACGAAGGTACGAAAAACGATAAAAACGCCGGCGCAAAACAGACTTATGTCTTCGTGCCCACCGCCGCATTGCGCGATAAGGATGGGAAAAAGTTCGTGCTGCTCGCTTTCAAAGGCAAGGCTCTCCGCCGGGATGTTCATGTTCAGGGCCAGCGTTCGGGAGGCTATCTGGTGGACTCCCTCGTCGGCGGCGAAAACGTAATCACGGCAGGACCCGCGGATTTGCAGGACGGGCAAAAGATTCGTATCAAGGGGCAATAATGAACGCAATGGCGACAACGACACAGCCGGCCGTGGGCAGCAATGTCGTCCAGGCCCGTGGGGTGAGCAAGATTTTCAAGCGCGACGCTTTCGAGGTGACTGCGCTCGACAACGTTTCCCTCGACATCACCGGCGGCGAGTTTCTGGCGCTGATGGGGCCTTCAGGATCAGGCAAGACGACCCTGCTGAACATGATCGCAGCCATTGACCGCCCCAGTTCCGGCGAACTGCTGGTGATGGGCGAAAATGTTTTTCGCCTGAACGATGGGCAGTCCGCCAAGTGGCGCAATACTCACGTCGGCTACGTTTTTCAGACTTTCAATCTGATTCCGGTGCTGACGGCCTTTGAGAATGTCGAGTTGCCCCTGCTGCTGACCAGGATGACGCCGCAGCAGCGCCGCGATCACGTGATGACCGCGCTCAAGCTCGTCGGACTTGAGGATCGCGTCGATCACCTTCCCAAGCAGCTATCCGGTGGACAGGAGCAGCGCGTGGCCATCGCTCGCGCCATCGTCAGCGACCCCACGCTGATTCTCGCCGACGAACCGACCGGCGACCTCGACAGCAACTCGGCAACGGAAATCCTCGAGATTTTGAAGCGGCTGAATGAAAGCTTCAACAAGACAATTGTGATGGTAACGCACGATCCGCACGCGGCCCAGTACGCGCACGTGACGCGGCATCTGGAAAAAGGACGGCTGCTGCCGGCGTAGAGTCCTTCGTAGAGACGGGGCTTGCCCCGTCTCCGACTGCTGAAAAACTCGACTTTGCTTTGGGTGGCGCAGCGCCGGGGTCCCCAGCACGCCCGGTTTTGGCGTGCTGGGGTGGAGGGCTTCAGCGCTGCGGTAGCTGCATGGCTTTGAACGCGGCTTTAGCCGCTGAGGGCCGCGATATCACGCCGTTCTCCGGGAAGGCTTCGCGTCCCCCGCCGGCTCGGGTTCGCTGATCCACTCCCAGACTCGGCGGCCGCGGTCGTTGCTCAGGCTGCGAGCCTCCCCATAATCCACCAGACGATTCAAAACGGTTGTGACCGAGGCCAGCGGGTCCTTGTGCCGCGCCAGGATTGCCGGAGCATATCGTTCCAGTTCCACGCAAACCTCGCGCGCTCCCAGCGGACGCCGCACTTCCATGAGCACCCTGCGGCACGCTTTGGTGAAGCCGGGCTGGCGGCCATTGGGCTTGCGGTCGATCAGTTCCAGCAAGTCATCGCCCAGCACCTGCTCGCCGAAAAGATTCGCCAATCCGGCGATAGTCTGCTTCACCGTGCCAATGCGCTTCATGACCTCGGCACGCTGCCGCATCAGCTGGAGGAGTTCTTCGTGCGCAGTCTTCACCACCTGCTGCGCCGAAATACTATTGGCTTGAGCATCAGTGGCGTGCACGTGCAAACCATCGCGGCCATTTTCCCCAACTTCCATAACTCCCCCCAGGAAACAGACAATAACCAGGATCCCTCGACTCTCGTCTTCTACTACGGAAAAGGATCCTCCAGAGTTCCATCGGGAGTTGGACTCGTTTGCTGAAGAAAGGTTATCGGAGAAGCAAGGAGAAAAGTGGGTCGTGTGGTGCGGACACTCCTGTCCGCGGACTTTGACGGTATTCTTCACGCCCTCAGGCGCTGCGAGGCGAGAATCAAGTTTCTCAGCAGCCCGTCTAGCCCATCACGGTGGTGTGCTCCGGCCGGATCTTGTAAAGCACGCGAACCTCTCCCGGCTGGGCATAGGGATACTTATCGACTCCCAGGTACTTCTTCGCCATCTTGTCGATGTGTTGGGCGGCGCCGTCTTCGGTAATCTCCACCACAGTGCCGCGGATCTCCAGATAACGATAGGGATTGTCGGGATCGACGATGGCTAGAGCCACCCGCGGATCGCGGCGCACATTGCGATCCTTCTGGCGTCCGCGCGCCGAGTTGAAGATGACGTGTTGGCCGTCGAAGTCGCACCACACGGGAGTAACCTGTGGCCGTCCGTCGGGCATGAGTGTGCCCAGACTGGCGAAGGCGGGCTTCTTGAAAAGGTCGGCGTATTTTTCAGGAATGACGTTGGACATCGCTAGCTCTCTCCTGTTTTGATTGATTGCCAACTAGATTTAGTGTCGTCCCGATTATAGATGCCGGAAGCGGAACGATGGCGCATCGTTTTCTCTTCTCTGTAGCTGAGTCATGAACCGCAGTTGCGTTTTCCTTAATCCCTAATAAACTAGTGGTCTTTTAGGAAAGTTCGGCTTTATGCGGATGACATCAACCCCGGCAGGAAAATCGGCGCGATTGTCGTGTTTGCGGCTCGTCGCGGGGGCCGCCTTTTTACTTCTGGTCGCGACCCCTGTTCTGGCGCAGCACTCTGCCGTGCAGCCTCCGCCCACCATCGTCTTCATGACCGATTTCGGCGTCGTGGACGATTCGGTGGCTCTCTGCAAGGGCGTCATGTACGGCATCGCTCCCAACCTCCGCATTGTCGATCTCACGCATCAGGTCAATGCTTTTTCCATTCGAGACGGCGCTCGCTTCCTCTTTGGCGCGACACCCTACTTCCCAGCCGGAACGGTATTTGTGGCCGTCGTCGATCCCGGTGTAGGCAGTTCGCGCAAGGCTGTGGTGGTGGAATCGAAGCGCGGGCAATTCTTCGTGCTGCCCGATAACGGCTTGATGACGATGGTCGAGGACCGCGACGGCATCGAGGCCATTCGCGAGATCATCAACCCCAATTGGATGGTCGGCGCCAAAATTTCCTCCACCTTCCATGGCCGGGACATTTTCTCTCCCGTCGGCGCTCACATCGCGCGCGGCGACGACTGGACCCAGGTCGGACCCATCGTCAAGGAACTGGTCCGCCTCGATCTGAAACCCGCAACCGTGGACGACAAGGGTCTGACCGGAGAGGTAATCGCCCTGGATGGTCCGTTCGGCAACCTGATCACGAACATCAGCGCCGAAGATTTTCTGAAGCTCGGCTATCAGCACGGCGATAAGTTGAAGGTCACGATCCGAGGACGCGAGGTAGAGATGCCATTCGTCAGGACGTTCAGCGATGTGCCGCTCAAACAGCCACTGCTGTTCCTCGATTCGCGCGGACGAGCCAGCTTTGCGCTCAACCAGGCAAGCTTCGCGGCGGCCTACGACATAAATCCGCCGCAGGCGGTATTCATACCGCGTAAGGGACACTAAGTTCGAAAGAAGAGTTCGAAACACATCTTTAAAACAGACTCCACACGAGGAACCGGTCATGCATAGAGGCAGCAGCAGTCAACGATCCCTGGCAATCTTGATCCGGACCATCGGCGTAGCAGCACTGTTGCTGATCAACACGTCCGCGTGGGCGCAGAGTTTCCGCGGATCCATTCGAGGCACGGTAACCGACCCGAGCGGCAGCGTGATTGCCGGAGCGAAGGTCTCCGCAAAGAGCACCGGTACCGGCTTGCAACGCAAGGCCACCACCGGCGCAGATGGCGGCTACGTCCTGGCCGAACTCCCAGCCGGCGAATACACGGTCACGGCGGAAGCCGCCGGGCTGTCGCCGTCGGCGCAGAACGTTCAGGTCAACGTGGGATTGGACACAACGGCGAACTTCGATCTGACCAAGGTTGAGAAGCGGACAGAGCTGCTGAATGTGACGGCAGAAGCGCCGGTGATCGAAACAACCCGCGATGTCCTTGGGCAAGTGGTCGAACGGCGACTCGTGAACGAACTCCCACTGAACGGGCGTGATTTTGGAAAGTTGGTCGCTCTAACGCCTGGCACAACGGTCGATCCCTCCGGAGTCGCGGGAACGGAGGGAGGTTTCGGCCAATTCAACATCAATGGCAACCGCGACCGTTCGAATAACTACACGCTCGACGGAACCGACAACAACGATCCCTTCTTCAACAACTCTGCTTTGAATCAGACGGGCATTGGCGGCGCCCCGGCTTCTTTGCTTCCCATCGAGGCGATTCAGGAATTCAATCTCCAATCGCAATTCGGAGCAGAATACGGACGCAACAGCGGCTCGATCGTCAATATCGTTACGCGATCAGGGACGAACCACATCCACGGCTCGGCATTCGAGTTTTTCCGTAACAGCGCTCTCGACGCTCGTAATTACTTCAACACGGAATCACGGAAGTCGGTGTTCCAGAACAACAACTTCGGATTCTCCCTTGGCGGCCCGATGGTGAAGGACAAGACCTTCTTCTTTGGCGCCTACGAAGGGCAACAGGAGCGCGTCGGTTCGGATTTTCTGCTACAGGTGCCGACCATTGGTGAGATTGCGCACGCCCGCGCCATCGCACAAGGGCTGGACGGTGTCGTCAACCCAGGTCTCGACGCTGTTCTGGCCTTCTATCCCCAAAGTACCGTCAACAGCATTCCCGGCGTCGTGCAGGACAAGAATGACGGCAACAACTTTATCCTCAAGCTGGACCACAACCTTTCGAACAATGAACTTTTGACTGGACGCTACGCGTTCGCCCAAAGCTACCAGGTCTTTCCATTCGGCTCTCCAGGAGGGTACGGCACCGGTTCTCGACTAGCCGCTTTTGCCCAAACCTCGCCAGCGCGCGTACAGGTCCTCTCGGCAAGTCTCCTGTCCACGCTCAGTTCCACCAGGATCAATGAAGTCCGCTTCGGATACAGCCGCTATACGACCTCATTCAGTTCGCTCAACGCAAACTGGGAGCCGCCGCCGAGCCTCAACTTCGGCACCGGCAAGCTGGGTCTGCCCGAGTTCGACTTCACCGGAATCGAGAACCTCGGAGCAATTGGATACAGCGTACCGCGCGGGCGTACCAGTGGCAGCTACCAGATTCTCGACAATTTCACCTGGCTCAAAGGCAAGCACACCCTCAAGTTCGGAGGAGAATTCCGGCGTGCCGTCATCGACAACTTCAATGACAACTTGGAGCGCGGGATTTATCAGTTCACTGCCGGCGTATGCAACCTCGGAGACAATCCATGCTACCTGTCGGATGGCGTCACCCCCAATCCTAACTACGATCCCATTGTGGATGCCCTGGCCGACTTCTATACCGGCGGCGAGTTCGATACCAGTTCCTGCTGCAGTTCCGTTTCTGTCGACACGGGCAACACCCAGCGGACCACGTACAACAACGGTTTGAGTTTCTTCGCTCAGGACGACTACCGTCTCGCGCCGACCTTTACCTTGAATGCGGGCTTGCGTTGGGAGTATTTCGGTCCGCTGAGCGAAAAGAACAATCTCCTCTCAAACTACGCGCCCGATGGAACCTTGGCCATGGTAGGCACCCATGGGTTGAATGGCCTCTACGAGCGGGATCTCCACGACTTTGGTCCGCGCCTGGGCTTCGCCTGGAACGTCCTGAAGAACACCGTTGTCCGCGGCGGCTACGGCATTTTCGACGACTATGTGCCGCAGGATCTTCTCATCGCAAATTTCACTACGTCGGCCGGAGTGGCCACCAATCCGATAGGGCCACAGGCTGTGCTGCCCATGACCTTCAATTCGGCCGCCTTCAACGGCACCGATACGATTGATCCAATCATGACCGTAAATACCACCGGCCCCTACTCCATTTTTGGGACGCCGCATAAGTTTCACAGCCCGTACACTCAGAACTTCAATTTGAACGTGCAGCAGAAGCTGGCCGAAAATACGTCGGTTGAGGTCGGCTATGTCGGTAGCAAGGGGACCAAGTTGGTGCGTCTGACCGACGCCAACGAGCCCGATGCAACCGATACCCGTCCGAACCCGAACTTTGGCGCGATCGACTTGCTGACGCCGATCAGTTCATCCACTTACAGCGCATTGCAGGCAACCTTGAGAATTCAGAACAATCATCGTGTCTCTGGCTTTGCCAGTTATAACTGGTCCAAGTCGCTCGACGATGCTTCCGACGGCATCGACTTTGCTCCCGCTGTTGCCTTCCCGCAGGACCCAAGCAACCTGAAGGCCGAACATGGGCCTTCGTGTTTCGATACGCGGCAACGTTTTACAGCGGCGATCAATTACGATCTGCCCGCTTGGCACGCACTTGGGAAGTTCGGCTCGGGTTGGCAGTTGAACTGGGTTGCCAGCCTGCAAAGCGGCCGCCCGATTCCGATCGTAACCGCCATAGACACCACCGGTCGCTACTATTACAACCAACGCCCCGACGTGGTTCCGGGAGTCGATCCGATTGTGCATAACTGGAGCCCGGCAACGGGTTATTTGAATCTGAATGCGTTTTCCCAGCCTGCCTTTGGCACCTTCGGAGACTTGGGACGTAACTCCATCTACGGTCCGGGCTACAAGAACCTTGACTTCTCCTTCACCAAGAACACCCAGGTAATGGAGCGGCTCGGACTGCAACTGCGCGCCGAGTTCTTCAACATCCTGAACCATCCGAATTTCGCACAGCCCACGCACACCCTCGTCCTTGGTCCCGAACCCTCGGGGGGCGCTCTTACCCAGACCCCCGACGTGGCCCAGACCAATCCCGGTCTTGGTGGCGGCGGCCCAAGGGTGCTTCAACTGGCTTTGAAGGTGACTTTCTGAAGAATTCCGCTGGACATGATCCCTGCTGGACATGATCCCTGTAGAGACGCAGCTTGCCGCGTCTCTTTCTCGTGAGGCAAAACTTATCCGGGCTTCTGCAAATCCGCCGCGATCCGCGGCAGCACGGCCCGCAGCAGCGCGATGAACTGTCCCATCACTCGTCGTCCAACTTCAAGCACTTCTTCGTGGTCAAGCGCCTGATCGAGAATTCCAGCGGCCATATTCGTCACGCATGAGATTGCCAGGACGTTCATCCCCATGTGCCGTGCGGCGATTGCTTCCGGGACGGTTGACATGCCCACCAGATCGGCGCCGATTGCACGCAGGTACCGAATCTCTGCCGGAGTTTCATAACTCGGGCCGGCCAGCGCCGCGTAGACGCCCTCGCGCGGAGGAATCGAAAGCTTCTTCGCTTCCTCCAGCGCCATCTCGCGATAGCGCTTGGCATAGGTATAACTCATGTCGGGGAAGCGCGGGCCAAAGCGCTCGTCATTTGCGCCCGTCAGCGGATTCTGTCCTTGAAGATTGATGTGATCGCGCAGGATGACCAGCGCGCCCTGTCCATACTCGACGTTAATGCCGCCGGCGGCGTTGGTGAGAATCAATCCGCGAATGCCCATTCGCCCAAGCACACGCGTAGGAAAGGCGACCTCGGCGGCCGAATAGCCTTCGTACAGATGCACCCGTCCCTGCATCACGGCAATAGGAACGTTGCCGGACTTGCCGACCACAAGTTGTCCGGCATGACCAATCGCCGTCGAACGCGGAAATGTCGGGATGTGGGCATACGGAATGCGGACGGCTTCGGTGAGGTCATCGGCAAAAGATCCGAGGCCGGAACCAAGGACGAGCCCGATCTGCGGGCGCAAGTCGGTCTGCGAAAGCACAAATGCCGCCGCAGATTCGGCGCGAGTAAAGAGCTCTGGGGCCATAAATACACACTGTCATCCTGAGCGAAGCGAAGGACCTATGCATTTTCTGAGCAGCGAAAAAATGCATGGGTGTTTCGCTTCGCTCACCATGACACCACTACGGTATCCACGCTAAAACTTCTTCTCGAACTCGGCGAATGCTTGCTCCAGTTGCCACTGCACACGAGCGCGTTCACTCGCTCCAATCAATTTCTGACATTTTCCCGAGAGGCGGTCGCCGGACGCCTTATCGTCTGCGCAAGCCGCGGTAAGCCGCAACTCGTGTCCATCGCTCCCCCCATCGCTCCAAAGACTATCACCCGGAATAAAACTGTGTTCCAGGCTCGCGCGCGCCATGCGCTTCAGATCGCCATACGACAACCCATAGGTCTCGACCGCCCGCAGATATTCGTGCGTCATATCGCCGCGCGAGACGCCCTCATCGTCGGTAGCGAGCGCCACCGGCACTCCGTATTTCATATACACCGGCAGCGGATGGCGCTCGCCGCTCACGCCCAGAATCACATCATTCGAGGTCAGGCAAATCTCGACCAGCACATTCCTTCTGGCCATTTCCTGCAGCAATCCAACGGGATCGTCTTCGCTCATGACGGCGACGCCGTGCCCAATCCGTTCTGCGCCGCCGCGCTCAATCGATTCGCGAATATGAAATCGCAAGCCCTCAGGAGGAACCAGCCCCATCGCCAGTTCATCGGCATGCAACGACACGTGCGTAGCCGGATAGAACCTGTGCAAGGCCTCGATGATCCGCATGTGCAGATCAAAGTCGTGCATGGGCACGTAGTAGTCTTCCGGCATCACCAGGTTGAAACCGACGAAGCGTCGATCGGCCTTGGCCAACTCAAACCCAAGCAATATCTGCGCGAAAACCTGCTCGCGAGGCAAGCCCCGCAGCACCTGATAAAGATAATGGATCGCAACTCCGCATCCCGGAGCAGCCTGCGCCGTCCCACAATGCAGCACCTCTTTCTTGCGGGCTTCATCGGAGTCAAGCTGGCTGCGCACCGACGCCACAACATCCAGCATTCCGCCGGCAAGCAGTTTATCGCGGAGCTTGCCGAAGTCGTCATCCCATCCGATCTTGACGCCCAGAATGGCCGCCTGCATCCCGTCGGCCGTGTGCATCAGCTCCACATACTGCAAATGATCAGCCGCCGCCCGCGACGCCACTTCGGCTAAAGCCTCGCCGATGTGATTTTCCAAAGCTGGACCGAACTTCTCGAACGTAGCAAAGAAATGGTCGTGACCCGATTCCTCCTCGCGGTGCCAGTTGCGCATCGACCAGGCGTCCACGAGCTGGTTGTAGAGAACGTGGTCCTGATAGGCGCAGCGCACCGACGGCTTATTCTTGTACGGCTCGCAAGAATCGCACGAGGCGTGCACCAGCTTCGAAGTGCTGCGATCCACGCAGAGAGCGCTCTCCGAAGCCCAGTCAATCATGCTTTCCGCATAAATCGCACCGAACAGGTGGACATGCAGGTCGCCGCCCTTCGGCATCTGCTGCAGAAATGCCAACAGCAACCCCGGCTGATGCCGCACCGATTGAAGATACTTGGCCGCCTTCTCTTCAGCGCTTTGCACCGGCGCGACTTGTGCCTGGGAAAAAACGGCCAGGAAACAAACGACTGCCGCCAAACGCAGGCTTCGCATCAAGAAAAAAGGCCTCCAACCAAGAATCCCACTCCCATTGGGATTGTAGAGAAAGCGATTCGAGGACGTAAGTATCCGGGTGAGAACCGGAGACGGGTTGCAAAAAAAGAGCAGGATTCATGCGGGTAAAGCGGCGATTTGCACAGCCGGGGCTCACCTGCGGATCAGCCGTGAGCGGAGATGTTCGGGAAGAAAACCGCGAAATACCGCATGAATACTGGGGATTTCGAAGCCACACGCCGGCAATTGCACAATTTACGTGTCACCCGGCTGTGCATGAGCTGCACTCGATTGATGAATAAGAAGTTACAGGTGCACGAATTTCATTGACGTAGAAAATGAGCGTGGTAAAAACATAATCGTTCTTTGACACGTTCTGAAGTTTTTCCGGTTGGTGCAGCGTCCGGGGCTCAAGCGTAGTCACTCAGACAACCGCGAGGTGGGTTTGGGAGGGCGAGCAAGGGTCTATAGCTAAGCGCTGGTCGAGGAGAACAGGAGCCTCTGTTAAAGGCAGGATAGAGTCCCGAGGCGTTGGACTGATTTATCCGGTTGGCGGTGAGCCCGG
>JBEKYF010000089.1:0-39313 GCA_049511255.1 Terriglobales bacterium | reverse complement strand
GGGGCAATCCTTCAGTGAGTGTGGGGATGGTCGTGCGTTGCCAACTTCTGCTGAAGACTGCGCACTTCTTTCTCCAGCTTCTTGATTTGCTGTTCGAGTGCTTTCACACGCTGTTCGACTTCGGGATGCTTGTGACTGCGTTGTTTGACCGGCATGAGACCCCCCCTCCCAGAGCGGATGAAATACTAGCCTCCGGGGGCCTAGATTTCAAATCTGCGGTATGGGAGAGGCCGTTGGGCCGGTCAATTGGCGTAACATCGCCATAACGCTCATTGAGGGGTTTTGAGTTCTAAGGCCCCGATTACACTCAAAATCCCCCCAAATTGGATACCGGGCTGTGCCGATTACGTGGAGTCCTGCCAGCCCTGTCCGCAAGGTCGAGTTCAAATACACTTCAGTCGTGCCGTACGTCCGTGCTTTTTTTCATCACCAATTTTATGTACGCCCATCACAGACACCCGCCCGCAAGCCTGCAATGATCCTCCGAGAGTGCATCATCCAGAACTCCGCCCGTCTCCAGAGACGGTTCTGCAAACTGCCGCAAAATCATTTTTCGGCACTCTTTGACAACCTGAGGGGTCAACGGGCGTAAGCAGCGCGGACCGCACGAAAAAGTGGATCAATCCGTCAATTTTTGCACTTAAGTCTCATCTTTTGAAATCTTTACCTATAAGTCCTTTATCCCGAATTCTTTACAGCCTCTCCCCGCCAACCAAAAGATTCTAATAGGCTTAAAAGGGGGGTGGGGGGTAGGGGGGGTACCCCCTGCCAGTTAAGAGCTGATACCTGATTCCAGGAGCCACCATAATGTCATCATCTTCCGATAGATATTCCGATAGATATTCCGACGAAGCCTGCCAACAAATAAAACTCGACGGGGAGCCCTGCCGGGCTGCCGCCCTTCGCGGTAAGAAGTTCTGCTATTACCACCTGCACAGCGGCCCGCCCCCGAAAGATGTCAGCAACCCCGGAATCATCCCTCAGGTTCAGTTCCACCTGCCCCTCTTGGATGACGCCACCTCGATCCAGGCGACCATCTCCCTGGTCTGCGAACATCTGCTGCACCGGCGCCTCGAGCCGAAAAAAGCCGGAATTCTGCTCTACGCCATGCAGGTCGCGTCCTCGAATCTGAGTCGCATGAATGAAGATAGAAATCAGAAGAAAAATGGAGAAAGTAATTCGACGAATCCCCTACAGGCTCCCCCTTCCGACCCAGCATCATCAGATACTCCTCGAACTGCCCAGGACGATTCCGGCGCCACGCCGTCAGATGACCCTGATCGTCTGCCGCCCGGAACCATCCAAGCTTGCCAGCAGCGAAAGCGATCTGTGGTCTGAACCGAGCCGAATGGGCGGGTGGCCCAGCCTTTGGTTTTGGTTTCCTCTCCACTGACACGACTGTGGGTGCCCCGTCCTTGCGTTCTTTGCAAGGGCGGGTAGCGATGCTGCCGATACGACATGTGTTCGTCCCGTTGTGCGGACATTTCCACTCCCACCCTTCGCAAAGTGCGCGAAGGATGGGGTACCCACGGTGTTGTTTGTGTCAGCGAGATCAAATGCCTGGGCCACCTGCCGTGAGGTTCGGAAAAACCCCATGGTTGACACTCGCCGCGCAGTCAACGAGCATGAGGAAGAGGGTATTCGCTTGGGCCGAGTTTCACGGATGAAAGTGTTTGGACTTCTCCTCGCAGTCTTCTTATGCAGCGCTAGTCTGCAGCTCTCGCCTAAGTCAGCGCTGGCCTTCCAGACGAACGCCCCGGCACCCATCGCATGGCCGGAGGGTCTCCCCGTGTACGACCACATCGTGATCGTCATCGAGGAAAATAAGGATTACCGGCAAATCATAAATAGTCCGGCTGCACCTTATATAAACGGCACACTAAGGGCACAGGGAGCAAGTTTCACTCGGATGTATGCTGAGGAGCACCACAGTGAAGGTGACTATTTCTGGCTCTTTTCCGGCAGCAACCAGAGAGTCGGCTTTGAAAACCAAGTTCCTAAGAAATGTTTAGCAAGCAGCAGTTTGGGAGAGCAGTTGATCCGCGCTGGGCGTTCGTTTAAGGGCTATTCTGAAGATCTGCCAGCGATCGGCTTCGTCGAAAGCAATAAAGGTAATTATGCCCGCAAGCACGTTCCCTGGATCAGCTTCTGCAATCTACCCAACGGCAAGACGGTCGCCGACTCCTCGAACCTCCGATTCAAGGAAGACTTTCCCTCTGACTACAATTCTCTGCCCACGGTTTCCTTCGTGATTCCAAATCTCGTCAACGACATGCACAATGGTTCCGCTCCCTTCAGCATCGCGGCTGGCGACCTCTGGTTGCGGGAGCACCTTAACGGCTACTACAACTGGGCCAAGGAGCACAACAGCCTGCTGATCCTTACTTTTGACGAGAGTGGCGACGCTCCGCTATTTGGGGGCTCGACCAATCCTGCGGATCAGAATCAAGATAAAAGAAATCAAATCGCCACAATTTTTGCCGGGGCTCACATAAAGCCTGGCGAATACGCCGAAGGGAAGGGCATCAATCACGTGAATATCCTGCGTACTCTGGAGGCGATGTACAAACTGAATAAGTCGGGAGCGCAACCGGCGCAAGCGCTCAAGGCTGGCATCGCCGATGACTTCATCATCACCGATGTTTTCGAGGTCGGGCCGTAGGGTCAAGATTTGTGAATAAGCCGGGTGCCCCATCCTTTTCGCGTACTTTGCGAAAAGGCTGGGTGATGGGATCACCGGTGCACTCGGTTGGTGGGGCACCCAGCATTCTCCTGGCGCCGGCAAAATGCATAGGTCCTTCGCTTCGCTCAGGATGACAATTTAGGATTAAGTTTGCGGGTTTCCGGGACGAAGCTAGCGCTCCGCAATTTCAACTAACTCCGCCCCGATCTCCGGAGTCACTTCCGCACGCGTTCGCAGCCGATACCAGAACACTATCGCTATCAGCGAAAACACGAAGATGATGGTTGAGATGGCGTTGATCTCTGGGGTGATGCCTCGGCGCAGGCGTCCCCAGATTTCTAGCGGAAGCGTGTTGTCGCGGCCGATCAGGAAGAAGCTTACGGCGATTTCGTCCATGGATAGGGTGAAGATCAGGAGCGCCGCTCCGATGATGGAGAGCTTGAGATTTGGGACGGTGATGCGCCAGAAAGTCTGCCAGTAGTTCGCTCCTAGATCAAGCGAGGCTTCTTCCTGGGCTCGGTTTAGTTTTTGCAGTCCGGCGAAGACTTCGGTGGTGGCTACGGAGATTAGCGCGGTGCCATGTCCTAGGACTATGGTGAGCAGGCTTAGTTTTACTTCGGCTACTCGGAACAGCATTAGTAGCGACAGGCCGGTGATGATGCCGGGCAGAATCAGCGGCAAAAGCACCAGGCGGCGGAACAGCGCCTTGCCGGGGAATTGCGCGCGATCTAGCGCCAGCGCGGCGGGGATTCCGAAGACTAGCGCGATTAGCATGGCCGCTACGGCCACTATCAAGCTGTTTAAGACCGAATCCCAGATGGGACCGTCGTTGAACAGAATGCGGTACCAGTTGAGGGTTAGGTCGCGCGGGGGGAAGCCTCCTACGCCTTGTCCGTTGAAGGAATAAAGGATGAGGATGGCGATGGGCAGGTAGAGGAAGGCGAAGACGGCGAGGGCGTGAGCAGTCAGCCAGCGCGGGTCCTTTATTAATGAGCTGTTCACTCGCGCAGCATGGCCTGAAGAAGATGCGCTCACGAGAAACTCCATTTCTTCTCCAGACGTTCCGAGAAGAAGATCAGCGCGAGCACCAGCGCCAGCATACAGAGCGAGATGGCTGCGCCTAGCGGCCAGTTATAGGCGGCTCCGAAGAGGCTGACCACAATGTTCGAGATCATGATGCCGCTGGGGCTGCCTAGCAAGAGCGGCGCTAGAAAGTCTCCCAGGCTGAGGACGAACGCGAAGGTTGCCCCGGCTAGCACTCCGGGAATCGAGAGCGGAAGGATCACGCGCCAGAAGGTTTGCGCGGGCGTGGCTCCGAGATCGTCGGAGGCTTCAACCAGATTGCGCGGAATGTGTTCGAGCGATGCGTAGATCGGCAGGAACGTGAAGGGCGTATAGATGTGCGTCAATGTAAGCACGACGGCGAACGGGCTGTAGAGCAGGAAATCGAGCGGGTGACGGGTGAGATGCACATATTGCAGTAGCGTGTTCAGAACGCCATCGGTACCGAGAATCGTCTTCCAGGCGTAGGCGCGAACCAGATAACTCACCCACAGCGGAATGATGACGAGCTGATAGTAGAGATCTTTTCTGCCGCCGGCGTGGAACGAGAGGAAGTAGGCCAGCGGGTAGCCGAGCAGCATGGAGAAGAACATCACGCGGGCGGCGATCCACATGGAGCGCAGCAACGTCTGCCAGTAAACGGGCTTGGTCAGGAGCTCGTGATAGTTGTCGAGATTCCAGGAATGGACGATGGCTTGCGAGTCGGAGACTGACCAGAAGCTGTAGCAAAACATGAGCAGGTAGGGCACGAGCAGAAACACGGCGACCCAAACGAGAGGCGGGACGGTGACAGCGGTGCGGTAGGCGCGGGAGAACATCAGACGCCGTCCTCATTGTTGGAACCGGAATTGGAATTGGAGGTGAGGCTGGTCTCGCGAATCGGGATGGCATCGGCGGAAGAGAATTCGAATTCAAGCGGGGCTGCGGAATTGGGCAGATCGCGGCTGGCGGTGCGGATAGTAAGAATCAGTCCGCCATCGGATTCGACGCGCAGAAGTTCGGTGGCGCCGTGGAAAGCCTGGTCGCGAAGCTTGGCGCGGAAACGAACCGTCGCGGCGTTTATCGGAGACGCACTGCTCGCCGAAGATGAAGCGCTCGCCGGGCGAATGCACTCTGGACGCAGCGAGAACAGCGCCGCTCCATCGGGCAGCGAAGTGGGCCATTGCAGCGCGCCACAGTTGGCTGTGCCTTGGCGAACGTCGGCGCGCAACAGATTTGTGTGTCCGATGAATTGCGCGGTGTAGGAGGTCGCGGGGCGGCTGTAAATCTCACGTGGGCTGGCGACCTGTTCGAGTTCGCCGGAGCGCAACAACGCGATACGATCGGACATCACCATCGCTTCGTCCTGGTCGTGCGTGACAAAGATGAAGGTGATGCCCACTTCGCGCTGCAGCGCCTTGAGTTCGACCTGCATCTGGCGGCGCAGGTTGGCGTCGAGCGCGGAGAGCGGTTCATCGAGCAACAGCAGACGCGGACGGTTCACCAGGGCGCGGGCTAGCGCGATGCGTTGTTGCTGTCCGCCGCTGATCTTCGAGGGCTTTGACTTGGCGTAGGCGGACATTTTGACATTTGCCAGCGCTTCGGTCACGCGGGACTGAACTTCGGCCGCCGGACGTTTGGCGACCCGCAATCCGTAGCCGACGTTCTGTTCGACGGTCATGTGCGGGAAGAGCGCGTAATGCTGGAAGACGGTGTTCACGCGGCGGCGATAGGGAGGCTCGGTGTCCAGGCGCTCGCCGGACATCCAGACTTCTCCAGAGGTGGACTGCTCGAAGCCGGCGAGAATCCGCAGCAGCGTGGTTTTTCCTGAGCCGCTCTCGCCTAGGATGGTGAGGAATTCGCCTTCGGCGATTTCGAGCGAGATGTCGCGCAGCACGATGTTCTTGCCGAAGTGCTTGGCGACGGAACGGATGGAAAGGAGGGATGGGGAGCTTGGCTTACTGCTGCTGGTGATTGCGGGCTCCGACGTTGTTGCCATGGCTTTCTGTTGGGAACTGCATACACGCGGGCGAGGTCGCCCGCGACCACACTTGCCCTGCCACAACCGCTACTGCGTGGCTTTTACTTCGTTCCAGATCTCGTTGTACTTGGCGCGGCGCGGAACATTCTGCCAGAAATAAAGCCGCTTCTGGTAATTGTCTACGTCGTCGAGGTGCAGATTCTTTACTTCTTCCGGCGTCATGTACTGCGCGGCGTGTGGATTCGCCGGCGTGTATCCGGTCACGTCGGTGACTTTTTTCTGCGTTTGCGATTGGATCATGAACTCGAGAAACTTGTAGGCGAGATCTTTGTTTTCGCTGCCGGCGGTGATCATGAGGTGATCGATCCAGCCGGTAGTGTTTTCTTTCGGAATGGTCTCGCCCACCGGGAAATTGCTTTTGCGCAACTGGTTGGTCATGAGCGGCCAGCCCATGGCGATCACCACTTCGTGGTTCTGGAAAAGGTTGGTGAGTTCTCCGCCCGTGGACCACAGCTTGCGAATGTTCGGCTTCAACTCGACCAGCTTCTTTTTGACGGCGTCGAGTTCCTGGTCGGTCATATTGTATAAATGAGCGGGATCGGGCTGGTCGTAGCCGAGCACCTGCGCCGCCATGTAGACGGTGGAAAGATCATCCCACACGGAAACTTTTCCTTTCAGCTTCGGGTCCCACATGACGTTCCAGCTTGCGGGAGGCTGGTGAAATGCGGTGGTGTCGTAGATCATCGGGTCGGGGCCCCACATGAACGGCACGCCATAGACGTCGCCCTTCACGCGGACCAGCGACAGCGAGGTGAGCTGCGGCGAAAGCTGACCGTAGCTGGGCAATTTGCCAAGGTCGAGCGGCGCGGCGAGACCGGAGGTCGCAATCATGGTGGCAACATCGCTCGACGGAGAGATCACGTCGTAGTTACCCGCGCTGCCACCGCGCAGTTTGGCGACGAGTTCGTCGCTCGATCCCATGTAGGAAGCGGATACTTTGCAGTGGTTCTGCTCTTCGAAAGCCTTGACGTAAGAAGGATCGGCGTAGCCTTCCCAGACCAGCAGGTTCAGCGTGGGAGTTTTTTGGTGCAGGATCCGCCGAGTGCGATTAGCAGCGCGGCGAACGAGGCGAAAGTCAAGTTGCGGAACATTCTTCTTCCTCCCACCTTCTTCCTTCCACTCGATCGAAGCCGGTTATGCGGCTCTTACAATTTCTGCTGGCCGGGCGAGGACGCCCGGCGCTCCACTAACTAATCCTCAGAATGTCGGCGGAGTGTTGACCCACAGCAGCCAGGTCTCGCTCCTTCCGGGATTTTTCCAGTGATGCGGCGTGGCGCTCTCAAAATAAAAACTGTCGCCGCGCTTCAGATGGTACTCCTCGCCGTCAAGAGCGATCTTCAGCTCTCCGCGCAGCACGAACAGAAACTCCTCACCTTCGTGGGCGTAGGACTCGCCGCTGCCAGCCTGGGGCGCGATGCGGAACAGGTGCGGCTCCATGACTTTGTTGCCCCAGGCGAGCAACTCCATGCGCACGCCCGGACCGGCTTCGAGCACTTTGCGCTTGGGCGGGCGCACCAATCGGGCATTCAATTCCGTCGCATCGAAAAAATCAAGGATGTTGGTGCGGTAGAAGCGTGCTAGCCTGCGCAGTGTACCGACGGAGGCGCTCATCTGGGAGCGTTCGAGCGCGCTGAGGAAGCCAATGGAAATTTCCGCCGCGGAGGCGACTTCGGCGAGGCTGAGCCCGCGCTGGGTGCGCAACCGGCGCAGTCGAGGGCCAATCGTTTTTCCTGGGGCGGTTCCTGCGGCGCCGCTGCTGGCGGCGGGTTTGATGGCGCCCTCGCGCTTCAGCATCTGCACGATGGCGGCAGCGTTCAGTCCGCGGACCTTGCGCAGGTAGCGCGCTTTCTTGAGCAGGCGCACGTCGTCGTTGGTGTACAGACGATACTGGCTTTCGGTGCGACGGGGACGCGTGAGCCCCAGGGCTTCCCAGGCTCGAATCGCCGATGGAGAAATCCCCACGGCACGCGCCACGTCACCGATTTTGAGATAAACTTGTGCGTTGCTCGACATGATTTCCGAATGTGCCTGCTGGTTGCGCCGCGGACTGCACTTTTCCGCTTGACAGGGGGCTGCGGAATCTCTAACCTTACGCGATTATAGCAAGGTTCGTCTTGCGCGCAAGTTGAAATTCGGATCTAACAAATTTGCCCCCCGATCTGGAGGATCTGTTCCATGCCGTCGTCGAAACCGTTCCGGATGTGTTGCTGGCTCATTTCTTTGAGTTTGGTTGTGAGCCTGTGCCTGATCTGCTCCACGCTCATGTCTGCCCAGAGCACCGGCGGCCGCATCCTCGGCCGCGTTTCAGATTCCAGCGGCGCCGTGCTGACGGGAGTCAAAGTCACCGCCACAAATGAAGCGACCGGCGCATCTCGGAGTGTATTGACCAGCGCCAGCGGCGACTTTGTCCTGGTCGAAGTTTCGCCCGGTACTTACAGCATTCAGTATGAATTGACTGGCTTCAAGAAGAATGTGGAGAAGGGAATCATCGTCGACGTCAACCAGGTGGTGACCCTCAATTCGACGCTCCAGATCGGTGGCGCTCAAGAGGTCGTAGAGGTGAGTTCCGAGATTTCCCAGGTCGACACTACCAGTACACAACTGGGTGCAGTGATTAACGAACGCTCGGTCAACGAACTGCCTCTGAACACCCGCGATACCTACCAGTTCCTGCAATTGCAACCTGGCGTGCAAGCGCAGTTGGGCAGCAGCGGAAGCCTGTTTTTCGGATCGGACGATGCCGGTTCGGTTTCCGTGAATGGCGGACGCACCCGCTCCAACAACTTCAGCGTCAATGGCGGCGACGCGAACGACATATTCGTGAATTTACCGACGATTCAGCCGACCCCCGACAGTATTGCCGAATTCCGCGTCATCACCAACACCTTCGATGCGGAGTACGGCCGGAACTCGGGTTCGGTTGTCAACGTGATCACTAAGTCGGGCACCAATCAGATGCACGGAAACGTTTATGAATACTTCCGCAACACCATCCTGGATGCGCAGGGTTTTCTCAATACGGTTCGTCCGCAACTGAACCAGAACCAGTTTGGGGGGACGCTCGGTGGACCGATAGTGAAAGACCGCACCTTCTTCTTTGTTTCCTATGAAGGCAGGCGCATCCGCCAAGGGCAGGAAGGACAGCAAGTGTTTGTTCCTACGACAGGGCAGCGCGGTGGCGACTTCTCTCAGATATTTGATCCGACCGGAGTGACAAATCTGTTTACGGGAAGCATCACTGACCAGTTTGTGGCCGACGTGTTGAATGGCCGCCCCGGTTGCTCAACCGCGATCACGTCACCTGTGGCATCCGGCGGCGTTGGCGGTCAAATGCCTGTGGCAGGCGCGGCCTGGAGTTCGGTTTTTCCCACCAGCGTCATTCCGGGGGCTTGCCAGGACCCGGTTGCGGTCAACCTGCAGCGGTTTATTCCGGCGGCCAACGAGCCGAATAACCAATTCCAATCGGTGCCGGTCGGCACGAATAACGCGAACCAATTTACTTTCCGTTTCGATCACAAGATCAATGACCGGCAGACCTTTAGCGCCTACTATTACTTCAATAACGGAATGACCCTGACTCCTTTCAACACGTTTGAGGCAGCAGGCGCGTCCCTCCCGGGTTTCGGAAACTACAATAATAGCCGCGATCAGCAATACAATTTGACACACACCTGGACGCTGAGCAATGCGGTCGTCAACGAGGCGCGCTTCGTTTACATGCGCGAGGGTCAGCTTGGATTCTTGAAAAATGTTGTTACCGGGCCGGTAACGTCGTCGTGCACAGGGACGGCTGCTACATACTGCTTTACCGGAACGTCCGATTCGTCAGCCATCACCGTCAATGACGGGACCAGCCCGAGCCTTGGAATTACGCCCGGACTGCCGTCCAATAAAACCGGCGTCCCCTTCGTAAGCATCGCGGGTTTCGCCTCTTTCGGCAACAACTGGGAAGGCCAGTTGCCGCAGGTCGGAAACAGCTTTCAGTGGAGCGATGGCCTGACCTGGGTCAAGGGCAATCACACCATGAAATTTGGCGTGGATGTTCGCCGTGGCCGCTTCGACCAGTTTTACTACTACGATGTCAATGGCGATTTTACCTTCAGCGGGCTCGGCAATAACGTGATTGGTGGCGCCGACGGCGACTACTACCCGCAATACTTGCTGGGACTCGCCGATAGCTATTCCCAGGGGTCGGCCCAGGGTGAAGCCATACGCACTTTTTCCATTTACCCGTTTGTGCAGGATAGCTGGAAGATGCGCCCGAATGTCACCCTCAACTATGGCTTACGCTGGGAGTTCAATACGCCTCCCACGGATGTGTCCGGGCACGTGGAAACGTTCCGTCCCGGGCAGAACTCGACGGTCTATCCCTGCCAGTTGAACGCGACCAGCGTCGCCACTTTCCAGGCGCAGCCGTACAACATTCCGAACCCCACGTGCGCCAACACGGGTACAACTCCCACGGGACTGGTTGTTCCGGGCGACAAGGGAGTGCCCCCGGGGATGACCGCGAATTACTACAAGGCCTTCGCTCCCCGAATCGGATTGTCCTATAGTCCGAACGCCAAGAGCGGGCTGCTCGGAGCGCTGTTTGGGGACAACGGCAAGACCAGCATCCGCACCGGCTGGGGCATGTTCTACAACCCGATCGAAGAGTTGGTGTTGGCCCAGTTTGGCGCGGAGCCGCCGTTCGGCGGAAGTTCCTTTCTCTCCAACACGTTCTTCAATACCCCGTTCGTCTACCAAAGTGCAACGAGCGGTGTGGCGCCAAACCCCTACAACGGCGTTCTTACTCCGAAGCCCGGCCAGCCGGTTGACCTGTCCGTCTTCCGCCCCATGCTCTTTTACGGCGAGTTCCAGCCGCATCTCAGGGCGCAGTATACGGTGCAGTACAACTTAACCGTCCAGCGTCAACTCGCCAACAGTCTCATGTTGCAGGTTGGCTACGTCGGCTCCGAAGGCCATCACCTGCTCGTCGGGCGCGATATCAATCCATCGACGCCACAGACTTGCTTGGACATCAATACGGCGCTCGGCACGACGCAGAACCCCACACCTTGCGCGCCCACGGGCGAGGACTCGCCGTTCACCATTCCGGCGGGCTATGTTGTTCCGGCGGGGGGATTCCACCTTCCTTATGGCCCCAACGGCCCAACGGTGATCCCGGCCGGCACTACGATCGGCCCCAACGGACTCACCCTGGTGGGTCTCCGTCCCTATTCCTCGCCCAACTGTAATCCCTACACCGGTGCTGGTTGTCCGGTTGACGGCATCCCCATATTCACCAGCATCTTCGCGGAAGACACCGTCGCGAATTCGGCCTACAACGCTTTCGAAGCTATGCTGGAAAAGCGCTTTTCGCACGGCTTGCAGTTTCAGGCTTCGTACACCTGGAGCAAGTCTCTGGATGAAGCCTCCACGTTTGAAGAGACTCTAAACCCGTTCAACCCCAAGGCCAGCCGGGCGTTATCCCTTTTCAATTCGGCACAGCGCTTCGTGATTAGCTACGACTGGGAATTGCCGATTGGCAAGCGTCAGGGTTTTGCCGGGAGGGTCCTGAATGACTGGGCGGTTTCCGGGATCACCGAGTTCCAGAGCGGTTTCCCGGTTCGCCTGGATACCATTGACGACACCGAACTCGTCAATAGTTTGTTCTTTCTGGGAACGGAAGCCCCGAGCATGACCGGGAAACTGCAGAAGCTGGATCCGAAGCAGCCCGGCAATCTATACCTGAACTACAGTCAGTTCTCCGATCCGCCGCTGGGCAGTTTCAACAATGGCACACCGCGCAGCGTGTGCTGCGGCCCGGGGCTGGAAGACTGGGATCTCTCCATACATAAGAAAATTGCTCTTTCGGAATCGAAGTATTTCCAATTCCGCGGGGAAATTTTCAACCTGTTCAATCACACGAATTTTGCCAACCCGGATGGCCACTACGCAGACGGTCTGGGACAGTTTGGCAGGATCACCCAGACATCTGGCGACCAGCGCGAAGTACAATTTGCTTTGAAGCTTTTCTTCTAGCCCGATCCCCGGGCGGTTTCGGCCGCCCGGGTCCAATCTAATGGCCTACCCGGCCTGAGTCTGAATGGAGATCACGATGTATCCCGCATTGCAAAAAGAGCTCGACACGTTCGAGCGCCGCACTCCGAAGTCTGCCGAAGCGCATAAGAAGAACCTGAAGCGCCTGCCTCTCGGCGTGGCCAGCAATTATCGCGCTTACGATCCGTATCCGATCTTTGTTTCCGAAGCTTCGGGCAGCAAGTTCCGCGATCTCGACGGCAACGAATACCTCGACCACAATCTTTGTTTTGGCACGCTCATGGCGGGACACTCGCATCCGGCGGTGATCAAGGCGGTGGAAGCGCGCCTGCACAAGGGCACCGCTTACGGTATGCCGCACAACATGGAGTGGGAACTGGCGGAAGAGATCTGCACGCGGTTTCCCTTTGAGATGTGCCGCTTCGGGAACAGCGGCACCGAAGCCACCATGCATAGCATTCGTCTCGCCCGCGCCGCTACGGGACGCGATAAGATCATCAAGTTCGAGGGCGGTTACCACGGCCTGCATGATGCGGCGCTGGTCAGCGTGAAGCCGCACCCGCCCGCCGACGATTTCGGCGACATCAAGAATCCGAAACCTGTGTCCGCTGGGGCAGGCGTGCCGAAGGCGAGCATCGCAAACGTGCTGGTTGCGACGTTTAACGACCTGGAAACGGTGGAGCGCCGGTTCAAAGAAAATCCCAATGAGGTTGCGGCCATCATCCTGGAGCCGATCATGATGAACGTTGGCCTCTGCATGCCGCAGAAGGGATTTCTGGAGGGTCTGCGGGCGCTCTGCGATAAGTACGGCGCGCTCCTGATCTTCGACGAAGTCAAGACTGGCGCGAAGCTCTGCTGGGGCGGCGCTTCGGAATACTTTGGCGTGATGCCCGATATGATCTGCCTGGCGAAGTCGATCGGCGGTGGATTTCCGCTGGCGGCTTTCGGTGCGCACAAGCGGGTCATGAGTTTGATCTCGGACCACAAGGTTTTCCATGGCGGCACTTACAACACGAATCCGATTTCGATGGCGGCCGGCCTGGCAACTTTCCGCGAAGTGCTGACCCGGACGAACTATAGGATCATCGACAAGCTCAGTAACAAGCTGGTGGAAGGATATAAGAAGACCATCGCCAAAGTTGGCTTGCAGGGCTACATTGCGAGCGCGGGAGCGAACGGCGCGCTGATGTTGTATCCGAAGGAGATTCGCAACTACCGCGACTGGCTGCCGATTGATGTGGACCTGTGGCGGCATTACTGGTTCGGCATGGTGAATCGCGGCGTGATGTGCCAGCCCTACTGGTGGGACGAGCAGTGGACGATTTCCGTGCAGCATACGGAGGCGGACATCGACCAGCACCTGGCAGCGTTTGCCGATATCTCCGAGTCTCTCGCCGCCGCGCAGCATGAGCGGTTGGGAGCGGTAGCCGCACACTAGCGCTGTGAAAAACGTGTTAAGTCATACGGTGGAGGGACGGGCGTCTCGCCCGTCCAGCTGGGCGGGGACGCCCAGCTCTCCACCAGCGAACTTGGAGAAACTCGCCACATCAGGAGCTCAACGTCGTCCCGAGCATCGCTGCCAACGGCGGCGTGACGGTCTGGCTTTGGATCATCTCGCTGCTTCTGTTTTTCTGGCCGCAGGGGATCGCGGTGATCGAACTCGCGCATCGCTACCCGGGCGAAGGCGGCGTGTACTTGTGGGCCAAAGAAGTATTCGGCGACTTCCACGGCTTTCTTTCCGGCTGGTGCTATTGGACGAATAACATGCTGTACGTGCCGACGGTGATGCTGTATTTCGTGGGCGTAACCGTGTTTGCGATGGGCCCGGGCCACGCGGCGCTCGCCGACAACAAGAATTTCGCGATGGCCGCTTCTCTGGCGCTGCTGGCGCTGCTGACGATCCTGAACATTGTTGGATTGGGAGTCGCGAAGTGGCTGAACAACCTGGGCGCCATAGGAACTTCTGTCGCGGCGGTGGTTCTGATCAGTCTGGGATTCACGGTTTGGTCGCGTTTTGGCGCGACCGTAACAACCGCTGATTTTCGGATTCCGGCCGACCCGAGGTTCGTTCTGAATTCGTTCGGCGTGATTTGCTTCGGCTTGGTCGGGCTTGAACTGGCTTCGGTGATGGGCGACGAAATCCGGGATCCGCAGAAAACCTTGCCGGGTGCGGTGGCATGGGGTGGCGTGATCTCCGGGTTGCTTTATATCGGAGCTACGCTGACGCTGCTGGTTGCGGTTGGCAAGAACGATATCAGCGTGCTGCAGGGCATTGTGCAGGCGGTCAGCCATATGGCCGGCAAAGTTGGCGTGGCGTGGATTATCACTCCGTTTGCGCTGATGCTGAGTCTCTCGATCGCGGGGATTGGCTCGGCCTGGATGGGCGGATCGGCGCGCATTCCATTTGTCGCCGGCCTTGATTCCTACATGCCCGCGTGGCTCGGCAAAGTTCACCCCAAATATAGGACGCCTTATGCGGCGCTGATTGTACAGGCGATCGTCTCGCTGGTATTGATCGTCATCAATTTCTATGCTTCGGGCGGCGTGCAGGAAGCTTTCCAGACCATGCTTTCGCTGGCGGTGGTTTTGCAACTGGTGCCGTTTCTTTATGTGTTTGCGGCGCTGCTGAAGTTTGCTTTCGGCGGCGACCTGGCTGGCGGGCGCTACAGCCGCGGCACCTTGATTATTTCCGGATTTTGCGGCTTCGTGACTACGGCGCTTGGAATCGCATTGGCGTTCTTTCCGGCCAAGCAGATTACTTCCGTCTGGAGGTATGAAGCGAAGATGTTCGGCTTCACGTTGTTTTTTCTAGTGTTGGCCGCGTTCTTCTTTTTCGTGTACGGGCGACTGAAAGAACCGCAAACCGCTCGGGTCTAACCGGAGCGCAAGAGAAGTTCGACAATATTGCTTTAGCGTAATTCGCAGGAGGCCTTATGCCTGGTGGAGTCAAGACCGACGTCAAGACGTACCAGATGTTCATTAACGGCGAGTGGGTCGCGAGCAAAACGAACAAGACGTTTCCAGTCTGTGATCCGTCAACCGAAGAAGTGATTGCCCAAGTTCCTGGCGCGAACGCGGACGACGTGAACCGCGCGGTCGCGGCTGCCAAAGCCGCGTTTGAGGAAGGTCCGTGGGCGACCACCACGGCGCAGGAGCGGGGACGCGTTCTCTTCCGCCTGGCCGACAAGGTGCGCCAGAACCTGCCCATGCTCGCCGAACTCGAATGCCGCAACTCGGGCAAGCCAATCGTTGAGGCGGAGTTCGACATCACCGACGTGGCTACGTGCTTCGAATACTATGGCGGGCTGGCCACGAAAGTCGTCGGCTACGTAAATCCGGTCCCCGACAACGCCATGAGCCTCTCGCTGAAGGAACCGATGGGCGTCGCCGGCCAGATCATTCCGTGGAATTATCCGTTGATGATGGCGGCGTGGAAACTGGCTCCGGCACTGGCTGCGGGTTGCACCTGCGTGCTCAAACCCGCCGAGCAAACCCCGCTCACCGCACTTGAACTGGCGAAGTGGTTCGACGAAGTCGGCCTTCCGAAGGGCGTGGTGAACGTGATCACGGGTTTCGGCGAAAGCTGCGGCTCGCCGCTGGTCAAGCATCCGGACGTGAACAAAATTGCTTTTACTGGCTCAGCTGCGGTCGGCAAGATCATCGTGAGAGAAGCCGCCGATACGGTTAAGCGCGTGACGCTCGAACTGGGCGGCAAATCGCCCAACATCTTTTTTGCCGATGCCGACTTCGAAGCCGCTATCGATGGAGCACTGTTCGGTGTCTTCATCAATCAGGGAGAAGTCTGCTCGGCGGGCAGCCGCATCCTGGTGCAGAAATCGATTTACAACAAGTTTGTGGAAGCCATGGCCGAGAAAGCGAAGAAGATCAAGATTGGCCCGCCGCTCGAGCGCGAAACGAAGATGGGATCGCTGGTGTCGAAAGAGCAATACGACCGCGTCTGCTCATATCTCGAGGTCGGCAAGAAAGAAGGCAAAGTAGCCGCGGGCGGCGGGCGCGCCGAAAAGTTCGCGAAGGGTTACTATGTGCAGCCGACTATCTTCTATAACGTGGATAACAACGCCTGCATCGCGCGCGAAGAAATTTTCGGCCCGGTCGCGGCCGTGATTCCGTTCGACGACGAAAAAGACGCGCTGAAGATCGCCAACGACACGCCGTACGGGCTGGCCGCTGCCGTTTGGACGCGCGACATTTTCAAAGCCATGCGCGCGGTGAAGGCGCTGCGCGCGGGCATCGTGTGGGTGAACCACATGCAACCGACTTATGTAGAAGCGCCGTGGGGCGGCTACAAGCAGTCGGGTTTTGGGCGCGAACTTGGGCCGTGGGGCATCGAAGAATATCTTGAAACCAAGCAGGTGTATATCAATCTGAACGAAGCTCCGATCGGCTGGTATTGAGAAACAGTTGCCAGTGGTCAGTTGCCAGTAGAACCGATTCTGGCGCGGGCAGACATTAACTGAGAACCGAGAACTGAGAACTGAGAACTAGTCATGTCCACCATTCAACTGCGTACATCGATTCCTGGGCCTCGCTCGCTAGCCCTCATGAAGCGGCGCAATGCTGCCGTGGTACAGGCGGCTTATCACGCGACGCCGGTCTTCGTTGCGAAGGCTGAAGGAGCGGTGGTTGAAGATGTTGACGGCAACCGCCTGATTGATTTCGCCGGCGGCATCGGCTGCCTCAATACCGGACATCGCGCACCGGCTGTGGTCGATGCCGTGCGCCGCCAGCTTGATCGCTTTCTGCACACCAGCTTCAACGTGCTGCCCTACGAAAGCTATGTCGCCGTCTGCGAAAAGCTGAATGCGCTCGCGCCGGGCAGGGGTCCGAAGAAAACCATTCTCGTGAACACGGGCGCGGAAGCCGTCGAGAATGCCATCAAGATCGCGCGCTGTTACACGAAGCGGCCGGCGATTATCTGCTTCGAAGACGCGTTCCACGGCCGCACTTATATGGCGATGGCCGCAACCAGTAAGACGCATCCTTACAAAGCGGGATTCGAGCCGTTCCCGAGCGATGTATATCGCATTCCTTATGCGTATTGTTTTCGCTGTTCGTACTCGATGAAGTATCCGTCGTGCGAAGTGCATTGCGCGAGGCATATCGAAGACACGTTCAAGCGGGTAGTGGCGGCGGAATCGGTGGCGGCGGTGATTGTCGAACCGATTCTCGGCGAAGGCGGATTCGTTACGCCGCCTGCCGAGTTCTATCCAACGCTCGGCGCAATCTGTCGCAAACACGGCATTCTGCTGATCGCCGACGAAGTGCAGACTGGATTCGCGCGTACCGGCGCGATGTTTGCCTGCGAGCGCCTGGGACTCGAACCCGATCTGGTCACGATGGCCAAATCGCTGACTGGCGGCTTGCCCATGGCCGCCGTCACGGGACGCGCCGAAATCATGGATGCGCCCGGCGCCGGGCAACTTGGCGGCACATTCGGAGGCAATCCCTTGGCCTGCGAAGCGGCGCTGGCCGTGCTCGACATCATCGAAAAAGAAAACCTCTGCGCGCGCGCCAACTTGCTGGGCGAGCGTTTTCGCAAGCGTGCGGCGAAGTGGCAGGCGCAGTGGGAACTGGTGGGTGATGTCCGGGGACTTGGCGCCATGCAAGCGCTCGAACTGGTGCGCTCAAAGACGACGCGCCAGCCTGCTGACGAAGAGACCAAACAAGTGTCACAATACTGTTACGAGCACGGCCTGGTGACGATCACTGCCGGATCTTACAGCAACGTGATTCGCCTGCTCATGCCGTTGGTTATCACCGACGCGCAGATGGACGAAGCGCTGGACGTGCTCGAAGCCGCGCTGGCTCATGTCGCCGAGAAGAAAGGTGTGTTGACGGAGCAGCTTACGTAGCGGCAAAGGGTGAAACTGCGGCGTCGCCCAAGGCCAGCGCCTAAAGGCGCGTTTAAGAGATGGCACTTACGGTATGCCTGAAGGCATACCCTGATACAAATCTTACTTGCACTAAGAGCTGTCAAGGACAGCCGTGCTCGTCTGTCCTACGTGGTTCTTTTTATTCTTCGCGATCGCGAAAGGTATTGATCAATATGACTGTAGCTGCACCTCCCGCCACGAAGGTTCCTCAATTCATTAACGGCGAGTGGATCGAATCGCAAGCCTCTGAGTGGATGGACGTCGTCAATCCCGCGACGGCTGAGGTCCTTGGCCGCGTTCCTATTTCCGATGCGGCTGAGGTTACGCGTGCGATTGATGCGGCGCAGGCGGCCTATCCGGAATGGCGGCGCACTCCCGCCGAAGACCGCATCCAGCCGCTGTTCAAGCTGAAGATGTTGCTCGAAGAGCACCTCGACGATTTCGGGCGCATCATCACGCAGGAAAATGGCAAGACGTTCGCAGAAGCGAAAGGGGAGATGCGACGTGCCATCGAAAACGTCGAAGTGGCCTGCGGCATTCCCATGATGATGCAGGGCTACAACCTGGAAGATGTGGCGCGCGGTATCGACGAGACTATGATTCGCCAGCCGCTGGGCGTGGTGGCGGCGATCACGCCCTTTAATTTTCCGGGCATGATTCCGTTCTGGTTTCTACCTTACGCGATCGCCTGCGGGAACACGCTGATCGTAAAGCCCTCGGAGCGCGTGCCGCTGACCATGAAGCTTGCCTTCGAGTTGCTGGAGAAGACGGGGCTTCCGAAAGGCGTCGTGAACCTGGTCAATGGCGGCAAGGTTGCCGTCGACACGCTGCTCGATCATGCAGCGGTACGGGCCATCAGCTTCGTCGGTTCGACGCCGGTCGCCCGCTACATTTATGCTCGCGCGGGCGCGAATGGCAAACGCGCGCAATGCCAGGGCGGCGCGAAGAACTACGTCATCGTCCTGCCCGATGCAGACATGCAGATGGCGACGCAGATTATTTCCGACAGTGCTTTCGGGTGCGCGGGACAGCGTTGCCTCGCCGTCTCGGTCGCAGTCACGGTGGGCGAAGCGCAAAAAACGTTTCGCGACTCGATCACCGAGGCCGCGGCGAACCTGCGCGTTGGCAATGGACTCGACGAAGGTGTGCAGATGGGGCCGGTGATCACGCGCCAAAGCAAAGAACGGGTGCAGACTCTAATTGGCGTTGGCGCCCGGGACGGGGCGAAAGTCGTGATCGACGGCCGTAATCCCAAGGTCGCGAAGTATGAAGCCGGGAATTTCGTGAAGCCGACGGTGCTCGATGGCGTCCCTGCGAGCAGCGAACTGACCAACACGGAAATCTTTGGTCCGGTGCTCAGCCTGGTTCACGCCAGCGGAATGGACGAGGCCATGGACATGTTGGCCCGCAGTCCGTTTGGCAACCAGGCATCGCTGTTTACGTCGAGCGGGTCGGCGGCGCGGCGCTTCCGCTATGAAGCTCCCGCGGGGAATATCGGAATTAACGTTGGCGTGGCCGCGCCCATGGCGTACTTTCCGTTCAGCGGATGGAAAGACAGCTTCTTCGGCATCATGCACGGACAGGGACGTGACGCGATCGAGTTCTACACCGAGAAGAAAGTTGTCGTCGAGCGCTGGGCGAAGGAGCACTCGCGCAAGTTCTGAGTTCTGAGCAAGCCCTGAAAACTTTATGACTACCGCAACTACGGTTCCTGCCATGACCGGCCAAGAGATGGTCGATCTCACGAAGAAACACACACTGTATGAGTGGTCGGCGCAATCGAAGGTCGATCCTATCCCGGTGGCTCGGGCAAAGGGCATCTATTTCTGGACGCCGGAAGGGAAGCGCTTCATCGACTTCAACAGCCAGTTGATGTCGGTGAACATTGGACACGGCGACGAGCGCGTCATCCGGGCCATTAGCGAGCAGGCATCGGTGCTGCCCTATGCCAATCCGTTCATGGCGACGGAGCCGCGGGCGCGGCTGGGAGCGAAGCTGGCGGAGATCGCTCCGGGGGATATTGACACGTTCTTTTTTACCAACGGCGGCGCCGAAGCTAACGAGAACGCCATCAAGATCGCGCGCTTCTTTACCGGACGCCACAAGATCATCGCGCGTTATCGCTCGTATCACGGAGCGACGGCGGGCGCCATCAGCCTTACGGGCGATCCTCGCCGATGGGCGGTTGAGCCTGGCATTCCGGGCGTGGTGCACGTGCTCGATCCGTATCACGGCATTGAGCGTGGATGGGAGCCGGCGGAAACTTCGCTGGCCGTGATCGAGGAAATTATTCAACTGGAAGGCTCGCACACGATTGCCGCGTTCATCCTGGAGCCGGTGACCGGGACGAACGGCGTTCTCGTGCCGCCGGATGGATATCTCGAAGGGGTGCGGAAACTCTGCGACAAGTACGGAATTCTGATGATCGCTGACGAAGTAATGTCGGGCTTTGGCCGCACCGGTAAGTGGTTCGCGGTCGACCACTGGAAAGTTGTTCCCGACCTGCTTTGCATGGCGAAGGGACTTACTTCGAGTTACATTCCGCTAGGCGCTGTCGGCATGAGGCAACATATCGCGAGGCACTTCGACGACAAGGTGTTTTATGGGGGACTTACTTATAACAGTCATCCGATGGGATGCGCTACGGCGCTGGCGACGATTGGCGTTTACGAGGAAGACAATCTGATCGAGAATTCCCGGAAGATGGGCGCGATTATGAAGACGCTGGGCGCGGAGTTACAGGCGAAACACCGGTCGGTGGGCGCAGTACGTTCGATCGGGCTGTTCGGCATCGTCGAGCTGATCCGGAACCGCAAGACACGGCAGCCCATGGCTCCGTTCAACGGCACTTCCGATGAGATGGTCGCGCTCGGGAAGTTCTTCCGGGAGAACGGGCTCTATACTTTGGTTCGCTGGAATACCTTCTTCACCAATCCTCCGTTGTGCATCAACGAGCATCAACTGCGGGAGGCTTTCGTGATCGTCGACAAAGGACTTGAGATCACGGATAAGGCAGTGAAAGAGTAAACGGGCTGCGGAAAAACTGACTTCAGAAATTAGCGCCAGGTGCGCTGCTGGCTATCGGAGGGGGAAATTATCATGGGCGCGTGGTGCGCTTTGGTGGCGTGATCATTGATCGCGGTTGCAGCCTGGGTGCGGAGGTTGCCGGCCTTTGCGTCGAAGTCCAGCGTGCTGACGCTGTGTGCGCACTGGGTGCAGGTGAATTTCATGCCGCCCTTGATGCGCTGGATTCCGTAGGCTTTCACTAGCTGAATTGTAGTCCTCGGCAAGCAGAGGCGGGCAAGCGTTGGGTGAGCAACGAAAGTAACGCAATAGCGAATCTGGATTTGCCGAGAGCCAGACAGTTGCCGAGCTGCTCCACCCCGACAAGCCAACACCGGGCTTGTCGGGGGCCCCGGTGCGCTCGGCTTGGACGGCCGAGGGCGGCCGTCCCTACGCGAGCTTGGACGGGCGAGGGCGGCCGTCGCTCCACCGGTGCTACTTTGCCAGGCGGTTGTATTTCTTCAGGACCTCGCGCAGACGGTCGTGCGGGAGGGCGATGACGGTATGGTCGTCGATGCCAGTCATGGTTTCGGCGGCGACCATGGCGTTGACTACGGCTTCTTCGGTGGCCTGGACGGTGGCGAGGAACAGGGGATCGAGGCTGTCGTTGGGCAGCATTTTCAAGTCGCGGACTCCCTTGGGAGCGGCCGCCCCCGGATTCGCGGTGGAGAAGGCGACGAAGATGTCGCCGGAACCGTCGCCGGAGTAGCTGCCGTCGCGTCCCAGGCCGAGGGACGCTCGACGCGCGATTCTCTTCAGTTGCGTCGGAATCAGTGGTGCGTCGGTCGCGACGACGATGATAATTGAGCCAACGTCTTCGCCATAGGCAGGGTGCTCGGGAATCTCCTTGCCTACGGGAACTCCGGCGATGCGCAGTTCGGCACGGCGACCATAGTTGCACTGTACGAGCACGCCGACGGTGTAGCCGCCTGCTTTCGTATCGAGGACGCGCGAGGCAGTTCCGATCCCGCCCTTGAATTCGTTGCAGACCATGCCAGTGCCGCCGCCGACGTTGCCTTCTTCTACCGGGCCTCCGTGGGCGGATTCTAGCGCGTGGAAGACGTGCTCGGGTTTCACGTGGAATCCGTTGATGTCGTTGAGATAGCCGTCCCAGGTTTCGGCAACCACGGGCAACGACCACCAGTAGCCTTCCATGTCGGGCTCGCCACGCTTCACTTTCCAGGCGATGACGGCGTCGCGCACAACGCCGACGCTGTGCGTGTTGGTGATCATGATGGGGCCGTTGAGGAAGCCGGAATCTTCGAGCCAGGTGGTGCCGGTCATCTCGCCGTTGCCGTTGAGCGTGAACCAGGCACCGAAGACGGAATCGTTCGCATCCCGGCCACGCGGATGGATGGCGGTGACGCCGGTGCGGACCGGGCCTTCTCCGACTTTGAGCTTTCCGCTGCCGGAGATGAGTGTGGTGTGTCCGACTTCGACGCCGTGAACGTCAGTGATCGCGTTGTACGCGCCGGGTGTGCCGTCGAAGGGGACGCCGAGGTCGCGGGCTCGGGGCTTGGCTTGGGCGAAGGCGAGAGTGCTGGCGCAGAGAAGAGCGCAGAGAAGTACGGTCAGGAACGGGAGTATTCGAAATCGCATCATAGGTGTTGTTCGCTAGTTCGATAAGACAGTTCGATAGATGGTGTGTCGGCGGCAGTATAAAGCATGAAGGCGTTGGTTTAGAATCCGGCTAGGAAAAGTAGTTGCGGTTGGGACAGGACGCCAGGAAATGGCTTCAATGAATGAAGTCAGGAGACGACATGGAGAACTGGAAGCGGGTGGTGATTGCGGGATCGATGGGAACGGCGGCAATGTTGCTGCTGAAGGGGAGACGTCCGGCGGCGGTGCTGGTGGGAGGGCTGGGACTCGCGGTGCTCGCGTCCGAGTATCCGGATCAGTTTGGACGGATTCGCGAAGAGCTGCCTTCGTATGTGCGAACAGGAACGCGGTTTCTGGACCTGGCGATGCAGATCGGCAGCAAGATCGGGGAGTTGGCGGAAAGGCGCGCGGCGCGGGCGTTTGAGGAACTGGGAGAGTATTGACCGCTTTCGGCTACTCGATTCCCAGTTGTTTGCGGGCCTCGGGGCTTAGGCGTTCGGGAGTCCAGGCCGGTTCCCAGACCACGTTGACGTTGGCGTTGCGGACGCCGGGGAGTTGCTCGACGCGGGACTTGACCTGCGCGCTGATGTTGACGTGCTCGGGGCAGCCTTGGGCGGTGAGGGTCATATCGACGGTGACATCCTGTTGACCTTCGGGCACATCGTCGAAGCGGATGCCATAGATCAGGCCGAGATCGACAATGTTGACGGGGATTTCGGGATCGTAGCACTGCTTGAGTGCGTTGAGAACGTCATCCTGGGCGATGGGCATGAGTTTCCTTTGCGGAACACGGAACCATTGGGAAGCTTGCTCATATTCTATAGCGAATCCAGGTTCGCTGGAACCATGGGCAAGTGCCGAGCTCCGCTCGGCTGGACGGGCGAGGCGCCCGTCCCCACACTCCCGTCCCCGCACGAGCTCTTAAATCATGGGTATTGATCCCGAATTTCGGAAAAAACTGCAAGTCTTCCTGGTCGCTGCCATTGTGCTGGCGGGCGGACGCGCGGCCTACGTTGTCTACGAGCGGCACGAGGCGATGAAGGGCGACTTGAAGCCGAAGCAGGAAACTCTCCTGAAGGCGGACTACTACGTTACGCCGAAGAAGTTGCATCCTTATGATCTGAAGTCGGCGCGTCAGTTGACCGAGCAGCCAGTGTGGGTGAAGGTCGGGTATCAACTCACGTACTATCCATACGATCTTCAGCGGCACAAGACGGATTTCGGGCATGAGGCGGGAACGTTGTTGCCTTTGCAGAAGCTTGCGATTCAGGACGTGGTGACCGATGTTTCTCCGTTGGCTCCGGGGATCAAGCAGGTGCTGGCGTGCTTTGCGCTGGAGGGCGATGGCAAGAATTATGCGGTTCCGATTGGAGCGGAAAAGGGCGGCGACTTCAAAATTTATTCCGACGACATTTTCTTCATCGAAGATCCACACGGGCTTTATAAGCATTGGAGTGCGGATGTCTGGAAGAAGATTGATGCTCATGAAGTGCAGGCCGGGATGAGCGAGTTACAGGCCAGCTTCGCGATTGGAGCGGGCATTCCGCAGGGCTCGGGCGATTACGGTTCGAGGACTCTGCATTACGCAAATGGCGGAAAGCCGCTGGTGATCGCCTATCAAAACGACAAGGCGGTTACAATCAAGCCGGAATTGTAAGCTACAATGCCGATCATGAAACGAATGCTTGGCGTCGTTGTTTCTTCTCTTCTATTTTGCCTGTTCAGTGTTAGTTTTGCCGCTGGTTCTCCCGCGCCGCGCACCCTGCGCGTGGATTATTACCACAGCGGGAACTCACACGAGGAATGGTTCAGCCTGGATCGGGTGGTGCTTGAGCCGCTGGAGTGGCCGGGAAATCTGAACAAAGCCATCGATGAAAGTCAGTTGGGAGACTATCTGTTCGAAGTGCGCGAGCGGGGTAGCGGGAAGCTGGTGTACTCGCGCGGATTCAATTCCGTGTTTGGAGAGTGGAAGACGACGGAAGAGGCGCTGCATGGGAACCGGACGTTTTCGGAGTCGCTTCGCTTTCCGAGTCCGGAGGCGCCGGTGGACGTGTCGCTGAAAGAGCGCGCGGGGAGCGGCGTCGGCGAAAGTTGGAAAGAAGTGTGGAAGACGGTGGTCGATCCTAAGGACAAGTTCGTGGACCGGTCGCGCCCACCTTCGCCGGGGGCGTTGCTGGAATTGCAGAAGATGGGCGATCCGGCGACGAAGGTGGACTTGCTGGTGCTGGGCGACGGTTACACGGCGGCGGAGCGCGGGAAGTTTGAGCGAGACGCGCGGCGATTCATGGAGGCGCTGTTTTCGACATCGCCGTTTCGCGAGCATCAGAAGGACTTCAACGTGTGGGGGCTGTGTCCGGCGGCGGAGGAGTCGGGCGTGTCGCGGCCTTCGAGCGGAATTTATCGGCGGTCGCCGGTGGGCGCTTCGTATGACACGTTCGGCACCGAGCGCTATGTGCTGACCACGGAGAACCGGGCGCTGCGGGACGTGGCGTCGTTCGCGCCGTATGAGTTTATTGAAATTCTGGTGAATGGGCAGACTTATGGCGGCGGCGGAATTTTCAATCAGTATGCGACGGTGGCGATCGACAATCTGTGGGCGGGATATGTGGGAGTGCACGAGTTTGGGCACCAGTTCGCCGGGCTGGCCGATGAATACTACACGTCGGACGTTGCGTATTTGCCGGCGGAGAACAAGACGGAGCCATGGGAGCCGAATGTGACCGCATTGCTCGATCCGGCAAATTTGAAGTGGAAGGATCTGGTCGCGGCGGGGACGCCGGTGCCGACGCCGTGGGATAAAGAGGAGTTCGATCGCTTTGAGCGGGACATCCAGCGGCAGCGGAAAGAGCTGCGAGCGGCGGGAAAGCCTGAGGCGGAGATCGATGAACTGTTCCGCAAACAGCGCGAGAAGGAAGATGCGATGCTCGGCTCCGAGAAGTACGCCGGGAAAGTCGGAGCGTTCGAAGGCGCGAACTACGAGGCGAAAGGGTACTACCGTCCGGAGGTAGACTGCATCATGTTCACGCGGCATAGAGCGTTTTGCGCAGTGTGCCGGCGCGCGATTGAGCGGGTGATTGGGATGTATGCGGGGTAAGACAGACCCGAATCTCACCGCAGGGCAAATCCAGATCCTGCGGA
This sequence comes from Terriglobales bacterium, assembly GCA_049511255.1. GTDB lineage: Bacteria > Acidobacteriota > Terriglobia > Terriglobales > Acidobacteriaceae > Acidiflorens. The sequence continues at coordinate 13,812 of JBEKYF010000089.1, read as the reverse complement.
TCGCAATGCATTGCTTAAGCGGGTATCCAGCAGTGCGTCCGCGCTGTACCATGGCCGGTAGCTTTTGATCCTATGGAGCGTGTCATGATACCTGCAATAACGAACCTGGAACCTGAACCGATATGGAAGCACTTTGACAGATTGGCGGCCATTCCCCGCGCTTCCACAAAAGAGGCTGCCGCACGGGACTACGTCCGGGCGCTGGCCACCAAGCTGGGCCTGGAAACCGTACAGGATGATGTCGGCAATCTCGTGATCCGGAAACCTGCACGGCGGGGACGCGAGGGAGCACCGATGGTCCTCTTACAGGGCCACCTCGACATGGTGTGTGAAAAGAACGAGGGGACAGTTCATAACTTCGACGCCGATCCTATCAAAGTGGTAAGAGACGGCGACTGGCTGAAGGCAGATGGTACGACGCTGGGCTCCGATAACGGAGTTGGCGTGGCCGCCGCACTGGCTGCGATGGAGAGCAATGACATTGCGCACGGCCCGCTGGAGTTCGTTTTCACCATTGACGAGGAGAGCGGACTCACTGGCGCTGCGGCGTTTCCGGGTGGCTTGCTGAAGTCAAAATATTTCCTCAACCTTGATAACGAAGAGAAGGGGACGCTCTGTATCGGTTGTTCAGGTGGCATCAAGACGACTGCTCGACGTAAAGTCAGGCTTCGTCCTGCGGGCGCTGGATCGGCCTGGCGGATCAAGGTGTCTGGCCTGAAAGGTGGCCACTCCGGTGTCGATATCCATCAAGGCCGCGGCAATGCCCTGCGGATCATGGGTGGCGTCCTTCAGGTCCTGCTTGATCGCCTTCCGATCGAAATCGCCGAGATCAACGGTGGAAGCGCGCAGAATGCGATCCCGCGCGAAGCTGCGGCCCTGGTGCTGCTGGACCCCTCTCGCGAGAGTGAACTGAAATCGCTTGTCGCCACAGCCGAAGCTGGATACAAGGCCGACTTGGGAGGGTTCGATCCCGGACTGCAGATCACGGTTGAGAAAGCCGAACGTCCGGCAAAGGTGCTGGATGCGACGGACGCGAAACAAACAGTGGCGCTGCTCGCGAGCTTGCATCATGGCGTTCTGGCCATGAGCCCCGACGTTGCCGGCTTGGTCCAGACGTCTACGAATCTGGCGACTGTCAGTACCAGGGGGGATATGGTGGAGATTGTTACCAGCCAGCGAAGTGCGATCGAGAGCAGCATGCTGGCTGCCGCCCGCATGGTTGCGACGGTATGCGGGCTGGCGGGATTCGAAGTGGAGCATGGAGGCAAATATCCCGGCTGGAAACCGGAGCCAAACAGCGACATCGTGCGCAAGCTCCAAGAGGTGCACAAGAAACTCTTCGGCGAACCGGCAAAGCTGATCGCCATGCACGCGGGCCTGGAGTGTGGCGTCATTGGCGAGAAATATCCGGGCATGCAGATGGTGTCTTTCGGTCCGACGATCGTGGATCCGCACAGCCCGAACGAGCGAGTGCAGATATCGTCTGTGGAGAGTTTCTGGAACTACCTTAAGCTGGTGCTCGAGAACTTGTGAGCAGGAGCTGGAGTCAACCAGCCTGGCTTAGTTGTCCCAAAATTGCTAAGCCGAGTTTTGCGCTCAGCCTTGGGTTTTTCTCCTGACTCGCGAAGCTGCCCTGGCTGGGACTCTGTTGACCTTTTTGCTCACATGAATCACACGCCTCAGCGCCTCGATGAGAGCGGGTCCGCGCATGCGGAGTTCTGCCCGATGGTGTAAAGAAAGCTCCCTCAGCACCCTTTCACCCTTCGGAGTCAAGGAAAGCAATACTTCGCGGCCGTCTTCACCGCCGCGGTGTCGCCGGACATAGCCGCCGGCACAGAGCCGGTTTACCAGCTCAACCGCACTGTGATGTCGAACCTGCAGTCGCTCGGCGAGCTCTCCGATCCGTGGGCGCACATTTGCGGGCAGCCCTTTCAAGGCAAGCATGAGCTGATGCTGGCGAGGTTCAAGACCAGCCATGCGGGAAGCTTGCTCACTGAAGTGGAGAAAACGGCGGATCTGATAACGCAATTCCGCCAGTGATGCGTAGTCAGCCAAGGTAAACGCCCTTTCCATGCGGCAAAGTATATCGTCTCACGACCATTGGCGCTGTGACGTTGGATCAAAGGCCGCTCGGGGGAATGCCAGATGCATGTGGTCAGGCTGGATTGACAAGTATATCGTTACACGATATAAGTTTTTACAGGAGGATGACAACCATGAAAAGGTTAGTAGCTTTGACGATTTCCATCTTCATCGCGACTTTGGTTCTAGGCATGGGGTCGCTACCGGCTTGGGGCCAAGGCGAGAACCCCCCAGCTGACACCAAGGCAGTTGGGCAGACTTCAGGCCACGGCGTCACGCTCGTGGAACTGAGCGCCCAGAGAGATGTCGAACAACAGATCAGGACTCTACACGATCAAGGCCGGCAGGCGGCATTAAAGGGTGACGCCGGCTTTTTTGAGGAGCACTTGGCGGCTGGCTACTTCGGAATTGGCGGCGATGGGAGGCTGCAGACGAAGGCGGAGTCAATTCAGGACTTCAAGTCGGGCGGCATCAAGTACAAGTCCATTGACGAACGCTGATCGCCAATGGCAAGCCGATCGATGGCGATTATCGCGCAACTTTCGTGTATGTGAAGCAGGGAGGCGACTGGAGGGAAGTCGCGTTCCAGTCAACGCCAGTGGCACCAGAGGGCCGGTGAGCCACCGCGACACACCAGCGATCGGCGCCGGTGAATCCGGTAGTGGAATCCGGTACCGGTCGCGAAACACAAATCCCGCGGCGGTCCTGTGAACGGTACTGTGGCGACAGACACACTTAGCACCGTTTACGCGCCTCTTATTGAACGTGGCGGCGGACCCCGCACGTCGGGCAAGTGACGTTCGAGCCAAAAGGTCGCCTCCTGCGCGTCGGCGCGCGGGAAACCTGCAAGCCTCTCAAAGTCTACCTCCGGATCCCTGACCATCAGATGCCAAGCCGTGCATCCGCTAAAGATAAATGAGCTTTTTCGCGCGCGAATCCGCGACTCTAGGAAAGTGGTAGAACCTTCCTTTTGTAAACTGTATTCGCCAATGTCGCTATGGCGATATCTGTTCCGGCATAATCATGATCTGGGTCGTATCCTGATAGAGGTGGGTTCAAGGAGTGTGTCGTTATGTTCTCCCCAACTTGCGGTTTGAAAGGTCGATTTCGCATTTTGCTATTTGCTTTTGCTGCGTCGCTTTGCTGCCTGGGGTTGGCGGCGCCGAGCTTTGGCCAGCAAATGACGCCGCCAACCCCGGACGTCGCTGGTAGTAAAGCGGTGAAGGCTGATATTGATAAGGCGAAGGCAATCGGAACCCGGCCGGCAGAAGCGCCCGCGGTGCTGCAGCAACTTAACTCCGCCGTCGAGCAGCTTACCGCGCGGATTTCTCCTGCGGTGGTTCAAATTGTGGTCACCGCCTATGGGGCTCTGGAAGAGAGCAGCCACGGCCAAACGGCGCTCATAACCCGCGAGCATGCGATCGGTTCCGGAGTGATCGTGGACCCGGATGGCTACATCATCACTAATGCCCACGTGGTCGAGGGGGCGCAGCGCATCCACGTGGCTCTTCCCATGCCATCGGTGGACATTCCCGAACGGATGGCGCCCGTGGGCAAGCAGCGGATTGTTGAGGCACGGCTCGTCGGCCTCCACAAGGAGACTGATCTTGCCCTACTCAAGATTGATCAGACTGGCTTGCCGACACTTTCGCTGGGCAGCCGCAGGCCGGTGCATCAAGGACAATTAGTGTTTGCCATGGGCAGTCCCGAAGGACTGGAGAACTCGGTGACCATGGGCGTAGTAAGTTCGGTTGCAAGGCAGGCAGATCCGAGCCGTCCGATGGTCTACATTCAAACTGACGCTCCCATCAACCCGGGCAATAGCGGCGGCCCGCTGGTTGATTCCGAGGGTTACGTAGTAGGGATTAACACTTTCATTCTCTCCGCAGCGGGTGGGAGCGAGGGGCTGGGGTTTGCCATTCCGGCGCGAATCGTGAATTTCGTGTACGAGAGCCTGCGCAAGTATGGGCACGTGCATCGCATCGAGGTCAAGGCGGGAGCTCAAACCATCACTGACAATCTGGCTAAAGGATTGGGGCTCGCGCAAAACTGGGGAGTCGTGATCGATGATGTGATACCTGGAGGTCCTGCCGAAGCTGGTGGCCTGAAGATCGGGGATATTGTGGTACGCGCCGATGGCCGCCTCATCGGTACGCTGCCCGCCTTCACCGCTGCTCTCTACCTGCATCCTCTGGATGAATCGCTGAAGCTCGAAATTCTCCGGGGAACCGAGCGCAAAACACTCTTTATTGCGGCGCTGGAAATGAAAGACAACATGGACGCTCTGCCGGATCTAGCCAATGCGCGCGAGAACCTGGTTTCCCGGCTGGGGATATTGGCCCTCAACTTGAACGATAAATTGCGTTCCTTGTTGGGTGATTTGCGCGACCCTTCCGGCGTCGTCGTAGTGGGACGCGTGGCGGATTTCATGAGTTCAGCGACTGGTCTGCAAACGGGAGACGTTATCCACAGCGTGAATCAGACAGCGATCGACTCTTTGAGCTCGCTTCGCGCAGCTCTGCAGCAAATCAAGCCGCGCGATCCGGTCGTGCTGCAGGTGGAGCGGGGAGGGGGATTGCAGTGGCTGGCGTTTGAGATGGAGTAGTTTGTTCAATAGCTGTTGGCTGCTGGAAAACCGAGCATGTAGAGCAAAAACATGGCGCGCACTCCTCCACGGCCTCCAGGGACGAGGCTATTGTCGCTTTGCACTCGAGACCGCAATCCTCTCACTTCGCCGGAGTACCCGGAGCGCCGGGGCCGACGTTCTGCTCTCCCGGGCTTTGGGTCCACGAGGAAATAAAGAAAACGTCTCCCGACTGGCTTCTGCAACTGGCTGATTCCAAGTGCCGGATCGGCCAGAAGGCTAGACTCACCGATCAGGGTTTAGAGTTACCGACGTGACCTTCCTCGGCATGATGAATGCGCCGTAGAGTAGGTCTCAAGATGGGAACACGAGTGATCCGCCCTCACTCTGCCCGGCGGGACCAACCCCTGAGGCGGGGCCCGCACGAGTTCGTTGAAGATCAGGTCGAGCGGACGCCTGATGCTCCTGCCCTGACCCTGGGCCCGGAGCAGATTTCCTACCGGGAGCTGAATTCCCGCTCAAACCGCCTGGCGCATTTCCTTCGGGAGCAAGGAGTCGGTCCCGAGAGCCTAATTGGTGTGTGTCTCGATCGTTCGTTTGATTCGGTTGTGAGCCTCCTCGCCATCCTCAAATCCGGCGGGACCTACCTGCCGCTGGATCCGAAATTTCCGAAAGACCGTCTGGCGTTCATGCTCGCGGACTCCGAAGTCTCACTGCTTCTAACATATTCTTCTAAGCGGGAAAGTCTGCCGGAAACAACCGCCCGAGTTGTTCTGCTCGACCGAGAAAGCGAGTCACTTTCCAAGGCCCCAGTGACGAACCTCCCCTTAAGCGGCGATCCTGAACATCTCGCCTACCTCATTTACACTTCGGGCTCCACCGGAAAGCCCAAGGGAGTCATGATCCCGCGGCGGGCACTGGTCAATTTCCTCTTGTCCATGGCGGAAATGCCTGGGATGGCTGCGTCCGATACACTCTTGGCGGTTACTACAACTTCTTTTGACATCTCGATCCTGGAAATTTTTCTCCCTCTTGTGTGCGGCGCCCAGATCGTCATGGCCACTGCGGAACAGGCTGCGGACGCCCGCGAGCTGCAACACTTGCTTCGGCAGCACGCGGTCACGGTGATGCAGGCAACGCCAACGACCTGGCGCATGCTGCTCGAAAGCGGCTGGGAAGGGAAGAGCGACCTGCGAATCTTTTGCGGAGGTGAGGCCCTGACCGCAGACCTCGCTGGTCAATTGCTCCCTCATTGCCGCGAACTTTGGAACATGTATGGGCCGACCGAAACCACCATCTGGTCCTCCACCGAACGCCTCACCTCTGCTGACCACATCTCCCTCGGTCCGCCCATTGCCAATACGCGATTCCATCTTCTCGATGAGAACCACAAGCCGGTTTCTCTGGGCATGCCCGGCGAGCTCTGGATTGGCGGCATGGGCTTGGCTCGCGGGTATCTCAAGCGTCCTGAGCTGACTGCCGAGAAGTTCGTTATCGATCCCACAGGTGAGGATCCCGATGCACGCCTCTACCGTACAGGAGACGAGGTCCGCTACCGCCCCGATGGCACTCTTGAATTTCTGGGGCGTCTCGACCAGCAGGTGAAGCTCCACGGTTTTCGCATCGAACTGGGCGAGATCGAGAGCGTGCTTTCGAAAGTCGAGGGAATCGGACAGGCCGTCGTCATCCTTCGAGAGGATCGTCCCGGTGATAAACGCCTGGTCGCCTACTACACGGGCCGTGCCGACTTGAGTTCTACCTCTTTATTTCAGGCCCTCAAAGCCACGCTGCCGGACTACATGGTCCCCTCAGTCTTCATGCGTCTGGAGAAATTTCCCCTGACCCCGAATGCCAAACTTGATCGCAAGGCTCTGCCGCGGCCCGAGGGCAAGCGGCCACTTCTCGCCCAGGGCTTTATCGCCCCGCGGACAGCGGCGGAAAAGCAATTGGCAAATCTCTGGTGCGAGCTGCTGCAACTGGAGGAAGTTGGCATCGACGACAGCTTCTTCGATCTAGGCGGCAATTCGCTGGCGGCGGTCCGCATGGTGAGTCACTATCACAGTCGCTTCGGGCGAGAGATTTCCCCGGTCAAAGTTTTTCAATACCCCATGATCGCAAAGCTCTCGCGATTTCTGGAAGCGAGCGAGACCAAGTCCGATTTTCTTGCCGAAGCCGAAAACCGGGCCCGTCATCGGCGCGAACCGCAGCCCAACTCGCAGCACAGTCCGCAGCATAATTCGCAAGACTGGAACGGCAGTGCGCGCGATGCCGTCGCGGTGATCGGCATGACCGGACGCTTTCCCGGCGCAGCCAATCTCGATCAACTCTGGCGCAACCTTTGCAATTCCGTCGAATCAATTTCCTTTTTTACACCCGAGGAGCTGGGCCCCGGCATTGACGAACATCTTCGCCACGATCCGGATTATATCCGCGCTCGAGGTTTGATCGAAGGGGCGGATCTTTTTGATGCGGCCTTCTTTGGTATCAATCCGCTTGAAGCCCGGGTCATGGATCCGCAACAGCGCGTCTTTCTCGAACTCGCCCAACAGGCGCTCGAGAACGCAGGGTACGACCCGGAACGCTACAAAGGGCGCATCGGCGTGTTTGCGGGGATCGGCGACAATCACTACTACACAACCAACCTCCTGACCCAACCCGATCTGTTGGCCATGGCCGGCAAGCTTGCCGTCGAGTATGGCAACCAGAAGGACTACATCGCTCTTCGGACCGCCTATCTCCTGGATCTCCGCGGACCCGCGATCAGCCTCAATACCGCTTGTTCGACCACTCTCCTGGCGGTGGACCAGGCCTACCGCTCGCTTCTCGATTACGAGTGTGACATCGCTCTCTCCGGCGGCATTGACATCACCGTCCCGCAAAAGAGCGGTTTCCTCTATCAAGAGGGAGGCACGTTTGCAAAGGATGGCCACTGCCGTCCTTTTGATGCCGACGCCACGGGAACCATGTTTTGTGACGGTGCCGGCGTGGTCATCCTCAAGCGGCTCGCCGATGCTCTGAGCGATGGCGATACCATTTATGCCGTCATTCGCGGTACCGGTAAGAACAACAACGGTGCGCGCCCGGCTTCCTTTCTGGCGCCGAGCGTGGACGGCCAGGCGGATGCCATTGCCCTGGCCCAGTCCAATGCCAACGTTCCCGTCGAGACCATTCGCTACATCGAGGCGCACGGCACGGGCACCCCGGTCGGCGACCCCATTGAATTTGAAGCGCTGCGGAAAGTTTTTGAGAGCAAGACCGGCAAGAAACAGTTCTGCTATATCGGCTCCATCAAAGGAAACATTGGGCATCCGACCAATGCCGCGGGAGTTGCGGGACTGATCAAAGCGGCTCTCGTTCTCCATCACGAAGAAATCCCTCCGACCCTCCATTTCAAAAAGCCCAATCCCAAGATCGAGTTCGCCAGCAGCCCTTTCGTCATGGCCGACAAGCTCATCCCCTTCCCTCGGGGAGAGGAAGTGCGCCGCACCGCGGTCAGCTCTTTTGGCTTTGGCGGGACAAACGTCCACGTCATCCTGGAAGAAGCGCCCGCGCCGAAGGGCGTTAGTGCTTCGCGTCCGTTGCAGCTCTTGCCGCTCTCCGCCAAGACTCCGACCGCCTTGGATGCCTACAGCCGGGCATTGGCAGAGCATCTGGCGGAGCATCTCGCGAGTGCCGCGCCGGGAGCTTTTGCGGATACGGCCTACACCTTTCAAACCGGACGCAAGCAGATGGCCCACCGGCGATTCGTGGTCGCCGCCGATTCCGGCGAAGCGGCCAGACTTCTCCTGCAACCCAATCCCTTGCGCGGTAGCAGTAAACGATGTGACCGCCGGGATCCGGCCGTCGTCTTCCTTTTCGGTGGTCAGGGCACCCAATACGTCAACATGGGCCAGAACCTCTATCGCGACGAGCCTCTTTTCCGCGCGGTCGTGGACGATTGTTGCGAGTACCTCAAGCCTCATCTCGGTCGGGATTTGCGTGAACTTCTTTATCCCCCCAGCGGAGATAAGACTGGAGATGAAAAGACGGCCGTCTCCCTGCAGGACACGTTTTTCACGCAGCCATCCATTTTCGTGATCGAATACGCCCTGGCGCGTTTCTGGCAGAGCCTGGGCATCGAGCCTGCCATGATGGCAGGACACAGCATCGGAGAATTTGTCGCCGCCACGCTCGCTGGCGTGTGGAAGCTTGAAGACGCTCTGGGCATCATCGCTCTGCGCGGCCGCTTGATGCAGGATCTGCCTCGTGGTTCCATGATGGCGGTGAGCGGCAGCGCGGATTCGGTCGCGAAAATTCTTCCCGCTGCGCTTCAGATCGCTTCCAATAATGCTCCGGCTCTATGTGTCGTGTCGGGGCCGGAAGCAGATGTCGCCGAATTCCAGAAGCGGCTCGAAGCGGAAAACCTCGGAACGGAAAAGATGGTCTGCCGCCACCTGCATACGTCGCATGCCTTCCACTCCGCGATGATGGATCCCATGGTTGAGCCGTTGCGCGCGGCCGTCGCCAAGATCCAGTTGCGCCCTCCGGTGAGGCCCTTTGTCTCGACGGTCACGGGACGTCCCATCACCGCTACAGAAGCCACCGATCCCGCTTATTGGGCCCATCATGCCCGGGCAACCGTGGAGTTTTCGAAAGCAATCCAGCATCTCAAGAACCAGGGATACGACCTCTTCCTTGAATGTGGACCGCGTTCCACGCTGTGTTCGTTGGCTCGCCAGCAGTTCACGCCCGACCATCCCTGCACAGCCATTCCTACGCTTCCCGATGCGCATGAGAACAACACCGAGTGGGCGACGCTGCTTTTCGCCTTAGGGTCTCTCTGGCAGAACGGCGTGTCCATTGATTGGGATGCCTTCTACGCCAACGAAGACCGCCGGCGCATACCTTTGCCAACTTATCCCTTTGAGCGGCAGCGGTTCTGGGTGGACCCTGCCCCCGTGGCACCCGCTGCACAAAGCCTCCAGGCTGCGATTTCCGCTTCGGCCACTCGTCCCCCAGTTGAGCCATTAGTTGAGCCATTGTCTTCCTCCGCGCCGCGAGAGAACGTTCCATCGGGAAGTTCGTTCGCTTCACGCAAAGACCGCATCGCTTCGCGTCTAGTTGACCTCCTCGTACCAGTCTCCGGACGCGAACGCTCACAAATCAGCACCTCCGCCACGTTCATGGAGCAGGGATTCGACTCCTTATCCTTGACCCAGGTCGCTTTTGCCATCCGCAAGGAGTTTTCCGTCAAGGTCAGCTTCAGTCAGCTCATGAATCAGTTGCCCAACGTTGACATGCTTGCGGCGCATCTTGACGCCACCCTGCGTGCTGACATTCCTGCGGAGATCCCTGCCATCCCGGCCCCCGCTCCGGCGGCTTCCGGCCTCCTTGAGGTTGAATCTACCGTTCCGCAGCGCGGCATCTATGCCTCCTCGCGTCTTTCCGAACATTTGTCAGCCTCTTACAACGAATCCATGACGTTGCGTTTTACCGGTAACATCTCGATCGAGAAAATGGCACGGGCCATGGAACGCTTGATTGGGCGGCATGATGCTCTTCGCACCAGCTTCGATGAAAACGGTCTAGTGATGAAGATCGCCGCAGTGCAGAGAATCGCGATGCCGGTAACCGATCTTTCTTCGATGCTTGCCGATGAGACTCCGCTGGACGGGCGAGGGCGCCCGTCGCTCCAAGAGGATCGTCTCCGCAGACTGATTGCCGATGAGACCTCCTTACCGTTCCCCTTGCCCGCGGGTCCGTTGTTCCGCTGCCAAATGGTTTTGCTCGGCCCCGATCGCGCGGCGGTTATCCTCACGGCGCACCACATCATCTGCGATGGTTGGTCATTGGATGTCCTGATCCACGATCTTTGCGCTTTCTATTCAGAAGAAATCTCGGGCGCACCCGCGTCCCTGGAGCCAGCGAAGAGTTACGCCGATTACGTACAGAGCGTAACCGAGCGCCACCGCTCTGACGAATTCAAGGAAGCGGGCAACTATTGGCATTCGAAATTCAAAGATGGTTTTCCCGTGCTCGTGCTTCCGACCGATCATCCTCGGAGCGCGCGGCGTGAATTCAGCGCGCGCCGTCTCGATCACCTCATTCCGGCCCCGGTGGTCGAAAACCTCAGGGCGCTAGGAGCAAAACAGGGCTGCAGCTTCTTCGCTGTCCTGCTCAGCTCCTTGGCCATCCTTCTCGCCCGCATTTCGCAGCAGCGTCGTTTTGTTATCGCTCTGCCAACTGCGGAACAACCCGTCATCGGCCAGCCGGGTCTCGTCGGACACTGTGTAAATCTTCTCCCCTTCGCGGTGGAGTTACGCGAAGGCGAAGCAGTCGACGCTTTTCTCGAGAGAGTGCAGGGCGAGCTTCTTGCTGCCCAAGACCATGCCGTCTTCACGATGGTCAGTTTGCTGGAGGACCTGCATCCAGTCGTGCCTGGGCCCGGCACCTCCCCGATCTCAACTGGCCTCACCAACGTCAAGAAGTTCAAGCCCAACGAATTGCCGCAATCCGGGTTTACCGTCGACTACGATGCCAACCCCAAAGGCTACGAATCGTTTGAGTTGTATTTGAACGCGGTCGAGATGGAAGAGAACCTGGAGCTTCACTGTCACTACGACATCAAGTTTTTTGAGGACCTCACCGTACGAGAATGGCTCGCAACGCTTGGTTCCATCTTTCAGGACCTTGCGGACGATCCCTCGTGGGAAGTTCTGGATCTTGCCAGGCTCAAGCGTGCCGATGCTTCTCCTGCAACTGAAGCTGGCCGGCCTGACGCCCTGCGAGAATTCTTGCCCGGGAAGCTTCCTGAGTGCGTGCTTCCGTCGCGCTTGATTTCACTTCCAGCTCTGCCTTTATTTCCCAACGGCAAACTCGACCGCCGTGGGCTGCCTGTGCCGGACTTACATGAACCACACAGCCGAATCCTGAAACCGCGCGATGAGATCGAATCGCGGCTGGCGAACATCTGGCGCCAGGTCCTGGGTGTCGCCGAGATCAGCGTTGACGACAACTTTTTCGACCTCGGCGGGCACTCGTTGCTTGCAACCCGCGTGTTGTCGCGCATCGAACGTGTATTCGGAAACAAGATCGCGCTGGCGGAATTATTCGACTGTCCGACCATCGAGCAGCTATCGGTGCGGCTACGCGAGGCTAGAGCGGCGGCGCCCTCATCACGTGTCATTGCCATCCAGCCCGCCGGTTCGCGAAAGCCGTTCCTGTGTATCGGCGCGGGGCCCATGTTCCGTCCGCTCGCGTACCGCCTCGGACCCGATCAGCCGTTCTTCGGCATCGGCATTGACCAGCAGGACTTGGCGAGTTTCTCCGTTCCGTACGAAATGGAAGAACTGGCAGCTCGCCTGGTTGGCATAATCCGTGAGGTCCAGCCTGCGGGGCCTTACTTTTTGGGTGGGTGGTGTCTGGACGGACTGTTTGCTTACGAGGTGGCTCGGCAGTTGCAAGAATCGGGTCAACAGGTGGAACTCCTCGCATTGTTTGATGCTCCCAACCCGGGCGCATTTCGCGGGGCGTCTGCTACGGTCAAGATCGATTGGCCGCAGAGGGTGTTGGCACACCTGGCGGTACTCTGGAAACTGCACCCGAGCAAGGCCCACAATTACCTCCGGGAGAGAATGACGGAGCTGGCGGCAAAGCTCCGCGGCATACGGTATCGGCTGTCGTACCGTGTCCGCTTGACCGTCGGTGACGGCAAACTGAGTGACATCAACCAGCTTTTGTATTTGCTCGGGACGGAGTACACACCTCGGCCTTATTCTGGACGCGTCGTGTTGTTCCGTAGTGCTGTTCCGACGCACGATCTCCCGATGGATTTTGGCTGGCGATCAGTCGTGCCACAAATCGAAATCGAAGCAGTTCCTGGCGGCCACAGGGGCATGTTCGAGGAGCCCGCGGTCAGCAATCTGGCCGCGCGCTTAAGCTCCTACCTGTCCTCCCCATCCAGCCCGGAATACCAATCCGGACAGAGCGTGGCGGTAACATGACCAACCCCACGGGACTACGTGTGCGAAAGCGCGGGGCTAGGTTGGAATTGACATCCAACGAGGTTCATGTCTGGCATGCCATTTTGTCCGTTTCGCACGCTGCCTTCGCAAAGGTGTATTCCATCTTATCGGCGGAAGAGATCGCGCGGGCGCAGCGGTTCCGCTTTGATCGCGACCGGAATCGCTACATCGCGGCGCGCGCCATTCTGCGCCAAATCCTTTCCCGCTATCTCGACTCTGGACCGGCGCAGATCGAATTCGCCTATTCGGCGGCAGGAAAGCCGTGCATCGCGAACAACTCGGCTGCGATCGAGTTCAATGTCTCTCACTCCGATCGTATTGCGGTCTATGCCGTGGCTCTGAATCGGACCGTGGGGATTGACGTTGAACGCGTGATCGAGGGCATTGCCGAGGAAAAAGTTGCGGAGCAGAACTTCGCTCCGGCGGACGTGGCGGCGTTGCGGGCTCTGCCGCGAGAAGCGCGGGCGGAGGCCTTCTTCGCCACTTGGGTCGGCAAAGAAGCTTACCTCAAAGCTGTGGGCAGGGGGCTTTCCGTACCACTCAGCCAGGTCCAGGTTCCTGCGTTGACCGGCCGGCCTGCGGCAGCTTTTGCTCAGGATGGCCAGAACTGGACCGTAAGAAGGTTCACGCCCGCCGCGGGCTTTGCGGCCGCCGTCATCGCTCCAGGACTCGACTGGGTGCCGCGCTACTTCTGCTGGACCTGACGCTCGCGCACGGGAGCGCCGTTAAGCGCCTACTAAACGACTGACGACCACGACCATCATGACAGCTCGCAGCCCTCAGAAACCAGTGTCCGCACACCGAAGAACATGGTCTGCCGCGTTGTGATCTCCGCCGCACGGCGATTTTCTGGCAGAAATGCCACCAATAGCGGATGCAAACTGCACCTCCCGCAAAGTACAGGTACCTAAGTTACTTTTTCGGAACTCCCATTGGGGTGACAATTCGTGTCAGTGCGAAAGCTTCCCGCTGATCCCCCAGAAATCAGCGTGCTTCGCATTGACCCCGAACTTCGCGGGATTAGCCCGCAAGGATTGGCAGTCTGCGCCGGAGCGACACCAATTAAGGAGAAACCATGCCAGTTTTTACGTTTTCAGGAAAGAACGCTTCGGGCGAGAAAGTTCAGGGGGAGCGCGTAGCCGC
>JBEKYF010000088.1:0-15116 GCA_049511255.1 Terriglobales bacterium | reverse complement strand
GAGGCCGCCAGCAAGGTGCAGGAGGAAGTCTCGCAAGCCTACGAAGATGCCGAACGCGCGCTCGAACTCATGCGGCACGAAGGCGAGACCGAAGAACTCGCCGCGGAGTAAGACGGAACGAACCGAGGACAGGGGCGACGCAGAGTCGCCCCTCATTTTTGCTCGTGTGGTGACGGAGCTTCGTCCCGTCCAAGCCGAACTCAGCTCGGCAAGTACGGTATCGTCGCCGAACTCTGGATTCGCTGTAAAATGACGCTTAATTGGACGTCGTTGTTTTGAACCCAATGGCTTTAGCACTGGAACCAAAGCGCCTGACCGGGCAGCCTCAGGATCCGAATCCCAAGCCGGAGCCAATTCCTGGCGGACTGGTGTTGGCGCCGGCACTGGGACGTTTCTGGCGTCTGTTTCGCCTGTCGATCTGGCGTGCCTTCGAGCACGATGCTTTCGGAACGGCCAAAGCCTCGGCCTATTCATCCATCTTCACTTTTTTCCCGGCCTTGCTGGTGCTCGGCGCGGTTCTCGCCACCCTGAACCGGGGCCAAGTCTACGCCCGCGAGATCTCCTATGCCCTGGGCACCATCTTGCCTGCGGGCAGCTCAGCCGCACTTTCCTACCTGAGAGGCAGCACGGACCGGCCGGTTGGCCTGCTCGTTTTTACTTCGCTGCTGACGGTCTGGAGCGCCTCCGGCGTCATCATTTCCTGGATGGATGGTTTCCGCCGTGCCTACCAGCTTCCCAAGACGTGGGGGATTCTCCAGGAGCGCGCGATTGCGATTTCGCTGGTTTTGATGGCGGGTCTGCCGCTGACTTTCGCTACCATTCTGGTTGCATTCGGCAGCCGCATTGAACTGCGGATCTTGTTTCAACTCGGGCACGAGTTCGGACCTCTGATTCTGCTGACGTGGGGCGCGATACGCTGGGCCATCGCCATCCTGACCAGCATCGCCGTGATCCAGCTTATCTATCACAACGCGGTGCCCCGCACCCAACCCTGGCACAGTGTTTTGCCGGGCGCTGTTCTTGCGACCGCCATGTGGCTGATCTCCACCGCATTATTTGGATGGTATTTGCAGCACTATGTTGACTACAGCGTCATCTACGGTTCGCTCGGTGTGGGTATTGCGCTGCTGGTCTGGATGTACATCATCTCGCTGGTGGTGCTGATTGGCGCCGAATTCAATGCCATGCTCTTTCCTCGCGGTCTCACGAAAGTTCCGCCTCCGCGTATAGACAACGAAGCTCGCTGACGGTGAAGTTAGGGACCAGCTCCCGGATCGCCTCGCTTGGGAAAAACGATTGGCGACGTTTTCTGGGCAGAGGATTCGCGACTTGAAGGAACGCAAACCGGATCTGGTTGAAGTTTGGGATGGAATCCACAATCTCGTTCTCCGATGACTCGCTCGACCCCGCAGTCAGAGGTTGGCTGCACACTCCACCTGCGCCCAACGGCAACGCGCTGATCCTGACTCACGGCGCGGGCTCTGATTGCACTGCTCCTCTTTTGGTGGCGCTCAGTGAAACTTTTGCGGGACATGGCTACCTCGTTCTGCGCTGCGATCTGCCTTTCCGCCAGGAGCGGCCGACCGGCCCGCCGTTTCCGGGCAATGCGGAACGCGATCGCGCGGGACTGCGCAACGCGGTTGCAGCTTTGAGCAAAAATGTCGCGGGCCGGATCTTTCTCGGCGGCCACTCTTACGGCGGACGCCAGTCGACGATCCTCTGCGCCTCCGAGCCAGAACTAGTCTCGGGCCTGCTCTTACTTTCCTATCCTTTGCACCCGCCCCGCAAGCCGGAGCAACTCCGGGTCCAGCATCTGTTCAGTTTGCGCGTTCCGAGCCTGTTCGTGCATGGAACGCGCGATCCCTTCGGAAGCATTGAAGGAATCACGAAAGCCTTGCAGCTAATCCCGGCCAAAACCGAGTTAATGAAAGTGGAAGGCGCGGGTCATGACTTGGGGTTCAAGGGGAAGGCGCGGGCGCAGGAACTCCCGGCAAGCATACTTGCCAAATTTGACGAGATGTTCGGCTAGACCGTGTGGAAGCGGGGCTCTGCCCCGCTTGGACGGGGCGTAGCCCCGTCCCCACACAAAGAAAAGGTTTTCTCGGCGCTCTCTGCGTCTCGGCGGTGAATCGTCCTAATTCACCCAGCCCGATTTCGATCCGCCGTTCGTCTTCTCGTTATCGTCGGGGGGCACGTAGTTTCCGTGCTCATCGAAGGTGACTTTGCGGTCGTGATCTTTCATATAGACTTCGAATTTTCTCGCAGCGCGCCGCCGCTTCCAGCGGTAGTAAGAATTCCGCACGCCGAAATAACGCTCGGACGTCGCGTAACTGAGGCCGCGAGAAGGCATGAACTTTACCCACAAGAAGCCGAAAAGCAATCCGCCGAGATGAGCGAAAACCGCGACTCCGCCCGATGGCTCAAAAACCGCAATGATCGCAACCACCACCCAAATGCCAATCAGGTATTTCGCCTTGATCCTAAACGGCAGCGGAAACAAATACATTTCCTGATTGGCGTAAAGAATCCCAAAGGCCATCAGCAGCCCGAAAATGCCGCCCGACGCGCCCACCGTCCCGGTTCTCGGATCCATCCCCAGGAAATGGGTATAGGAGACAGCAATGGTCACCAAAGCGGCGCCCACGACGCAGAACATGTAGCACTCGATGAATCGCTTCGGCCCCCAGTCGCGCTCCAGGTAGGCGCCGATAAACCAGAGCGTGAGCATGTTGAAGAACAGGTGACCAAAGCCGGCGTGCAGCAACGAGTACGTGACCACTTGCCACACTTTGCCGTGCATCACGGCGACCGGGATCAGCGCCAGCCACTCCCGCATCAGAACGACAACTTCCGGGGCGAACCTGCCCACCAGCACCTGAAACAAGTAGATCCCGGTGCAAGTCAGGATGATGCGCTTCACCCATCCTGTAAATGGGGGAAAGCTGAACGAGATGGTTTGTCCGCGACTCACTGTCTTTATCTTTCTGGCTCCGGCACAACCGGCAGACTGCGATGTCCCGCCGCATCGACCGCGCGCACAGCGAATATCACATTATCCTTCGAAACCTTCAGGGTTGCACGCGCACCGCTACTAACCGTTTGGACGTACTCCCAATCGGCCGCGTTCGTCGCGCGCCAGACCACCTCATAGGCGGCCGCGCCCGGCGAAGGTTCCCACGTCAAAGTCGTGTCGTTTTCGAGGTTTTTAGTCAGCATTTTTACGCTTGCCGGCGGCGCTGGAGCCGATGCCAGCGAGGCCAGGGTTGCCGCGTTCAGCCGCGCGACGTGCGCCACATAGTCGAAGTCCACAAACTTCGGCAAGTCCCCGTATTCGATGACGTTGGCGTCATCCTTGCGAACGTTCTGATGCTGATGGTTGTAGTCTTCGCGGAATTCGGTGAACCGCACGGCGGCGAAACCCTGCTGGTTGAAAGAGTAGTGGTCGCCACCGCGCAGGAAGCGGTCCAGCCGGAAGATCAGAAGCGGCTTCACTCCGGCATCATAGGAGCGCCCGACGTCGGCGATGTAGCGGGCCAGTTCGCGCGAAGTCGAGTCGCTCTCTCCGCCGAGCGTTCGAATTCGCCGGATTTCAGCCTCGCTCGCCGCCGCTGGCAGCCCTTCGGAAAACACGCGCACCACGCTCGCATCCTGTTGCGGACTGCTGTCGCCTCCCACGATGTCATTGTTTAAAACGCCTTCGATTTTCCACCCTTGCTGCTTGGCCATCTGGGCGAAGTGCTTGCTGCCATTCAGACCCTGCTCTTCTCCCGCGACGGTCAGAAAAATAATCGTCGCCGGGAACCTCGCTCTGCTCGGGGAAGTCTTGCTCAGGAAAGCTTTGCTCAAAACGCGGGCGCATTCCAGACTCACCGCCGTGCCGCTGCCGTCGTCATTCGCTCCCGGCGCAGGGTCCGTCCCGTTGAAGGTATCGCTATTTCGCGAGTCGTAATGGCCGGTTACGAGCACGATGCGATTGGGCTGCTGTGGATCGGTTCCGCGCAGGACCGCATAAACATTAGTGATTTCGGTCGGTTTCGGGATGCGTTCGCCAGGCTGCTCGGTGAAGGTGTCGGTTTTCACCTCCAGGCAGCCGCCGCATTCCTTGGAGTAGCGCTCAAACTCCGCCTTGATCCACTCCCGCGCCGCTCCGATTCCCTTGCCGGCTTTGATGGATTCCTCGTCCTGCGCGGAAATCGTGGACCGGTTCTGGAAGCTGACCAGCTTCTCGATCGTCTGCCGAATGTGGTCCGCTGAAACTTGCCGGATCATTTCGGCGATGTGCGGGTCGGTGTGCGGATCGGCTGCCAAGCGCGGCGCCGGTCCCTGCGCCATTTCCTGTGCCAGGCACAGAGGAGCGCAAAACGCCAGCGCCAGGGCAACCAGCACGGCTGCCACAAGACCTGTTAAGGGATAGCCGAAACTGGCAAACTCGGCAATTTTAGAATTTTCTTGGTAAGCCACTTGACCTTTTCCTCGCGAAGAAACTAAATATAACAGGGGTGCTCCGAACGTGGAGGAGAACATGGTGTACTGTCCTGAATGCGAGACGGATCTCGACATCGAAGAAGATGAGGTCGATGAAGGCGCGGTCGTCTCCTGCCCGGAGTGCGGTACCGACTTCGAGGTGGTTACAGTGAATCCGGTCGAACTCAAGGTGGTCGGCGAAGACGAGATCGAAGAAGACGAGGATGAAGAAGAAGCCGACGACGAAGAGGATGAAGACGAAGATTCCTGAAGAATTTACGCATTTCCGGGTGTTCCGGCGCTTGGTCGCAATGGCTTCGTCGCTCGTGTTCCTGGCGTCTCTGCTTGCCCCTGTGAGCGCACGCGGTAGCAGCCGTGAGAAACCGCAGCCTTATGCCCTAATCTTCGGAACAGTTTGGGATCCCGACGGGCACCCGCTCTACGGGGTCAAGGTGAAGATCCGGCGGGCCAACGACAAGGACAAAAAAGCCCGCTGGGAGCTCTATTCCAATCACACCGGCGAGTTCGCGCAGCGAGTGCCCACCGGCAAAGCGGACTACATCGTTTGGGCGGACGTGAAAGGCTACAAGCTGCCCTCGGGCAGACAGTTGAAGCCCGGCTCCGAAGTGACCGTGCATATCGACAACGACGAGCGTTCCGACATCGGTCTTCATTTAGACTGGTAATGGCCGCCGTGGTTGGGAATCGGCTGCAATGAGAAATTCATGAAGAACTCGATCATCGGGGCTTCGCTGCTGGTTGTGTTGTTGGCGTCGGTTTTCTCGACATTGGTCCTGGCGGCTCCAGCGCCGCAGTTTGGCGGCTCCTCAAAGCAAGACAAGACCCGCCTGCTCACCGGCAAGGTGCTGGATGGCAGCGACAATCCTTTGCCGAACGCGGTCGTTTATCTAACCAACACTCATACCCGCGCTGTGAAAACTTATATCGTTGGCCCGGACGGTGCCTACCGTTTCCCGGCGCTTCAGCCCACCATCGATTACGAAGTGTACGCGCAGTACAACAACCGCAAGAGCAGCACAAAAACGGTCAGCCAATTCGACGATCGTGCGCAGGTTTACATCAGTTTGAAAATCAACTCCAAATAAGCTCCTTCCCTTACGCCCGGCGCCCGGTTCACTCCACCGTGTTACTGACCGGTTGCACCGGGCCGCCGCATCCACCCGGGCGTAACTTGTGTGTGATCGACCCTTCCGCTACATTCGAGGCTGTTTCAGGCAAAAACGCTCATGCCGGTTCTTAGTTCCGCCTCGGTCATTCTGCTGGTTACGGGTGCCGCAATCTATGCGGTCATCGTCTACAACGGACTGGTGCGCCTGCAGAACGAAATCGGCCGTGCCTGGGCTAATATCGACGTTCTGCTCAAGCAGCGCCACGACGAGGTTCCCAACCTGGTGGCATGCGTCAAGGGCTATATGGATCACGAGCGGCAGGCGCTGGAGGCGGTGACGCAGGCTCGCGCGGCTTCGATGAACGCGGCCAGCATTCCGCAAAAAGCTCAGGCAGACCTGCTGCTAACGGGCGCTCTGCGATCTTTTTTTGTGGTGGCGGAGCGCTATCCGCAGCTCAAGGCCGACCAGAATTTTCTGGCGCTGCAGAATCGCATCTCCGCACTGGAGGAGCGAATCGCCGACCGCCGCGAGTTTTTCAACGACGACGTCAACACCTACAACACGCGTATCGCACAGCTCCCCGAAGTCTTCCTGGCGCGGCTGATGAAACTGCAGCCGCAGCAGATGTTCCGCGTGAACGAGCAGGAGCGGCAGCAGGTGGAAATGAAACTCGCACTGGCTCGGGGACAAGGCACCGCGTAGCCACTTAGAGAATCAAGAGCACAACACCGCCATCGGTTACGAGGGCAAGAAGAAGGCCACCGCTGGCGGTGGCGCGGGCAGAATGCATAGGTCCTTCGCTTCGCTCAGGATGACAGAGTTTAGCGAATTACGTGGAAGTTAGTTGCTGTCCCCGCCGGCCCGTTTCCACGAGATCAAGTCGCCGATGGTGGTGCTGGTTGAGGACGAGGATGCCGGGTGTTTGTAGGACTCGACTTCGTGGCGCGACGCTTCTTCGCCGACCGCCCGGATGCTCAGGCCG
The DNA here is from genome assembly GCA_049511255.1 of Terriglobales bacterium. Classification (GTDB taxonomy): domain Bacteria; phylum Acidobacteriota; class Terriglobia; order Terriglobales; family Acidobacteriaceae; genus Acidiflorens. The sequence continues at coordinate 8,540 of JBEKYF010000088.1, read as the reverse complement.
ACCTTTTTCTCTTCCTGATTCATCTTGATGATCTTGAAGTCGAACTCACTGCCGGGTTCCAGATGCATCGGCTGTCCGTTCGGATCGACGGCTTCTGAGTTGTGACACAGACCTTCGATGCCTTCGGCAATCTCGACAAATGCGCCAAAGTTCGCCACGCGCAGGATCTTGCCACGCACGATGTCGCCGACGCGGTGCTGCGCGAAGAACGAATCCCAAACGTCCGGCTGCATCTGCTTCACACCGAGCGAAAGGCGCCGCTTGTCCGGTTCGATAGCCAGGATAACGGCCTTGACCTTGTCGCCCTTCTTCAACACCTCGGAAGGATGCTTCACGCGGGTAGTCCAGCTCAGGTTGCTGACGTGTACCAGGCCGTCGATTCCGTCTTCGATTTCAATGAAAGCGCCAAACTCGGTCAGGTTGCGGACCCGGCCCTCGACCGTCGCTCCCACCGGGTATTTGTCGTGCAGCGTATCCCAGGGGTTGGACGCGAGCTGCCGCATGCCGAGCGAAATCCGGCGCTCGGTCGGGTTCACGCTCAGGACTACACAATCCACCTCGTCGTTTACGTTGACCAGCTTCGACGGGTGTTTCATCCGTTTCGACCACGTCATTTCGCTCACGTGGACGAGGCCTTCAATGCCCTGCTCGAGTTCTACAAAGGCGCCGTAATCGGTGACGCTGATCACGCGGCCGTGGACGTGCGCTCCCACGGGGTAGCGGTGCTCCGCATCGAGCCACGGATCAGGCGTGAGCTGTTTGAAGCCCAGCGAGACGCGCTGCTTGTCTTTGTCGTACTTCAGCACCTTCACCTGAATCTGGTCGCCAACGTTGACCAGGTCGCGCGGGTGCGTCAGACGTCCCCACGACATGTCGGTGATGTGCAGCAGTCCGTCAATTCCGCCCATATCCACAAACGCCCCGTACTCGGTCAGATTCTTGACGATCCCGGTGAGGATGCTGCCTTCTTGCAGATGCTCCAGCGTTTTGCCGCGCTTTTGGTTCTGCTCTTCTTCCAGAAGCTGTTTGCGCGAGACCACGATGTTGCCGCGCTTTTTGTTGAGCTTGATGATGGCGACTTCCATCGTCTGGCCCTTCATCCCATCCAGATTCCGGATCGGACGCAGGTCCACTTGCGAGCCCGGCAGGAAGGCGTGCGCGCCGTGAATGTCTATGGTCAGGCCACCCTTGATGCGTTCCACGACGATGCCCTTAATCGGCTTCTTTTCGTTGTAGGCGCGCTCAATCTCATCCCACGACCGCAACCGCTTTGCCTTCAGGTGCGAGAGGTTGACGTAGCCCTCTTCGGTTTCGCCCTTCTCCCGCATCACGTCGATCTCGTCGCCGGGCTGGAACTTCGGTTTGCCCTCGCGATCCAGAGCTTCCGCAATCGGCACCATGCCTTCGGACTTCGCCCCGATATCGACGACGACGTGGGTCGCGGTCAGTTTCACCACGGTGCCTTTGATTACGTGGTCGCCGCCAACTGCTTCCTCGGTTTCGGTCTCGAAGTGCTGGAGGGCGGCGGCGAAATCATCGCTGCCAGCCGCGGCAAATTCGGGAGCGGAAATTTCCGGGGTGTCATTCTGAGGAGCGTTATTTCCCGTAGCGTCGCTGGCCGCGGCGGCAAATTCGGGGGCGGAAATTTTCGGGGTGTCACTTTGAGGAGCGTCAGGGGCGGAAGCCTGTGGTTCCGCGCGAGTGGGTTGTGCTTGCTCGGGAGCGTCTACTACGGCCGAGCCGCCGGTGTGGGTGTCGTGTGCAGGTGTCATGGTTTCAAGACTGGATTCAAGATTGCGAGCGGTGCTGTCGTCGAACAAGTTCATAGCCTCGATGTCGATGCGTTCGTGCGCGATGCATTCGTGCGCGACACATGCGGGACGTGGCATAGCGGACTGCTGGCGTGGTCTTTAAGTTGCGTTGAGGCCGACCTGGCGGACGACCCTGGGACAATTCCAGCTGGTTCGAAACCCCGTCCAATACGGACCCTTCGACTATAGCAACCGCTTTGGAACAGTGTCAAACGCGAAACGAGCCGTCCGATACCACGATTCTTATTCTGTTCACAATAGAAGTGGCCCTAAGAATTCCACCGCCGAGGCGCCGAGTACGCCGAGACGAGCCAAGGGCTTAACCACAAAGATCCCAGAGCACACCGCGGAATCTGACAGTATCGGTTAAAAGCCCAAAAAGACTTTCTCGGCGAACCCGGCGTTTCGGCGGTGAAAATCTACCGGCTGTACTGATTCCGCCTTTTGTCCTCGTGCCGCTCAATGCCCAACTGGATCAGGCGATCGATCAGTTCGGGATACGGCACTCCCGTTGCCGCCCACAGCTTTGGATACATGCTGATTGCGGTGAAGCCGGGCATGGTGTTGATTTCGTTGACGAAAATCCTGCGCGACTTGGGATCCATCAGAAAATCGACGCGCGCCAGGCCCGCGCAATCGACCGCTTGAAACGCCGCAATCGCCAGCCTCTGTACCGTTTTCATTTCCGCTTTCGTGATCTTGGCGGGGATTATCCCTTCCGAGCCTTCCGCCAGATACTTCGCGTCGTAGTCGTAGAACTCTTTACAGGGAACGATTTCTCCCGCAACCGACGCTTTGGGATCGTCGTTGCCGAGTACCGCGCACTCGATCTCGCGCGCCTTGTTCTTCTTTCCGCCGACGCCTTCCTCAATCACGATCTTGCGATCGAACTTTGCCGCTTCCGCGATGGCGGGACCGAGTTCCTTGCGGTCGTGCGCCTTCGAAATTCCGACCGACGACCCCAGGTTCGCCGGCTTCACGAAGACGGGATACTTCAGCTTGCTCTCCACCAGCTTCTGCACTTTTTTCGGCTCCTGCTCGAATTGGCTGCGCAACACGGTCACGTGTTTCACGATGGGCAATCCCACCGCGCGGAACAAAGACTTCATGACATCTTTATCCATGCCCGCGGAAGAGCCGAGCACGCCGGCGCCGACGTAGGCAATGTCGGCCAGTTCGAGCAGACCTTGAATCGTGCCGTCTTCGCCGAAGGTTCCGTGCAGCACGGGGAAGATGACATCCACGTTAATGGCGCGATCGGAAGCGCGCCGCAGATTCGCATCTGTCTTCGCATCGGTCTGGAAGGGCGCGAGTCCGGCTTCGCGGCGCGCCGGTTCCGGAGGAACGACCACCGACTCGCCCGTAGCCAGCACCGCCGCCCCCGGAGTCGCCTCCGGATCGCCCGCCCGAAGGTGCGTGGGGTGAAGTTGTGGGGCGCGGGCGCCCACGCCCGCTGCGTCTTCGTCTTTGCCCTTCAGCAAACGTTCGGCGTGTTCCGCCGTGAGCCAGCGGCCGTCTTTCGTAATGCCGATCGGAACTACTTCGTATTTCGTTTTATCAATTGCATTCACAACCGACGCTGCCGACAGCAACGACACTTCATGCTCGCCGCTGCGTCCGCCAAAGAGGATGCCAACCCGAAGTTTTGCCATGCCATTTCAGTCTGGCTCCGCGCGTGTTTTCCGTCAATCGCAGCTTTGGTTCCGGCTGCGCGCCTCGCGCACCGCCGAGACGCCGAGTCCGCCGAGAAAACCTCTCAGACTATTCCCGGTTTCTCAGCGCGAGCGATGTGTCCGCGGAGCGATGGGGCGAGTCATTGAGTTGATCTTCGATGCGCGTCTGGATGAGTTCCCATTCCGAGCGCAGCGTCATTTCCTTGATGGTGAACCTGGATTCGTGGCGAGCGTCATCCACGCGAACCGCCAGTTCTTTTTTCTGGAAACGGAAATCGATGACTTCCGCGAGAGGCACCAGTTGATTGGAGGACTTGCCCACGATGAGATATACGACTTTATCGGTCACCAGCGTGTATTCCGGGCAGCTTTCCTCGGCCACTGCGGCTTGCGGCGGCCCGAACGCGGTCATGAAGCCTCGGTGCATCAGCATGCAGTCGCCCATGCGCATACGAACCACGGTTCCATGTTGATAGATACCGATCGGTGCGGCCACGGCAACCGAAACGCCAGTCGATATCAGTACAAGCGCCAACAGCAAGGTGGATTTCATAGATCTCCTGTCAGCGGTCTCCAATCTAATGATCTCCAATCAGTGACCGCTGGGTTCGTAGTCATAGCCGTTTCGACTATGGAATGTGAGGTTGAGGTTGTGGGTTGGCAAAAGACGAAGAGAATGAAATCCAGTCTGGTGGCTGGGCAGATCGTAGGTCACCACATAGGAGGCGCGCAGATCCTCCAGCACGGCGTTCAGTACTGTGGCAGCGCCGTCTTGGTGGGCCGAGCGCAGGGAGAAATAGCGCCCACCGGTAGCATCCGAAACTTGCCGCAGGAACATGCTGCCCATAGTTTCGTTCGACGCCTGGTTCGACGACCGGTTCTCGGGAGTCCCCATATCAACCGAGTAGATCAGGACGCCCTCGTCCAGCACCGCCTCCAGGGCCTGGCGCGGAGAATGCCAACTGATGGTGTCGTTCCCGTCAGAGAACAGAATCAGGACCGGCCGGGCCCCGGCGCGGCGATGATGCGAAATGAAATCGGCGCCAAAGATCAGCGCGTCGAACAGCGGCGTTGTGCCGCCGCTCTTCACCGCCAGGAGTTTGCTCACGGAATCGGAAGCGCCGCAACCGCTCGAGCAGAGGATGGCAGGACGTATGCCACCAGACGCCCCTCCAAACGACAGAACGGCGATGTTGTCATCCGGGATCGACTGCTCCCGCGCAACCAGTTGCAGCACCGCGGTCATGGCAACCCGAAAGCGCGGCGCAACCGATCCGCTCAGGTCGACCAGCGCCACCACGTCGAGCGAGGTTTCATCCGAACGTGTGAAGCTCCGGAAATTGCGGACCACACGTTCGTTGTCGACTACGGCAAAGTCCGACTTCGTCAAGGTTGCGAGCGGATGATTGCTTTCGTCGGTGGCGAAGAATGTAACCCGGACTTCAGAAACGGTACTGCGATACTGAGGCAGGCCTGAGGGATCGTTCGTGTCGTCGGCGGCCAAAGCGTAAGTCAAGGCAAATAGAGCCAGGAGTGCGGAGAGAGCCAGGAGTGCCGACCAAGTGTGCCAATGCGCTAACATCGCTGTCCATTGGTTCCATCGGCGGACAATGGGGCACTCCCCAATTACCGAAGTCACTCTTGGGAGGTGACCATACTGTGATTGCGCTTGGAGTTGCCCAGGAGGGTGGGAAAACCGGCTGCGGGCCAGGCTGAGGTCGAAAATTTCGGGCAGCCCACGCCGGGGAAAGAAGGTCCCTGGCTTCGTTCAGGACGGCAAATGTAAATTCGCAGGAGCTCGCTTGACACAAGTGGTAAAACAGGTGTGAAATTGGCGATGTTTCGAAGGCCGGTGCCGGCTCTTCCCTATGGCACTCGGACCCGGAAGCTCTAGTCGAAGAAACCCATGAGCGGGATTGCAGGCTGGAAATTTCTCTGGCCGCACAGGTTCCCTGCTGATGGATTTATGAAGAAAGAGCTTCACATCTCACAGGAGTGGCTATGAAATCGAGCAACCGAGGAAAGAATGTCCTGCTGAAGTGGTCCGTGCTGCTGGTTCTTCTCACGGTAACCGCATTCGCTTCGGCTCAAGCCAACAAGAAGAGTACCCCTGCACCCAAGGCTCCGAGCAAGCCGGCTGCCGCCCCGCACGCAGCCCCAGCGCAGCACGCGGGCGGCACGACCAGCCACACGGCGACAAGCGGTCACACCACGACCACGCCTGGCCACGGGACAACCACCGCCGGCCATGGGACGACCACGGCCGGCCACGGGACAACCACCGCCGGCCACGGGACGACCACGGCCGGTCACGGGACGACTACGGCTGGCCACGGGACGACCACGGCTGGTCACGGGACGACCACGGCTGGTCACGGGACGACCACGGCTGGTCACGGGACGACCACGGCTGGTCACGGGACGACTACGGCTGGTCACGGGACGACTACGGCTGGCCACGGGACGACTACGGCTGGGCACACGCCGGCCGGGAGCAGGAACGTTTCTCTGAAGGGCGGTGGGTCGGCGAGCATCCGTTCGAATGGACAGATTCGATCTGTGGATCGCAACGGCATGCACATTGAGCATGGGGTCCACGGCGGTCGCACGGTTGTGGGTGAACACAACGGAGCGCACGTCGTGAACACGGGACGGCATGGAGGATACGTGCAGCGCGCTTACGTGACGCGCGGGGGCCATTCCTATTATTCGCGCACGTACTATGACCACGGCCACTATCGGACCGGCGTGTATCGCGGCTACTACTGGCATGGTCATCCCTACTATGGCTACTATCCGGGCTACTGGTACCATCCGGGATTTTATGCATGGGGCTATCAGCCTTGGGGTGCGCCGGTTTACTGGGGTGTCGGGGCGTGGGGTTGGGGAGGAGCGCCGTGGTTTGGCTTCTACGGCGGGTGGTTCACGCCGTATCCCTATTATGCTTCGCCGGCGTTCTGGCTGACGGACTACCTGATTGCGGCGAACTTGCAGGCGGCGTATGCGGCCCGGCAAGAGGCGAATGCGGAGGCGGCAGCGGGTGACGGCGGCGGTGGAGAACCCGCTCCGGCGGCCGCCTCGAACGCGCCAGCGCTGACTCCCGAAGTCAAGCAGGCCATCGCTGATGAAGTAAAAGCGCAGTTGGCCGCGCAGCAGGCACAAGCGGCACAGAGCGGCGGTTCCGCCGCGCCAGCACCGGCGAACGCCAGCGGCGAAGTTCCTCCGGCGCTCGATCCGGCAAGGCGCACCTTCGTGGTCGACAGCGATCTCACCGTGGTCGCAAACGGGCAGGAATGTGGGCTGACGGGCGGTGACGTCATCACGCGGCTCACCGACACTCCGGATGCCGACAATATGGTGAACGCCAGCGTCTCGGCGAGCAAGAAGTCGGACTGCGCGGCCGGACAAACTGTAGCCGTTAAAGTCGATGACTTGCAGGAAATGCAGAACCACTTCGCGGAGCAACTCAATAGCGGCTTGGGCGAACTGGCGAAGAAGCAGGGCACAGGCGGTATTCCGAAAGCGCCGGACACGAGCACTACGGCCTCGGACGTACCACCTCCGGCGCCGGATACCACTGCGGCAAAAACTCTGGAAGACCAACAGCAGGCGGCCGACCAGACCGAGTCGCAGGTCAAGCAGGAAGCCGCGGGATCGGCTGGTGGCGCGTTGTAGAAACAGACGCTTGTAAAACGGCGGTCTCACCGATCAATCAAGCACTGGGGAGCATCGGATGACGACGCTCCCTTCTGCAATGAGACGAGATGTTCGCTGACTCTGCGCTCACCGTTCAGCGTAAAGCTCGGAGTCTAACTTTGGGAAAAGCTGAACCGGAGGGTTTTACGATGTCGCAGAAATTCCACAATCTGATTCCAAGAATTGTGCTTCTGGCTGCCACGATCTTTCCGATGCCGCTAGCCAATGCCCAGGCGGTTACTCTACAGGAGCAACTGGCCGCGCAATACAAGCTGGTGAAGATGGGGTCGGACTCGAACGGAGCTGCCGTAGTGGAGGCGGGCACCATCCTGAACATCAAGAAGGGTGGAATCCTCGGTGTGCCTTATTCCGACCAGAGCGTTCTCTCCACCAAATATGAAAGCGGAACAGTCCATTCTCCCAATCCCGTGGCGTCAAAGGTCGTCGGCTGGGGCTTGGGAAAATTAGGGAAGACGCAAACGACCCAGTTTTTCCAAGTTGGCAACAAAGTGTATCCCTCCAAGGTCATCGTCAATCTGCCCAAAGATCAGGTGGTCATCAGCGTCGTCGCCTGCGATTCCTGTAACAACGTCAGTCCGACTACGTTCTTCAAGGCCGACGTGGTTTTCCAGTTCGCCAAAGGATCGCTCGCGACCGCCGCCGCTCCGCAGGTAGAAGATACGATCGGCGGTCTCCTCGCCATTGACGACAGCGGCGGCGACCAAGGCGGCAACAACGGACAACAGGGCGGCAACGATCAGCAAGGGGGCGACCAGGGTGGAGGACAAGCGCAGCAACAGGCGCCTCCGCCGGAACCTCAGCAGATAGAAAAAGGGCAAACGCCCGATCAAGTGAAAGCCGCGATCGGTACGCCGGACAAGATCGTCAATCTTGGCGCTAAGCAGATTTATGTCTACAAGGACATCAAAGTCACGTTTATTAACGGAAAAGTTTCCGACGTGCAGTGAGCGGTTGTGTTAGACCTCCCATGAATTGTCATCCCGAGCGGAGCGAGGGATCTGTAGTTCGCCGCGAGATGCAGATCCTCGCTCCGCTCGGGATGACAATTTACAGAGGCTGTTAGCAGACTCTAAAGGATCTTCTTCCCGAAAGCCGAGAGCGCCAGCTCGACAGCTAAGTCGGCGGTCTGATTGCGCTCGTCGATGACGGGATTCACTTCCACGATTTCGAAGCTCAGCATGCGTCCATGGTCGGCGATGATTTCCATGGCGAGATGCGCTTCGCGATAAGTGGCGCCGCCCCAGACCGGAGTGCCGACGCCGGGCGCGTCTTCGGGATCGATCCAATCCATGTCGAGGGAGACATGATAGCCGGCGGTGTTGTGTCCGGCCATGCGGAG
>JBEKYF010000087.1:0-17985 GCA_049511255.1 Terriglobales bacterium | reverse complement strand
GCTCGCAAACTTCGCCGCTACATCAACGCCTACTCCGCCAATGCTCGGCCCATCCAGTGGAAGTACTCCGACCCTACCCGCCGCGTCCGCAGTAACGAACTCACTGCGACAGGCCACTAGTCAAGCAGATCATCGACTGGACCTCCAAGAGGATATGGGCCACAATAACCGACAAAGAACTGTACAACACCCAAAACGCTTTCAACCTCCTAGCTAGATCCGGGTGGTCCCTGGAATACTTGCTTGGGATACTTAATAGCAAATTGATTACGTTCTACCACCGCAAAAAGTATCTCGACGAATTCAAAATGCGTTTCCAGAAGGTACTCATCAAAGATTGCCGGAGACTCCCGATACATGCGCTTGATCGTACGAATCCCAAGGAACGACGCCACTATGACGAGTTGATCGAACTTGTAGTTTCCATGCTTCGTCTGAACGAAGAGATTCACAATGCCAAAACCGAGCCCGATAGGGTGTCCTTGAGGTGGAAAATTGAATCGACAGACCGCGAGATTGACCGCCTCGTATACGAATTCTATGGCTTGACAAAGGTCGAGGTCGCCGTCGTCGAAGCTTCGTTTCGGGCCCCCGATTAGCCGCATTAATGAAGTGGGCCAGACTCAGGCGACGCCCGTCGAATTGAAAACTGGGCCGGGCACGTAATCGCCAGCCCGTCGGGCGGGATAAAGAAGCCTCCTGCGTTAGCAGGACACCTTTGAAGGGTGGGACTCGGGCTGGGCGCAGGTCGGCGACAGAAGAAACGACCTCTACGCTGGCGATCAAGAAATGACGGTCCACATAAAGAAGGCGCTCGGGCAATTTCCGAGCGCCTGAGTAGTTTCACAGTAGGCTACGCTGCGGTCTTCGTCGTACCTTTCTTCGCAGCCTTCTTCTGTTTCGCGGCGAGTTTCGCACGCTTCGCGGTGAACTCCTGCTCTACGGCTTTGCGGAGTTTGTCCACGTCCACGCGATGCCGCTTTGCCGTTGCGATCAGCACGTCCGGGTCGCTGGTTGGCACCCGATCTGTGCATTCCAGTAAAACGACTTCGATCAGCAGTTTTGAAAGTGCGCCCTCGTCCGGCTGCCGCAACATCCGAGCGATGGCCTGCTGCACCTGCGGGTGGGTAACTTCGCTGGCAGTGCCTTCGACCAACTTGTGCCGTCGCGCCAGCAGTTCCTTCCGTAACGGATCAAGTTTGCTCAAAAGCGTACTCGCAACCAACGCAAGGTCGGCGCGGTCGAGCGGTGCGCCGATGCGCTTGAGCACTTCGGCCAATGCGCGGTGCCGCACCGTGGTTTCGAGCTTCTGCCGCTCCAATTCTTTCCGGCGTTGTGCGCGTTCCTTCGCGGTTTGCTCCGTGTTCGGAGCGCGGCGGTCGGCGAAGTGTACCGGGCAGTTTGGCTCGGCGCAGACCTTCACAGTCCGTCCACGCTCGGTGCCGTCTACCACAATCGCCTCGGTCATCTGCTTGCATGGCTTTTGATAGGGCGAAAGCGGCTTCTTGGATTTCGCTGACTTGGCCGTGAGATTCAAGGCAACGTATTGGTTTCTTCCCAGCACTGCGCTGTTTCCGGGAGTCTTCCATTCGGTCGTAATCTGCACCAATTGCGGTTTCTCGGCGATCTGACGCTCAACATTCTTCGTCAGCTTGTTGTTGTAGCAATTCTTATCGGTGCAGGAATCCTGCAAGGCCGCATCGAAAAGCAAGGTGTTAAAGCCGGTGCGCTTCGGGCAATTCGCGCAGCTTCCCGCTTCCGGCACAAGCGTCTCGTCGTTCTTGTCGAACGGGACGGAATCGAGCGAAAGCAAAATGTTCTGCTCGATCCACGCCGTTAAGTCACGGACAGGGCGCAGAATGCGTGTTTCTTTTCCGCCGTTCCACGCGGTATGAAACGCGGCATCAAACGCCCGCTGTTGCTCCTGCTGCGGTAGCTTGGCGATTTCGAGCGCATGGCCCACTCCGATTTCGTCTGCCAAAAAAGCCTCTGCGATGGACGGATGCAACTCAACCAAGCGAAGGCGTGTAGCCACGAATGCCGGACTTTTCCCGGTCTTCGCCGCCAGGCTGGCGATGTCGTATTGAAGCCCATCCGTATGCAAGAGGCCATGAAACGCGAATGCCTCTTCCAACGGATGTGCGTTTTCACGTTGAATATTTTCAACCAACTGCGTTTCGACGCAAGCCGCGTCCGAGAGTTCGACGACACGAACGGGCACTTCTTCGAACGACGCGAGCTTGGCGGCGCGCAACCGCCGTGCTCCGGCAATTACCTCGTACTTCTCATCCTCGATCGTGCGGACAAGCAAGGGCTGTAACACTCCCTGCGCTTGGAAACTTGCGGCCAATTCCGCAAGGCTGTGTTCGTCAAATCGGCGGCGTGGGTTGGTGGTGGATTCCTGCAACTGTGCCACAGGCAGGTTGCGATATTCGTTGCTGCTTTCAACTGTGGTTTCCATAAAATGCTTCTCCTTATTTGATTTGTCTGAGTGATGGTAGAAGTCATGCGGACAGACACACTTCGCCTGTCCGCGCCGATTAGCGTTTGCATGGTTTAAGCGGCTGGCTCTGCGGCCTCGGCGAAATCTGCCGATGCGGGTGAGTAACCTGCATCTTCGGTTTCGGGTGGTGTGCCGGACGCGGACTGCGAGTCCTGCGCTTCTTCTGGGGCAGGTTCTTCCATCCTGATTGCCCCGAGAATCACGGCTGAGGTCTGCTGCACAACCTCAAGACTTTCCATTAGCAACTCGGCGTTGCCGTGGTAAAGCTGAATGTAACTGGCGCTCGATTTCGGATTCAGTCCGATGGCTTTCGAGACAACAAAGGCCACGGCTTCAGCTTCGGTCTCGCGTACAACCTTCGTTGTTGCCGTGCGTCGTTCGGATTTGTGAATCCGCTCGTGTGCGACCTCATGCACAAGAACAGAAAATTCTTCGGCCTTTGTCTGTCCGGGCAGCAATGCGATCCTGCCGCCGTAAGACATGCCGAATGCGGGGGCAATGCTTTCGTTGTATTCCAGCGCGATGCCCTGCGCCTGCACGAAGTCTCGCAAGCGGTCCAGATAGACTCCAGCGTCTCCGGTGACCTCGCCGATTGAGGGCAGCGATGCGCCTTCCGTTTGTGATTCGTCCCAAACAAAAACGCGACGAAAGCCCAGTAACGTGGATGGATTGGCTTCTTCCCCAGTCGTGGCCTCGGTGTTCTCCTTTTTGCGGCGCTTGCCGATCATCGGGGCAAGAATGGCAATGCCTTTTTCTCCACGTTTCACGCGGCGGCCGAGCTCATTCCACGTCCGTATGCCCGCCACATGCGTAGCCTCGGGGCGTTGTCTCGCTATGAGGAGCACATTGCCGAAGGAATACGTGTGGAAATTCGCCATTGCATTCAAGTAAGCGGTGAGCGTTTCACTGTGTCCCGCTTCCAACTGCTCGATGAGATACTTCACGTTTTCGCGGATGAGTTGCTGTGCGGTGGCTGGCTTCCGGTTCTTACTGCCGGAAGCCGCATTGACGGCGGGTGAGCCGTCGCCGTTGGTGTTGTTGTTGCTGTGATATTCCATTGCTTTTCCCTTCGTCTGCCCGGTGGGGCGTTTTTTTCTTTCAGTCCAGAGCGAAGCGAAGGAAAAAACGGACCACCGGGAGACAAAGAGGAACGACGGAGGGCGAGGGGGAAGGACCGAGAGGCGGGCAGGGCAAGTGCCAAACAGCCTTACCGTTTGGCGCGCAGCCGTGCTGTCCCGAAGGGCCGTCCCGAAGCGAAGCGGAGTGGTCGCCCTCGCCCGTGGGAGTGGAGAAAAGAGGCGCGGCCAAGCGCAACCGAGAAGCTGGTTTTGCCTTGCAGAATCAGACAACTGGAACAGAAAGAAACAGGCTGGTCATATGTGTCTACTGACACTGAATGGAATCAGCACACAATGGGCATTCACGCGATGTCCCGAACGGGGCGGGGCATGGGTTTGGGGAGTTGCCGACAGTCAGTAGACATTCGTGGCGCTCCGTTAGCAACGGCTGTTAAATTGACTCCGTCCCGCCAACCCTGGGGGAACGAAGAAGAAGGCCATAATGCCGATACGAGCGGTCGACGCGGACGGGACTGGTGTACTGTAACGACATGGCGGATAGCGACAAATCGGAGTCGGAGCTCTCAAACGACGTGGACTCAAAAGCGATGGACGAATTCGCGGGCCGGCCTTCGACCATGCCACAGATCGGAGTCGACCTCAGCGGATATGCCACGGAAGAATTCGCAAGATCGGTGGGGGAAGTGGTCAACGGATGGCTCCATCTCTTCGGAAAAATTCTCAACCTGAAAAGGCTGAAGCAGGTGGTCGTCTCCTACAATTACGACGAAGCCCTAGCGGCCGTCGATCAGGGCGCGCCTGTCAGCGGTCCGTTGAAACCGACGAACGATGAGATCGCGGTCGGCATAGCGATGACGCCGACAGTTCTGCGCGACGGTGAGGCGATGTCGGTAATGGTGCTCAATGCAGCTTACATGGAGGTCCTCGTTGCGGCGGAAACCCCCGAAAATGCCGCGTTACGCGAGCAGATGATCTACACGCTGGCGCATGAATGCGGGCACGTCCATGATCTCGACGTACGCGCGACATCAATGCCCGACATCATCCTGAAGCAGCGGCTGTCGTTTCGAGACGGAATTCTTTTGGGCATTGCATCGGGATGTTGGGACGAATATATGGCGTGCCGCTTGAGCGCGTTTATCGCGAGGGAGTCCGCGCTTCGTCCGCTTGAGGACACGTTTTGCACCGCGCTTGGAGGGGCGAGGGATCGGGCCAATGCGGCGATCCGGAAGTACCGTATGCACTCCGATGTGAGCGGCGTTACGAAGGAAGTATCCGAGATATATAAGCGGGTGATGGTCTACGCTGCCTACATGGTTGGGCACATCGACGGTATCGAGGGAGAATTCGCGGCGCTCGTCCCGAAGGCAATGGATGCGTTGGATCGACAGCCATATTTCAAGCCTTTTTTCTCAAGACTGTGCGATGAACTTCGCGCCATGCATGGCACCTACGGCCAATGGAAAGGACTTGAAATCTACGAACCCCTAAAGCAGCTTGCCGACGAACTGCTGAAGGCTGGAGGAATTGACATTCAGCCCCGCGCTGATGACGGGGCATATGTCCACATACCGTTCAGCGCGGAGACGATGCCAACTCTGGAAGAGCAGATGGCCTTTCTGGCGACGAAGAGTTCCGGCGGTCCGAAGTGAACGTTTGTCGAGAGGTTTAGTGCTCGGTGAAAAGGAGAACACCGTCCCAATCGCAAGCATTACAAGCTGGAGAGTCGGCAAATGCCTGCCGTCATGGTCGCCAGCCAGGAGATCTGGTGTTCTAGGTAAGTCACTTTCGCCATGTAGCAATTGTTATAGCATTTGCTTGACTGGAAGGCATGACAGCGGTAGAGTGTCTTGATGCTACTTACGGAGCAGTTGTCTGGCATTCGGTCGCGGCTGGGCATGACTCAAGAGCAAATGGCTCGGCTTCTGGGCGTTTCGTTCGCCAGCGTGAATAGGTGGGAGGCTGGTCATTCGAGCCCGACCGGACCTACGTTGGATCTCTATGAAGCTCTCAACGCTGCCATCCGCGCGGGCAATACATCGGAGACCATTCGCCAAGCTGCCAACAATGAGCGCGGAGTTTTTCTCTACGCGTTGTTTCGCATGGCGTACGCTCGAAGAAAGGCAAGATGAGTCACCCAATTTTGAATTTGCGACAACTCGGTTCTGGTGGCAATGGTGATATCTATATTGGCCAACGTAGCGATACCGGGGAATGGGTAGTCGTTAAGTATCTTCGGGAGTCACATCTCCCGTACGCCCGGAAGGCTTTTGAACGAGAGGTGCGCATCCTTCAACGGAAGCTGCGTGGTATCGTTCCTCTGATCTCAGCCGACTTAGTCTCTGAACGGCCTTACTACGTCATGCCTTACCTAAATGGCGGTCAGCTTACGCAGCACGCTGGCAGGCTTCTTGACGGACAATTACACAATGTGGCATTCGAATTGGCACAGACGTTCGCAACGCTGCACGCCGCTAACATCTACCACGGCGACATCAAGCCCGACAACATCCTTGTAAGTGGAGACGGACGACTGCAGGTTGCAGATCCTTTGGGAAATGGTTTCGGCTGTACTTTTCTTTTCTCTCAAAATCATGGTGGCACGCCTGGATATTGGGCTCCAGAAGTGCGTAGTGGGGCATCGATATCCAGTACAGGAGACGTCTATTCGTATGGGGCTACGCTGTATCAACTATTAACGGGACGAACGCCGCAAGATGGACAGCGCTTCGATCCACGGGGGGAAGGTTATGCTCACCTCCGCGTTATCTGCGAGATCATCTCTGTCTGTTGCGACGCCAATCCTGCGTGTCGGCCCACAATGCTGGAAATTTGCCTTATGCTCCAGGGTAAGCGGTGGTCTGATATTCTCGCTGCCCGCAAGAAACATGAGGAACAATTAGCGGCGGTCTCTTTCGTTGTAGCTCTCGGGATATTGGTTGGTTTGTTGGGGAGGATGGCTTGGAAAGCCGGCTAGAGCTCGCTCGAAGAACGAGCGGCGGGAAGACTTTGTCCAGCAGTAGAAGGGGTAGAACTGCCCCACTCCAGCAAAACGAGGCTTGAGTGGAGCACCCGTCCCGACGTGTGCCGCAAAATCGCGGGGGACTCCACAATCGGTCGAGAACTAAATGCCGTGGAGAAATTCCAATGACAGAGGCAGACGCAAGAGAAAAAGGGCTCGCTCAATTTCATCAAACGATCTCCGAGCAACTTAACGCCAGACTTTCGGAAAGTCCGAAGTTGTTTGGGCTGTTGGTTGTCGTTAGCACTGCATATGGGTATGTGTTGACGCAGAATGCCAAACTGTTCCTCGCGGGTACGTTGTTGGCTTTGGGCGCAACATTATGGGCGAGTTGGTATCTTGCCGCACTCGGATATGCGTTTCGCTTTTTGCAAAACTGCCAACACTGCATCGAACACAAGCTGGAGTGGGCAGCATATACTCCCGGACGTTCACAAGAAGGCAGCAACAAACGAAGCGGCAAACCACCGGCGAAGATCAGAAAGTTGAGCGATGTGTTTTGGCTCTTGCCGGGTATCTATCACGCTCATGCAGCTGGCCTATGCGTATTTGTTGCGATTATATGCGTGGCATCCTGTCGGGTCTCTTGGGACTGGTGGCCGAGGTATCGGTGGTATACGTTAATCTGCGGCTTAATTGCGTTTCTGGTGAGTACGGCCATCATGTTGCTATTCAACGTCCACTACGTTCAGAAATATAGAGATGAGACATGGCAAGACCCTAGAGGACATGATTCAGGCCGAGGTCAGGCGTGACTGACGAAAAGCCGGACGTTTTGTTCTGTTGAATAGTCCGATGACTTCCTGATCGGAGTTGGATACTGCATGAACCTCTTCACGGTGGACCTAAGCGCTCTTTCAATAGCTGATCTCGAAGACTTCCTTGCCATTAAGAGTGCAGAGGAGCAGCGTCCGGCAGAAGGTGTCAAGATCGACTACAAGCTCAAAGAGCCATCGGATTTCCCTGAAACCGTCGCCGCTTTTGCCAACAGTGCCGGAGGGTTGGTCTTCATCGGGGTTGAGAGCAAGAAACTAAAACACAATGTTCCTGTAGCTCTTCCGGGAGAGACATTCATCGGAGGGGACATCAGAGCAAGAATCACCGGCAAAATAATTTCGCAGGTCACGCCAAGACCTGAATTTAGCGTGGGAGTCGTTCCGATTGCGGGTCATCCCAGCGTGGCAGTTGTTGTCGTCCGTGTACCCGAGGGTCGTTGGCCTCCTTACGAGTTTAGCGAAACCAAGCGGACAAGAATTCCTGTGCGAATCGAGGATACAGTTCGACAGGCAACTTTGAGAGAAATCGAGCAGCTGTTCTCAAAACGGCAATCTCAATCCCAAACCGCAAGTCAGCGTGTCGCTGAAGCATTCGACGAGACTAAGCCTTTCAATCCTGGATACATCGTTCAATTTGCAGAGCCGTCGATACCGTCGAACGCATATCAAACCTGGGTTGCACGCCCACGTCAACCGTTGCCCTTGATACTAGACCGCGACTTCGAGGACTCCGCAAGACTAGGGATTGTTTCGCGGTTCAAGGGTATGATCCCCCTGCAAGAGTTTCCGCCCTCCATTGGCGCAAACTCTCATACTTTCCGATGGCAGGGTAGAACGTCAGGCGACGTTGGGACGCTCACGTACGTGCGGTATTTTGAGATCACTTCTGAAGGGTCTGTTCGTTACAGCGAAAAAATCGACCGTCACGACACCGGCGTTGAAAGCGTGTCCGATCTCTATATCGGCAGTATGCAATTCCTGAATTTTCTGGTCGCGTTCTATTACCATCACGGATACTTCGGCACCATCAGCGCGGCTCAGCGAATTGACTGTCCTACTGAGGGTATTCGATTGTCTTCGACGTTCCCCGACATAGAGGGACGCTACTTCAGCACACAAGCAATCAACTTTCGTGGTGAGGAATATGGGAGAGCCAGCGGTTCGAGCAAGACTGTAAGGGAAATCAATTCCTTTGATGCCGAGGATCGGATTCAGGTCGTTCACGAATTCTTACTTCAAAATCTTCGACAACTATGTCAAGCCAGCATTGACTCCAAGGAGTTGATACCGATACTAAGGAGCCTGCCAGAGCGTGCGCCGATCCCGGGAGTTTAGTTTTTGGAGATGGGAATGACTCCCAACTGCTAACGCGCGTTCAGGACGTTGTTACTGAGACTGGCACAGCAATTTGCAACCGTACTGGCGTATAGATATCAATATCGCTGTTTGCTGCGCGGATGGAAACAATAAGGGCGTAGCGGACCACTCGATCGTATCGGTGATGATAAGGGTTTTCCTTCCACCATCCCCCGATTGGGTAGACGCCCACGAGGGATCTCTTCGCAAGGTCGGCTGCGGTACCCTGCCAATAGTCTGAATGAATGGAACCAACATTTCGTATTCGGCCCAGGACCCAGTTATCTGGTCCGGTGTCGATGATTCCAAGATCTTGCTCTTCCGCTGCTGCTGCCTTGTTGATGCGAGTGCGAAATTGGCTGTCAGTCTCTAGCGCACGGTTTACCGCAAAGCGGAGCGCATACGAGGGGTATCGGTGTTTCCGCAGCCATCCGCGCTCGCCGGGATTCGGCTCCACATAGTAGGAGAGGGTGACGCGCAGTTCCACCGCCATTTCACCGAGCTGTTCGAGCTCTGTCCGAGGCCACGGAAGGCGATGTAAGTTCATGTGACGAGTCTTTATGGCGGCGCCATCCTTAAAGAATGGTTGAAGCTCGTCTTCGACAATCAAGGTCAAATCATTTGCCGCGCTGAGTACCGCGCGGTCGTAGTTGGGAACACCGTATCCATATTTCCGCAAGACTACTCTCTTCTGTTGTTCTGATGTTGCCGCGTCGAGCTGTGCTCGCATTACGGGTGTCCATTCGGAGGAATGGATCATGAGCGCTCGAATGGTCTCGGGCCACCGTTCCGGCACGGCGGCCAGGAGCTTTCCACCAAGATTTGCTGCAATAGCTGTTGCGGCGCTAGTGTCGCGGAAGATGTCGAAATGGCGTATTGTCGGGTCGCGGTAGGTGGTAAGGATGCCAAGATCGTCTGGGCAGTCGCATTGATCGCCAAGCGCGGCCCAATTCCCACCTTCGAGAACAATATCGGGTTTGAGAGGCCACTGACGCTCCCAAGTGACAGAAGTGCGACTGGCAGGGCTTAGATCTCCCACGGGCGCGATGGGCTCCCAGCTGGCATAGCTTGGATCGGTGAGGATGGCCTTTTCTGTATAGGCGCCCACGGTGATCGCATTCCATGCTTGGGCAGGATTTTCAATAGACTCAACCGCGTTACGGTTGGGGTAATCGGTTTTGGACAGGCCCTCGCGGATATTACCTGCAGAAATAAGGATCAATCTTCGAGTGGTTTCATCGCCGAAGCAGAGTTGATCGATGGCGGCTGACCAAGAAGATGGTCGTCCACGATTAACCCCGATGTTGCTGGTGACCGCCATGCAAACGGCACGCCGTCGTTCTGGTGCCTGGACTTCTGCACGCGCGATCGATTCGCCAGTGATGGCTCCATAGAGCTTGGGATCATTCTCGCCCTCATCGGGTAGGATCTTTACGGATTCGAGAAAATGAGTGAGGGGAATTGAGCGATTGCTCGTCAGAAGTGGGGTTAGATCACCATAGACCGTTGCACCTGCCATGTTCGTCCCATGTCCACGACTGTCGCCACCATTCCAGCTGGGATCATATGCATGCACATCGCTCACATCGAGCACGGGAGAAAGCAAGGGGTGTGCTTGAGTGACGCCCGTATCAAGTACACACACAGAGACGTCGCGGTTTTGGGGAATGACAAGCCGAGCTGCCAAATCAGAGGTCCATTCTGCCTGCTCAACATTTGACCAATCGACGAAGAGTGCGGGGGTGTCCTTAGCGCGCCGCAATTCGGCAATAGCATCGCTATTTAGGAACAGTCGGGCAATTGTGATTTCATCCCCAAGCACCAGCCGCACTTCCCTGTCCGGGAAGACAAGCCGCTGCGGTGAAGCCGGAATTTCGAGGCGATGGACAACGGCATCGAATGCCTCTACGTGTCCCTGTCGAATCCAAAGCTCCCACCAGATGCGCTCGCCGGCCGCTGGAAACAGTGTCTGGTCATCTGTATAGACCGAGCGAACTGCCGCGAGAGCAATGGTCTGAATGCGGGAGATCAGCGCCTCGTTCTTTGGTTTACCTGTCTTTGTATTTTCGGCCCGATATGCCTCGACCTTTTTCAGGAAATGATCGGCGGCTGCATCTGGGACGAAAACAGTCGCAACCATATTTGCCGTCTCGGATTCCTGGCGAACGGCAACTAGCTCGATGTTCTTCCTTCGATTTTCAAGCAGGTCGGCCGCCATCTCCGAGCCCGGATGGATCTCAAAGTCCAGATAGAAACCGGGTGTGCCTTGCGCCAGATCAGGTTCGCGCTCACGGCGCCAGGCCTCGGCCATCGTCAGCGCAGCATCGAGAGTGGATCGAATTGCCTGGGCGTGTGTGGCCCGATCACGCTGGGGTAGCGGCGATCGTGGCGGAGGTGTTTTGCTGGTGTAGGGTTCGGGCCGGCCGTTTTTTCGGAGGTAGAGATGCGGGCGATCGCGCGGTAAGTCCGGCATCTATCGGGAGGCTGCCTTTCGTTCCTGTAGAGCCATGAAGAGAGCGTCGGCACTGATCAGAGTCGAGCCACCCAATACGGCTTGCTTTGCGGCCTCTTCGCTCGCTCGGGCCAGTTCCGCCTGGCTCAGGCCGTTGACCTCCGAGAGAAGCCGTGACCAGTCAAGATCTGCCGTTTCGAAAGGCGCTAATTTGCGCCTAAGTATCTCCTTGGCGAGTTCCGGATCGGGAAGCGTGTACTCGATCACATCGTCGAAACGCCTGAACAGGGCTCGGTCAAGCATCTCTGGGTGGTTTGTGGCGGCGACGATCAAACTGTTAGATGTGTCTTTCTCAAGGAATTGCAAGAACGAATTGAGGACTCGGCGGATTTCGCCAACGTCATTCGCTTGATTACGATGAGCGCCAAGAGCGTCAAATTCGTCGAACAGATAGACACCCTGGGTCTGACGGAGCGCGTCGAAGACGAGCCGGAGTTTCGCCGCAGTCTCTCCCATGAATTTCGTAATCAGCCCTTCCAGCATGATGGTGAAAAGGGGCAGGTGCAATTCTCCCGCAAGAGCGGAGGCCGTCATTGTTTTGCCGGAACCAGGCGGGCCGATAAATAGGAGTTTTCGGCGCGGATGTAGAGCGTGTTCGCGAAGCTTCTTCTGTTGGCGCTGCTCGACGAGGACGCGCCTAAGACGCTCGGCAAGAGCGGGTGACAGAACCATATCGTTCAGGCGGATGCGAGGCGTTTGGACCGAAAGCAGGCTAGCTAGTTCTCCCCGCGGTTCAAGAACGATGATTTGGCCCCCACGGGTGTGAGCGGCAGCCGTGCGGCGTTTGGCTTCATCGATCAAATCGCGCAGCTGCTGTGCAACGCTGGCATGGCCGAGCCGTGCTTCATGAGCCGCTGCTTGCATGGCAACAGACAAGAATTCCTTGTCGTCACCTTCCAGGTGGCTCTTGAGTAGCGCGAGGATGTGGCGGGCTGTGCTCATAAATTCAGTAACTTGCTGACCGACAAGGTGGATTTCCGCCGCACGCCGAGACAGCGTTCCATCGCCAAAATAGATTCAGGTCCGAATCGTCAATCTTCTCGGGAGCACGGCAGCTATGATCTGCAAGTTTAGCGCATGTGCCGCACCGATCATAGAGTGCAACCTGGATTCCCCAAGCGGCTCGCGACATGCAGCCGGGACGCTTATTCAGGGACTTACGTTGTGCCAATAACGCAGGAGTAGTCGTCATTTTCATCATGGTGATCCCCCTTTTCAGAGTCCCAGCCCAATTCCCTGAACGGCAGATGAAGTTTGACCCAGTTCCAAAGCTGACGTTTTCGACACATCGGCTCCGAGTTGGGGCCCCAGCTTTGCCATATCGTCCGTGAAGAGCGTGGCGCTATGGCTGGCGCGTGAGATTGAGACGTAGCCAAAGCGGGAGTTGAGCAGGTCGGGGTGGACGCTGGTATCGGCATGAACAAGGACGCGTTCGGCGGTGAGGCCCTGGGAGCTGTGACTGGTGACGGCGTAACCGTGGTCGAAGTGACGATGTTCGCTGGCCTCGAACTCAATCTGTCGGTTGTTGTCGAGGCGGGCGGAGAGATGACCATCGGGATGGACTGCTTTGATAACGGCGAGGTCGCGATTGGCAACGCCGAGCGATTTGTCGGGCGCGGTGAACTGGATGCGGTCGCCCACGGAGAACTCGCGGTCGATTTCGCGGTAGACGCTGACGCCGGTGAGGCGGCGGGGATCGTAGGTCACAAGCTCTTGGTTCGCTTTCTCGACCGTAAGGAGATTCGCGCTTGGGTCGATAGCGACGACTGATGCGTAGGCAGCAGAGGCGATTCCGACGGCTTTGCTACCGCGTGCATACCGGACTACATCATTGATTTCGTAGTGGCTTGCCCAGGATCGTTCGGCTCCGGTCATGTCTTGACGCTGAACCAGGACACGGAAGGCATGATCTTCGGGTGCGAGTGCGCCAGTGGCCTTTAGCTCCTGGCGAACAGCGACGTTCAGCTCGCGGCGGGAAGCATTGTCTGGTGAAACGATAAGCGTGTTCTCGGGTGATTCGACGTAGCTTTTGGCGATGGTGCGTATGCGTTGTTCTCGGTCGGGAATTTCCTGCACATGGCCTTGCTGTCCGAGAGCGTCGAGAGCTGCGGAGACTTGGCCCGTGGCCAACAATTCGACGGTGGATTTCAGAGCCGGGTCCTTTTGACGCACGATTTCATCGAGCTTAGCGGTGCGCATTCCGGCTTCCTGGAGTTGTTCGAAAGGGCGGCCCGCTTCGACTCCCTGATGCTGACGGATGTCGCCGATGAGAAGCACGTGGTCGTTGGGACGAAGCCGCACAAGGAACTCGCGGATCTGGTTCGTGCTAGCAAGGCTCGATTCATCGACAAGGTACAAATGCTTTTGCTCATGTACGTTTGGGCTTGCAGTACGGGCAAGAAATCCTTGCAGGCTTCCGGCCTCAATTCCTGCTTCATTCAATTGGCGCGCGGCGCGGGAGGTCGGGGCCAAACCCTCGACCCGATAGCCCTGTGATTCAGCGGCGCTGCGGACTGCTGTGAGCGCGGTAGTCTTGCCCGCGCCGGCGAAACCTTGGATTCCGTGGATGCGGTCGGGTGAACTGAGAACATCTTCGACGACGCTCTTTTGTGCTCGGTTGAGATGCGGATGCTCGTCCGCTACGGCGATGGCCTGCGGACGCGAAAGAATCGGTTCGGCATGGTTTTGCCCCTGACGCATCTGATTCAGAATTTCGTGTTCGGCCTCGATGGTCCTGGCGGTAGTAAACTGTCGGCCCGGAAGGCCCTGCTGTCGATCGACGATTCGAAATTCCCCGGACGCCAGGCGGGCGTCAAGATGGGCGCGGACCTGGGCATGAGTGATCTCGCCCATGCCGCGGCGCAGTCCGTCGCGGATCAACGCACGTTCGTCTACAACTGCCTCCCGCTCGAAGTTCTTATCACGGGAGAAAGTGAGAGATTCACGGACACGGTCAACCGAATTGACTGGTTTCTCCTGGAGCCGAGATCGTTCCCGTGCTGCACGAACGACAGCCTCGGCCTGGTGTCCAAAGTCTGCCGCCAGCTTCCGATGCGCGGCCATCACTTCTCCCGGCGAATGAATTTCTTTACGGTCTCGGGTTGAGTGTGCGGCGATCTCGGCGGCTTCTTTCCCTGAACGGCCTGTGCGTTCGAGGTAATGACGAATCTGTTGGCTGCGGGGACTGGATGCATCGAGATATTCTTGTGTGTAGCCCTTGATTTCCGGCGCGCCGCTTCGTCCGGTCGTAATTTCGTAACCGAGCTGGCGTAGTTTGTACGTCAACTCGGACTGATAGATGGCCGTGGCGAACTGCTGCGAAGCAAAAAGACTGTGCGGTTGAACGGCACGGGGCTGGCCGCTGTCGCGCTCTGTCACATTGAAGATAACGGTATGGGTATGGAGTTGTGGCGCCAAATAGCCATCGACCGGGCGGGCTGTATCGTGCTCAAACTTGGCGGCGATAAACTTGCCCGTGGTTTCTGGCGGATGGTTACCGCCGATGCGGGCTTGCGTATAGTGTTCGAGTTGATCGAGAGCGACGCGGACGCTCTCGCGATGCGCTTCGCGGACACGCTCGTCGCCCCCGACAAGCGCGGTGAGCGAAACAGATTTGGGCGCGGAAAAAGTGGCATCCCATCCGGCGCGATGCTCCATCGTCGTGACGGTCTTGCCGTCGGCATCCTGATATTCATACGACGCTCGTTGCCGAACAAGCTGCTCGCCGGTCTGTGGATGCTGACCCTGGCTGAGTTTCGCGAAGTCCTCGGCGGAAACGGCTCCGGCAAGGCCGAACTGCGCGGCCAAGCGGCCTTGCCATTCGCCTGTGATGACGCCGCGTTGCGACCAATAGTTCTGCTCCTTCGCAGTGAATTCCTTCTGGTGATAAGTCTGCGCTTGGCCTGCAGACAGCGGCTTTGAGATCGTCAGCATGACTGTCTACTCCATCTGGTTCTCGGGAGGTTGGACGGCATATTCCGGCGTTAGAAGATTGCCTTGTATCTCTTCTGGTTCGGTGGGGAGCGGGGTGCTTGGCACGATCAGGTCGTCCATTTTCCGCTCGGCAAAACCGGGACCCTGAGAATCGGGCGACATGATTGCCGTATTTCAGAAAACCGCGCAGATCGTCGAGGCCCGAAACCTCGGAAGGCAGAACGAGCGGTTCAGTCTGCCGGTCGAGCGCAAAATTGCGCCCGGTGCGAGAACCGTCGTAGTGGGTCTCGCGCAGCCGCTCGATCTCGATTTCCCCGATGGCCTCACTGACCCATTTCGCTGCCCTCGGCTCGGTGGTGCGGAGAAAAATCTTCGTGGCCGGTTGTGACAACATGGCTTCGGCGTCTTCGCCGTAGCGGGCCTCCATCTGGCTGCGCCCCTGGAAGCCCAGAATGACGGGGTTCTGCGATTTGCGATTCTCCGTAATCGCCGTATGAAGCTGCGGCAACCGCTGCAGGCTGGCCAGTTCGTCGATGACGAACCAAACCGGCTTCTGGTCGGGCATGGGTTCGTTCAAGAGGCGCAGAACGAGCGTGTCAATCCACAGACTGATGAGCGGGCGAAGTGCTTCGCGCATGGTTGGGCGTGAGGTGATGAAGATCCAACCACGTCGCGTTTCGGCCCACTTCGTCGCCGTCCATATAGAGGTTGTTTCGTCTTCCTTGGGCAGAAGCCGGAAGCTGTCCGCGCTCATATTGAGAGAGCCGAGAACGCCAGTCCGTTGTTGCGGGGCTTTCGGATCAATCAGCATCCAGTACTCGGTTCCCTTGACGCGATGGTCGATCTCGGCGGGATCGGACATCCACTGGACGAGTTCAAGCGGCGTCGGCAGATAGGTGAGCAGATGCGCGAAGATCTTCTGCGGAGCTTCGACAAAGAAGCGGTTGGTCACGCCTTCGGGTTGGTACAGCGAGACGGCCAGGGCCTTGGCCTCGGCCTTGCGCCGAAGTTCCTTCGACGGGTTCCAGTACGGCATCCGGGCGTCGAGTGGATTGAGCACGATGTCGCCCCGGTGCTCATCGTAAAACTGTTTCACAAACTCGCAGGCGGGATCGTAGGCGATGGCGCTGTCGCCGCGAGCATCTACTTGATAAAGCATCTGGCGGATGATGCTTGACTTGCCTGACCCGGTGTCGCCGACAATGAGAAAGTGTTTATTCTCGGCGTCGCGTGGAATCCGCAACTGGCGGTTGGAATCGTTGGTCGCAATGCCGATGCCATTGCCCGCAACGGCTTTCGTGAACTGGCGTGGACTGACAAGAATCGGCCCTTTCAGCCGTCTTCCATACCGCAGTTGTTTGCGCCGCTGGATGTCCTTGCGGATGGAAAACGGGAGTTGCAACACGAACGCCGCGAGACCAAGCATGAGTTGTGTATTGAAGAGCCGGTCGAGAGGAACGCCGTCATAGATCCACTGTGCGAGCCATGCGTGAAAGGTCTGGTTCGGGTAATTGCGTGGCTGCTCGCGGAAGAGCAAGCGGACCCCATGCTGCCTCGCCTGCGCGGAAAGTGCAAGCGGCAATGGCGCGCCCGTGGGTTGCGCGGTCTGCCCTGACCTCACGTCGGCGGCGAGCGCGGGTCGCGCCCGCGAGTTGCCGTCGGAAACATAGAGTAACTGATAGGTGCTGGCATGATGCGTGAGACTTGGCATCTCGCTGCGGAGATAGTACGGCAGGTAGTAGCGTTCGAGCGGTGAAAAGCCGAACTGGAAGTGGACATAGACAAAGAGTCCGGTCGCTGCGAGCGAGAGGAAGAACGCGCTGAGTGTGTAGAGATAGGTGCGTGGCGGCCAGATCAGCGATTCATTGCGGCCCCAGCGCTGGACGGTTGGCATGACTACTTCTCCCTGTTCTGGCTGCGCTTGGCGAGGAGTTCCTGCGCCTTCGCGGCCTTTGTGGTTTGGACTTGCCGAAACAAGATGGTGAGCTGCTCCGGCGCAAACTTGTCGCCGCGCAGAAGCGGTTCGAGCGTGTTCATCAGTAGCATTTGAATACCGACGAGTTCGGTGAAGATGTGCATCTCCATCTGCGCCTGACTGGAGCTTTCAATGCTTTGTAGGAGCGCTTCGCGCACCCACTCGGCGAGCGTTGTCCCCTTCGACCACGCGAAGGCTTCAAGCGTCGTGTATTCGGTCTCTGTGAATCGCGCCGACAGTATCCGTCTGCGAGCAAGCGGCCGCTTGGAGCCGTCGGTTGTGGACTTGAACGCAATTGTTTTTTCCATCGTTGAAACCTCATGTTTGTGTCGCGTCAACGAACGTAAACGGTGTATACGGCCAATCGCGCAACTGATTCAGTGCGAGTAAGTTGACGTTTGTATACGGGCGTGTACGTTCGTGTACCCTTCGAGGGGTGGAGTGTCTAAATTCTTCCGGTGCGAAGCACCGTTCTTGCTCCGGCACGAAATTGAATGCAGGATCACGCTTTCATTACCCGCACAGAAGCCGTGGACTCCACCCCCGCTCCAAGCTTCTTTGCAGGATGCTGCGCCTCATCCTTCGCATCTTTATTTGGGCCTTTACGGACGTGCAACGTGGAAGCGACCTGCTTGGCCTGTGGCGTCTTCAGAAAGTCCTGGAAGTCGCGGTCCTTCGAGAAGACATAGTTGAGCGCCTTGTCCACCACATCGTCGGCGGATGCGTGGACGAAAGCGGCGTATTGATCGACCTGCTCGGCGGTGGACTCGTCCAGCCGAACAGAAGCACTGATGTAGCGGCTCAAGTTGATTTCAAGTAGTGGCATTTC
>JBEKYF010000086.1:0-17524 GCA_049511255.1 Terriglobales bacterium | reverse complement strand
ATTTATTTCTGATTCCGCTGTGGCTGCTTTCGGGAGCGCTCTTCCCTCTTTCCGGCGCATCGGGATGGATTCGCTGGCTCATGTACGCCAATCCGCTGACCTACGGCGTCGAGGCGTTGCGCACGCTGATGTATCCCGAAGCGCCCAGCGCATTCTCGCTAACCGCGTCCATTTTGACGCTGGTGCTGTTTGCGCTATTCATGTTCGGCTTAGCATTCGCGCTAGCGAATAGGCGCACGACGAAGCCGGCAGCGTAAGAAAAGTCGTCGGTCGATGGTCGTTAGTCGTTGACATTCTACAATTCAGACGAGTGGCACGAAGCCGTAATAGGCAACAACGCGCGAACGCCTAACGACCAACGACTAACGACGCATTTATGCCCTTAGATATTCTCGCCCTAGCCGCGCATCGCGACGACGTGGAACAAACCTGCGCCGGCACTCTGCTCAAGATGGCCGAACGCGGATACCGCACCGGCATCCTCGATCTCACACAAGGTGAGATGGGGACACGCGGTACCGCCGAAGACCGCGCCCGCGAAGCGGCGGAGGCGGCGCGCATCCTGAAAGTCGCCTGGCGCCACGCGCTCGATATTCCCGACGGCCGGGTCGAAAATACCTGGGAAAATCGCTTGCAGGTCGTCCGTGTACTTCGCGAGCAGCGGCCGCGGGTGCTGATTCTTCCCTACTGGGAGGGCCGCCATCCCGATCACTACACTGCCTCGGTGCTGGGATATGAAGCTAGCTTTCTGGCGGGACTGGCAAAATTGGATACGGGCAAGGATTCCTTGGATATGGGCAAGGATTTGAAGGGGCACGGCTTCAGCCGTGCCGGTGACGCCTCCCATGAATCCGGGGCTTTAGCCCCTGCGCCGCATCGTCCCTTCAAGATCATCTACGCCAGCCTCTACCGCGACGTGCGCCCAACGTTTGTCGTGGACATCACCGACCAGTTCGAAACGCGCCTCGCAGCGCTGATGGCCTACAAGTCTCAGTTCACCGATCAGCACGCCGGCAGCGGAATCTTCCCGGCGCACAAGGAGATACGGGCGCGGATTGAATCCATGGCCCGCTATTACGGCCTGCTCGGCGGCGTCACCTACGCTGAGCCGTTTGTCCAGAAGGAAGTCGGGCTGGTGGAGGATGTGCTGGCGATTCCGGTGAAATCGATTTGAGGCGAATCGCCGGATATTCGGCGCGAACAACTTACCTCTATGCGGGCGCAGCGATACAATTCGAGGGAATCAGTTCTGAAAAAGGAGATCCCTAGCAGTAATGAAGACTAAGTTCAGTCTTGTCCTTCTAAGTGTTTGCATGATCTCGGGGAACGTCGCGGCATTCGGACAAAAGCTTTACCCCGTTCAGGGTCCACTGGCGTCGCTGACGACACCGCCGGTATTTTCCGGCCAAGTCAGGAGACCAGTGTTTTCAGTAGGGGGACTGCCCAAGCTGCTGAAATCCTGGACCGTCGCCAATGGAGAGGTGCTTCCGGGGAAGTGTGCTTTGGTGAAAGCGTCTTCCGTGAACACAAAGACACCGGGAACGCCGGACAGCTACCCGCCGCAGCCTAATCTCGCATTCGCCTGGGATGCCGTCTACGGGCAAGGATATTTTTCCGCCCATATTCTCGGCGGGAAAATTTGGCAGGGAGTCTTCACTGGAAATCAAGGAACCGTTCTCCAGGTGGAGATACTGGATGGGCAACATGGCGCGGCGGTAGACAATAAGGGCAACATTTACAAAGTGGTGTGGTAGCGGTGTCGGCGGTTCGGCAGGTCACTTCTCGAAAAGCGCAAAAGTGGCGCACCCTCAGTCATTTCGGTCAATGTTCAAAGGCAAACCCGCGTTGTACTTCCCCGTCAATGTGGCCCGCCCCCTCACCAGATAAACGGTATCAGGCGGTAGTGAACGCGGGCGGCGTACTCCGGGTAGCCGGCGAGACTGCGTTGGAGTTCGCGGTCTTCCATTGCCGTCCGAAAAACGAAAGCGCCTAAGAAAACTGCCGAACCGGCCAAGCCGGCCCAGGAACCGAGCACTAACGCAGTCGCGGGCAGGTAGATCAGCAGCGAGGCATAAAGCGGATGGCGGACGATGGCGTAGGGTCCGGTGGAAACGACTGTGTGTCCGCGCTCGGTTTGGATGCGCACGACCGCCGCGAGAAATGGGTTCTCGCGAAAAACGCGGCCGATCATCCAGAATGACAAGACGATCATGGCCGCGCCCACGCATTGCAGCCAAACCGGCATGACGGACCAGCGGAAGCGGACAGCATCCAGGCCCATCAGGACGAGCCAGCCGCACCAGACAACCGTCATAAGCAGGATAAAGAATTTGTCCCAGAACGGCTGGCCTTTTTGCACTGGCGATTTGAGGCGCTCGGCCAGAAGCGCGGGGTCGCGCCGCGCCAACCAAAGCGTGAGCCAGAAAGCTCCGGTGATAAACAGAATGAGATAGGCCCACGCAGCCGGCCAGCGGAGGGTCCCCGCGGCGCTAAAGAGCAGGACCGAGAAAAACAGGACCTCCGACCCAAGAATTACGCAGACCTTGATGACCATAGGCTCCGCCGGGTGCCCCACACATTCGCTCTTGCGAATGTGTGGGCAAGGGCCGCGCGACGGTGGCGGCTGACTGTTCACTCTATGCGCAAAACCCACTCATCGCAAAGTGCGCGATGAGTGGGGCACCCGGCGTCATGGCAAGGGCTACCAGACACGCATCAACCGCATTCTGCGTGTGGTGATGGAAAGTCAGCCGTCGCGGTCGGCTCATCGGTAAGACTTTTTCTATCGCTTTCGTTCTCGAGAAACGACGGGTGGCCCATTCAAGCCCGGTTTTGGCTTGAGTGGGGCAGTTCTACTGTGACGGAGTCTTCCTGCCGCTCTTTCATGTTCTCGTGTCGTCTATTCCGACTCGATCTCCGCCGCAAAATCCCCACTCTAAATTTCGCAAAGGACGGGGGCTGGCCCACCCTTTCCAACGTTCTAACTCCGGGGTGCCCCGCTCCTGTCGCGTTTTTTGCGACGGGGCGGGGATGTTGACTTTCTCAATCGCGAAGAATCGTGGGGAACTCATCGACTGGGGGCTGGCCCACCCTTTCCAGCATTCTAAACTCCGCGGGTGCCCCGCTCCTGTCGCGTTTTCCGCGACGGGGCGGGGATGTTGACTTCCTCAATCGCGAAGAACCGTGGGGAACTTGTCGACCGCCAATTTTTCATCACATCCAGCCTGTGTGCGCCATCACAGACTTCCAACTGCCCGTCGGCGACAATGGAGATCGACCTGTGTGTCAGGCCCGCGGTGTGCCCGTCACCAAGACGCTCCTCGAAGCTGCCCCAGCTCCACTAGTCGGCGCTCTTTGACAACACGAAGTTGAGGCAGTCAGCTGTCAAGCCCCTCGCGCCGAAAATCCTGCGAGGAAGCCAAACAAGCTAACTCCTTATTCCGGAATATTTTACATATAACTCCTTTAAAATCAAAGATTTGAAAGGAATTTCCCGCCAAATCTATGATTCTAAAGGGCCGTGATATAAAAAAATTGCGACGCCGGATAGTACCTTCGGAGTAAACAAGCCGTACCCAAAGTGAGGACAGTCGAGCTAAGTCCTTATTCTGGAATACTTTGACAATAAGCCCTTTGCTCTCAAACCTTTAGAGGTAGGCGTCCCTAACCCCATCATTCCAGAGACCATAAGAAGGGGGTGGGGGGGTAGGGGGGGTGGGGGGTACAAACCAACACTCATCCTGTTCAACATCGCAGGCCAAAATGAGCAGCGTAGAAAATGAACCGGGAATCCTGGTCCTCGCCCCTGTGCGAAATTCACGCCGTATAATGATCGGTTCCTTATATCCGTCGACGCGCTTCACTTTTCCCTCTCGCATCCAGCGCCCGACGCACAGGAGATCATCATGGCCACTCTTACCGAAGTCCCGGCTCAAATGAAGTTCCGCACCGAATCCGACAGCATGGGCAAGATCGAAGTCCCGGCGAATGTTTACTGGGGAGCGCAAACGCAGCGCTCGCTGCTGCATTTCAATATTGGACGCGACACCATGCCTCCGGAGCTGATTCACGCCTTCGGCACGCTCAAGAAGGCTTGCGCGCTGGTGAATCAGGACCTGGGCAAACTCCCCTCCGACAAAGCGAAGCTCATCGTTCAGGCCGCCGACGAGGTCATTGCCGGGAAGCTGGATGACCAGTTCCCGCTGCGCATTTGGCAGACGGGCAGCGGCACGCAGACCAACATGAACGTGAATGAGGTCATCTCGAATCGCGCCATTGAAATTGCCGGTGGAGAAATGGGATCGAAGAAGCCGGTGCATCCGAACGATGACGTCAACATGTCGCAGTCGTCGAACGACACGTTTCCGGCGGCGATGCATATCGCGGCGGCGGACCGGGTGAAGAATGCGCTGATTCCGGCGATTAAGACTGTGCGCGATGCGATTGCGGCCAAGGCTAAGGAATTTGACAGCGTGGTGAAGATTGGGCGCACTCATTTACAAGATGCTGTTCCGTTGACCATTGGACAGGAATTTGGCGGCTGGGCCAGTTTGCTCGATCGCGACATCAAGCGGCTGGAGTTGACGCTCGACGGGCTTTACGATCTGGCTATCGGCGGGACTGCGGTGGGCACGGGGCTGAACACGCATCCGGAATTTGCCGAGCGCGCCGCTGCGAAGATTGCCGAACTTACGGGACTTCCCTTCCGCTCCCATCCTAATAAGTTCGCCGCACTTTCGGCGCACGATGAGATCGTGTTTGCGCAGGGCGCTATGGAAACTTTGGCCGCTTCGCTGATGAAGATCTCAAACGATATTCGCTGGCTGGCTTCCGGTCCGCGGTGCGGTCTCGGCGAACTGTCGATCCCCGAGAATGAGCCGGGATCGTCGATCATGCCGGGCAAGGTGAATCCTACGCAATGCGAAGCGATGACGATGGTCTGCGTGCAGGTTCACGGGGCGACGGCTGCGGTGGGATTCGGCGGATCGCAGGGCAACTTTGAGCTCAACGTGTTCAAGCCGGTGATCATCTACAACTTCCTGCACTCGGTCACGCTCGTCACCGACGCCTGCCACGGCTACGTGGAGTACATGCTCAAGGGCATTGAAGTCGATCGCGCCAAAGTGGGCTGGTACGTGAAGAATTCGCTCATGCTGGTCACGGCGCTGGCTCCGAAAGTGGGATACGACAAGGCGGCGCAGATTGCGCACACGGCGCACGTCGAGCACAGCAGCCTGCGCGAGGCGGCGTTGAAGCTGGGATATCTCACGGGTGAGGAATTTGATCAGCTGGTCAAGCCGGAGAAGATGACGCATCCGTAACTGCATCGGGTCATCGGGTGATCGGGCCTAGCTCCTCTTCAAGAACAGCGCGCCCAGCGGCGGCAATGTCAAGCGCAACGAATACGGCCGTCCATGCACGCTTTGGGGGAGGGCCTCGGCGCCTCCCATGTTGCCCATCCCGCTGCCGCCGTATTCGTGAGCGTCGCTGTTGAGAAGTTCTTTCCAGTAACCGCCGGTCGGCACGCCCACCATGTATCCCAGCCTGGGCACGGGCGTGAAATTGCAGGCGATGAGTATGGGGTTCTCGTCGGCCTTGCCTTTGCGCAGCAGCGAGATGACGCTCATCGGCGCGTCGTTGCAGTCCACCCATTCAAAACCTTTGGGATCGTTATCGAACCAGTGCAGCGAAGATTCGACGCGATAGAGGCGGTTGAGTTGCTCGACCCAGTTCATAAGGCCGCGATGCACTGGATATACCAGCACGTCCCAATCGAGGCTGCGATCGTGCGACCACTCGCTAACCTGGCCGAACTCGCAGCCCATAAAGATCAGTTTTTTGCCGGGCTGGGCAAACATGTAGGCAAAGAGCAAACGCAGGTTGGCAAATCTTTGCCACTCGTCGCCGGGCATTTTGCCGATCAGGGAACCTTTTCCGTGCACAACCTCGTCGTGGCTCAGTGGCAGGACGAAATTCTCGTGGAACGAATAGAGCATGCGAAAGGTTAATTTGTTGTGGTGATACTGGCGATGGATCGGGTCCTGGCTGAAGTACTGGAGCGTGTCGTGCATCCAGCCCATATCCCACTTCAAGCCGAAGCCCAGACCTCCGAGATGGGTTGGCCGCGAAACCATGGCGTAGGAGGTGGACTCTTCGGCGTAGGTTTGAATGTCGGGGTGCTCTTTGTAGGCTTCGTGGTTGAATTGGCGCAGGAAGTCGATGGCTTCCAGGTTCTCGCGTCCTCCGTACTTGTTGGGAATCCATTCGCCCTCCTTGCGCGAGTAGTCGAGATAGAGCATGGAAGCGACGGCGTCCACGCGCAGGCCGTCGGCATGATATTTGTCCAGCCAGAACATGGCGCTTGACATCAGGAAGCTGCGCACTTCGGTGCGGCCGTAGTTGAAGATGAACGTCTTCCAGTCGGGATGGAACCCCTGGCGTGAGTCGGAATGCTCGAACAGGTGGGTGCCATCGAAGAAGGCGAGGCCGTGGCCGTCGGACGGAAAGTGGGACGGGACCCAGTCGAGAATGACCGCGATGCCGTGCTGGTGCAGGTAGTCCACGAAGTACATGAACTCCTGCGGCGTGCCGTAACGCGCGGTGGGAGAGAAGTAGCCCGTCGTCTGATATCCCCAGGAACCATAGAAGGGATGCTCCATGATCGGGAGGAGTTCGACGTGGGTGAATCCCAGCTTATTGACGTGGTCGGCGAGGCGGGGCGCGATCTCGCGATAGGTGAGCGAACGGTTGTCCTCTTCGAGGACGCGCATCCAGGATCCGAGATGAACCTCGTAGATCGATATGGGCGCGTGCAGCGAGTTGGCGGCTGCGCGCTTTTCAAGAAAGGCCGCGTCGTTCCAGGTGTAGTCGAGATCCCAGACTATGGAAGCCGTGTGCGGCGGTTGCTCAGCGAAAAGTCCCACCGGATCGGTCTTTTCAATCTGGTAACCGAGTTGGGTGGAGTGGATGTGGAACTTGTACAACGTGCCCTTGTCGACTCCGGGGATGAAGCCTTCCCAGATTCCCGAGGTGCCGCGAGCCTGGAGCGGATGGGATTGCGGGTTCCATCCATTGAAGTCTCCGACCACAGACACCTCGCGGGCGTTAGGAGCCCAGACGCTGAAGAGGGTACCCTTGGTTCCATTGGATTCGACAGGGTGCGCGCCCATCTTCTCGTAAATGCGATAGTGGGTGCCTTCGTTGAATAAATAAAAATCTTCGGCGGTCAGCAGGGAAACGTCGTAGCGGACCGGGGATAGTTCCTGAGTTGTAGTTTTCGGCGTCATGGTTTCGCTTCGGCTCTAGTGTATGCCAATTCGAAGTGGAGGGACGGGCGTCTCGCCCGTCCTTGGGCGGCGGGGCGGCCGGGCGGGGACGCCCGGCTCTCCACTAACGATTTCTCTCCTTTTGCGCTTCGCGCTTTTCGCGTGCCCAGCCTTCTTTCACGCTTTGTCGCGCACGCCCGAGCGCCAGCGCATCCGCCGGAACATCTTCCGTGATGCAGCTTGCGGCCGCGACGTAGGCACCGCGTCCAATCTTTACCGGCGCCACCAGCGTCGAGTCGCTGCCGATGAACGCGCCGTCTTCGATGACCGTCTGGTGCTTGTTCACGCCGTCGTAGTTGCAGGTGATGGTACCCGCGCCTATGTTGACGTCTTCTCCGATTTCCGCGTCGCCCAGATAGCTGAGGTGATTCGCCTTCGAACCCTTGCCCATCTTGATTTTCTTGGTCTCAACGAAGTTCCCTACGTGCGCGCCTTCGCCCACGTCACTTCCAGGGCGCAGATGAGAGTACGGTCCAAGCACAGCTCCCGCGCCCACGCGCGAGTCTTCCATGATCGTGCCCGGCCTCACCGTGACCCGCTCGCCAATGAGTGAATTCGTGATCACACTGTAGGAGCGGATGCGGCAATCGGCGCCTATCTTTGTGTAGCCCAGCAACTGAACGAAGGGCTCAATCACGGTGTCGGCGCCAACTTCCACGTCGCTGTCAATCACGCAGGTGTGCGGATAAAAAATCGTCACGCCTTGTTCCAGCAGTTCGCGGCACTTCGCCAGCCGCAGCCGCGCATCCAGAACGATCGTCTCCGCTCGCGTGTTGCTGCCCAGCACTTCGCCGGCATCCGAGGTCTTGATCGCGACTACCTTCTGGCGCGCCCGCTGAAACACTCTCGCCATATCGGTGAGGTAGTATTCGCCGTGCGGGTTCGCGGTTGAAAGACGGTCAATATGCTGGTACAAGGCGGGTGCATCGAAGGCATAGAAGCCGGAATTGATCTCGCGGATTTTCTTCTGCTGCGGGGTTGCGGACTTTTCTTCCACAATCGCCTGCACTTCGTCTCGTCCCTCTGCTCGTCCCCCGGCGCCTTGGCGAATCACTCGCCCATATCCATAAGGATCGTCGAGATCGGCGCTGAGCACGGTCATGGCCGCTTTCTGAGCGGTATGGAAGTCGCTGAGCTTCCTGATGGTTTCGGCGGTAATCAGAGGAGCGTCCCCGGAAAGCACAATGACATGGTCGTATTTATTACCGGCGGGTTTATTGCCCGCGAGCGCTTCGCGCGCCACCATGATGGCGTGTCCGGTGCCACGTTGTTCGGCTTGCAGCACGAAGTTCACGCCCGTTCCGGCAACCGCTTCACGCACGCGCTCCGCCTCATGGCCGATGATCACGAAGATGTCGCGCGCGGGCACGACCTTTTTCGCTGTTGCAATCACATGGGCCAGGATCGGCTTGCCGCCGACTTCATGCAGAACCTTGGGGTGTTTCGATTTGAGCCGCGTGCCCTTGCCGGCTGCCATGATCGCGATAGCGATACGTGGGCGCTGCGGACTTGAGCGGGAAGATTTCGACTTGGTCTCTAACGGTTTTGCCATGCTCAGACAATATACCGCGAACTCAATTGTAGAGACGCGGCTTGCCGCGTCTCAGACTGCTGACAACCTCACTTGCTGGTGGAGAGCCGGGCGCCTCCGCCCGGCAGCCCAGCTGGACGGGCGAGACGCCCGTCGCTCCACATCAACTCCGAATCGTCTGCCGGTCCGGGGCTTGTGCCATTAGCGCCATCAGGTCGTGCGCGACGCGGTCGGTGGCGTGCCGGGCCACCGCGCCCTCTTCCAGATACTCTCCCAGCACCGGGCACACGCCCAGCGCCTCGATCGCTTCCAGATCCACCACGACATGCGAAGCTCCCTCAAGAGCGTATTTGGCTTTCATCTCTGGCGATGCCATCTTACGATTGATCAGGGCGTAGTCAAACAATCGGACGCCAGCATGGCCGTTGAGTGCGCGGATGTGATCCGCCGCTGTTAAACTAAGACTTTCATTCGCCTGTGTCATCAAGTTGCAAACGAATACCTTAATCGCAGGCGATTCCAGAATCGCCTCGGGGATTCCACGCACCAGTAGGTTGGGAATCAGGCTGGTGAAGAGCGAACCGGGGCCGATGGTGATCAGGTCGGCGCTGGCGATCGCCTCCAGCGTCTGAGGCAGCGGCTCAACGTCAGGAGGCACCAGGAAGAGTTCCCGAATCTTGCCCTTGCTCGCCGTGATCCGCGTCTCGCCGCGCACCCGCGTCCCGTCTTCGAGTAACGCTTCCAGTTCCACGCTCGACATGGTCGCCGGATAGATATGGCCGCGCGTGAGTAGAATTTCCGAAGAAAGCCGCACCGCTTCCGCAAAGTCTCCGGTGATCGAAGTCAACGCCGCCAGAAAAAGATTTCCGAAGCTGTGGCCTTCCAGTCCTGATCCCTTCTGAAAGCGGTGCTGGAACAGCCTCGAGAGCAGGGCTTCATCTTCGGAGAGGGCGACGATGCAATTGCGCACATCGCCCGGCGGAAGCATATTGAACTCTTTGCGCAGACGGCCGCTTGATCCGCCATCATCGCTCACCGTCACCACGCCACACAATTCGCGAATGGTCGGCTGACCGGAGGGGGCGAGCGCCGGCGTCATGACGTAACGCTTCAGCCCCTTCAGCAGCGTAGATAGGCCGGTGCCGCCGCCGATCGCTACCACGCGCAGTTCGACGCCAGCCTTGCCGGAGTCGGATGAGTTCGTGCGCAAGTGGGGAAGCATACAGCCTCAGTTGCAGCTAAGTGCGGACAGTTAGTACGCGCTCGCTTCTTCTTCCCGCGGCTCAGATTCTTCAGCGCCCGGATCCGGATACAGTAGTTCGGTGAAGCGCGGATCTTCCGCCAGATTCTGGAAGTCGGTGTCGTTCCGCGCCTGGAAGCGCAGCGCGGGTTTCGCCTGAATCGCCTCGCCGAGCGCCCTGAGCGATTCTTCGACGTGACCGGTCAGGCAATGCAACGCGGCTAGACCGTACAGAACGTATTCCGACTTCGGATTCTGCTTCAAGAGCTTGTCGAGGTGTTCGCGCGCCGTCACGTAGTCCCCCGTGTTGATCAGCGACACGGCGTAGTCGTAATGCTCTTCCGCTGTTTTGAACTGCAACGCGAGTATTTCCAGGTGCTTGTCGCAGGTGAGGATATGTACCTGGGCCCGGTCGACCAGGGACTTGTTCGGCCCGCTCAGTACTTTCTGCAGGTGGCCTTTGGCCTTCTCGAACTTGTGCTCCTGCAACGCGCGAAGCCCCGACTCGTAGCTCTGCACCGCCTGTGTGTGTCGTGGATCTTCGGTCACTTGTTTCTTGGAGGTTACCTTCAGTGCCATCAAACCGCCTTCAGTTCGAAATTTAGTTCAGAATTGAAATCGAAAGCTTGAAATCGAAAGTTCGAAATTGCGAGCGCGCTCTCAATTCATGCTGGCCGCTGTCGCCAGATCGACCAGCTTCCAGTCACCCTTGATGATTCCTGCGCGAATCTGCAGCGCCGTCTTGCCCTGCTTGTGCATGGTGTAAGTGTAATAAAGCTCTTTGAGGCAGGTTCCGCACTGCGCGCCGTGTGTGCCGGAAAAGCAGCTGTGCAGGCTGTTGTGTCCCATGCCGCGGTCGCAGTAGCAGTAACACGGCTGCTGGTAGATGACCTTCGGAATCTTCGCCGCCAGTTCATAGGCATGCGTCTGATACGGAAACTGCGCGTTATTGCCCCAAAGCTGATCTTTGGTCAGAATCGGCGGAAGGTCGGTGCCCGCGGCCGGAGGAGCGACGTTGAAATGCGGAACTCCCTGATCGGCTTCGGACTGAAGCCACGGCGCCGATACCATCGTGACCAGCAAAAACAGCACCGCCGACGCGAAAATCCGCGCACGCATGGCAATTGACCTCAACTTTATATTTTACCTGAAGGCGCGGGATTGGGGATTACCGGGCGGGGTCCAGGGGCACTACAGGGAAGGCTAGTCACTCCAAACAGAGTTCAACGACTTCACGAAGGCGTTTCATGAGAGTGTCGAGGTTCTTGGCCTGGGTATGGCAGCCCTGTAGGACGGGGATGATCCCGACGTAATAGCCGTCTTCGTCTCGCTCGATGACAACTCTGAATTTTCGCTGAGCTTTCGTCAGACGATTTTATCACCCGTCTCCCGCTGCGGAGTGAGACGGGGCAAGCCCCGTCTCTACGCTAAGGTTGTATCCGCAATCCGCATTACCCCAGCTTCTCAAAGAACAAACAGATCGTTTCAACCCCGTGATAGAAATTCGGAATGTGGAACTTCTCATTCGGGGCATGCAAGTTGTCGTCGGGAAGGCCGAAGCCCATCATGACGGATGGAATCTTCAGCACGTCCTGGAAGTCGGTCACGATCGGAATCGAGCCGCCTGAGCGAATAAACACGGTGTCTTTCTTGAACGTGTCATGCAGCGCCTCGGTCGCCGCTTTGATG
The DNA here is from genome assembly GCA_049511255.1 of Terriglobales bacterium. Classification (GTDB taxonomy): domain Bacteria; phylum Acidobacteriota; class Terriglobia; order Terriglobales; family Acidobacteriaceae; genus Acidiflorens. The sequence goes on along the minus strand of JBEKYF010000086.1, from coordinate 5,739 downwards.
AAACGGTTGTCGGTGCCGACCACGCACGCCGGCCCTTTGCTCCAGACTTTGATTTTCGTCTCAATGCCCTTGGGCGTGAGTTTCTTGACGAACGCCGTATAGCGCTTGAGGATGTCGTCCGGATCCTGGTTGGGCACGAGGCGCATGGAAACTTTTGCCGACGCCTTTGCTGGAATCACCGTCTTCGCCCCCGGAGCCACAAACCCACCCGGCATGCCATGCACTTCGAGCGTCGGGCGGGCCCACGTCCGGTAGAGCACGGAATATCCCGACTCGCCGGTCAGCACCTTGGAGCCGACTTCAGTTTTGCGATAATGCTCTTCATTGAAAGGCAGCCGCTTCCAGGCCTTCAGTTCGTCTTTGCTGGGCGCTTTGACGTTCTTGTAAAAGCCCGGGATCAGTATCTTGCCTTTTGCATCTTTCAACTTGTCGATGATCTCAATCAGCCCAAAAAACGGATTCGGCGCCGCGCCGCCATAGATGCCGGAGTGCAGGTCGGTCTTTGCGCCGACCGCTTCAATCTCCGTGTACACCAGGCCGCGCAGGCCGACGCACAGAGTGGGAAGGCCGGGCGCGAACAGTTCCGTATCGCAGACCAGCGCGAAATCCGCTTTCAATTTTGCCTTCTGCTTGCGGACGTACTCGGCAATCGATTCGCCGCCCACTTCTTCTTCGCCTTCAAAAATAATCTTGACGTTGATGGGCAGCTTGCCCCCATGCGCCTGCATCAGGGACTCGAGCGCCTTCACTTCCATCCAGAGCTGGCCTTTGTCGTCGACCGCGCCGCGCGCGTAAATGTTGTTGTTGCGCTCGGTCGGCTCAAACGGCGGCGTCTTCCATTCGTCCACCGGATCGGGCGGCTGCACGTCATAATGTGCATACATCAAAACGGTTGGCTTGCCATGCGCGTGCAGCCAGTCGGCGTAGAGCAGGGGATGTCCCTGGGTGGGAATGATTTCGACATTGTCCATCCCGATGCGGCGCAGCTCAGCGGCCACAAATTCTGCCGCTTTCTGTACATCGCCTTTATGTTCGTCGAGCGTGCTGATGCTGGGGATGCGGAGAAGACTCTTCAGCTCGTCGAGAAAACGCGGCTGATTATTGCGGGCAAAATCGACTGCGGGGGAAGCCATAGCCTGGTGCCTTTCTGGCGCGCTGGGCGCGCATATTAAAATGACCGCCGAAAACGCTTCAGTATATACCCTGAATCCGGGCAGGTGCTCAGTGTCCGAGCAGCATTCAGCAGGGATCCGTCGCCTTTACCGCTGGCCGGCTACACAAGTGCGAGCTTGTGGTTTCATCTCCCAAAGATCAGTTGCGCAAGTTGCATTCCGCCAAGAACCTAAAACGCGATTGACAGCAACGCGCATCTCACAAACAATAGAATCTACAGTCCACATTCAACCGGAGACCCCCTTATGCCTGAAGGCGAACAACCGACCGTCTACTACCCCGAGGCGCAGAGCAACGTCGTCAAATGGATTCTTCTGGCGCTGGCCATTGTCTACGTCGGCGCATCGGCATTTTTTATTTACGATCAGCACAGCAAGCTCGAGAAGGTCACGCAAGATCAAACCGCGAGCCAAAAACAAATTGGCGATCTGACCAAGCGCATGCAGTCCGCCGAAGCCGATTCTGAGACCCTGGCCCAGCAACTGGGCATGACCAAGAAAGAATTGAAGACGCGTGCCGACGAGTTGCAGCATCAGCAACAAGTCGCGGCGGCGCGCATCGCAGCAGAGGCGGCAGAAGAGAAAAAAGATGTGAACGCCGTTGCCGGAGAAGTAGGAAACGTGAAGACCGACGTCGGCGGCGTGAAGACCGACGTAGCCGCCACCAAGGCGTCGCTCGAGGCGACCATCGCGAAACTGCAGGGCACCATTGGCGATCTCGGCGTGCAGAGCGGCCTGATCGCTAACACGCGCAGCGATCTGGAAGCCCTCAAACACAGAGGCGACCGCCAATACTACGAGTTCACGTTGTTGAAGGGAGCCAAGCCGCAGGCCTTCTCGACCGTGGCCTTGCAGCTCAAGAAGACCGATCCCAAACGCGGCAAGTACACGCTGAACGTCACCGCCGACGATAAAACCATCGAGAAAAAAGACAGAAACCAGAGCGAGCCGGTGCAGTTCTACACCGGACGCGATCACATGCTGTATGAACTCGTGGTCTGGACGGTGGATAAGAAGAAGATTACCGGCTACCTGAGCACGCCGAAGAATGCTCCGATACCGATCACCGCTACGCCGCAGTAGCGGCAACCACACACTTCGCGGATCAGTTCGTCTTTCAGCAGTTGCTCCCGGCAGCAATACTTGTCGGGCCTTGTGAGGACGTTGATGGCCCGAGCGTTGATGGTCGGAGTGTTTGGTCGTCGCGATCTACGGCTTCCAGACTCCCACATGCTCTACCAGCTCCTCTAATTTCGCTTTCTTCAGGATTTCGCCGACCGCCTGATGATCGATGTGCGGAGCGATCGGCGTTTCGCTTTGCGCGATTGCGTAGGCGGTCACAGCCACAATCGCCTCCCCTCCCTTGAAGTCCAGGGCATCGACTTTGTCGAGCGTGTCGCTCGATTTGTGATGGACCTCCATATACTTCGACATGTCCACCCACAAATCCAGCGCTGGAATTCCCTGCAACACGAACGGACCGTGGTCGGTGTTGTAGGTTGTCTCCAGCGAAAGATCGCCGCCGTCCAAATCTTTCAACAGGCCGTCGCTCCAGGGCTGCATCGCTTTTTGCAGGTCGTCGCGGCCTTCCACCTTCCATCCCTTCGGATGCCCGGCGCCGTTATCGGTATTCAGAACGGCGATGCACTTGTCCAACTCGGCCTGGTGTGTTTGCGTGTAGGCATACGATCCGAGCAACCCCTGTTCTTCGCCACCCCAAAGTGCCAGCCGGATGCTGCGCCGTGGCGCTTTCCCCAGAGACATCAGGGCGCGGCCGATTTCAAGGACGCTGATCGCACCGGTGCCGTTGTCCTGCGCGCCCGTGCCGAAGTCCCACGAGTCTAGGTGCGCTCCGATCAGAATCCACTCGTCCGGACTCTCGCTGCCCCGAATCTCCGCCACCACGTTATTGACGGTCGTCTCTCCCGACGTCTTGTTCTCGATCGTCAGTTGAATGTTGACGGGCCCGCGCTCCAGTTCTCGCTGAATGAGCTTGGAATCTTCCATACCGACTTCGGCTACCGGCAGCGGAAGCAACTTCGCACCCCACAGACCGTCGTGCGCATTCAAAACGTTGTTCTTCTCGCGATCGGGCGTGATCACGGCCAGCACGCCCGCCTTCTGAAATGCGGGCCACGCTGGCTCCAGCTTCGCCATAGCCTTCCCGTAGCCTTCCGCGTAGATCTTGCCCGTATCCAGAAAAACAATCTTTCCCCGCAGTTCGTGTTCCCGGGATCGCAATGAGTCCGGCTCCACGTCCGCAACCATCACCACCGTGCCTTGCACTCCGCCCGGCGGCGTTGATGGCGCCCACCCGAGCGATGCCAGGTTCAGCGGCCGCGACAAGGGCGCCAGCATCGCCCCGCTCGCCGTCCCTCGCTGCCAGCCTGCTGGAATCGTGAACGGTTCCAGCCGAACATTTTCGATCCCGTAGCTGCGAAACTTCGCCGCCGCCCATTCCGTCGAGCGAACATAGGCCGGCGAAGCCGTTAATCGCCCGCCGATGCCGTCCGCGAGTTCCCCTAGAGTTGTCATCGACGGCCCGTTGTAAATCGAAGCTGCCAGCCGGTCCGTCACCGGCTTCATTTCCGACGGCGGCTGCGACCACGCCAGCATCGGGATCACCCACCATACTGCCAATGCAACTGCACGACACAAATTCATCTTTCCTCCGTAAAAAAGACTTGCAATCCCGTTCGCTAAGCGAAGGGGCATTCTCTATGAACAACGCCTGCATTGCAAATCTAGCTGTTGCAAACCAGGACCTCCATCACTCTGCATTGCGGATGCGCATCCTCACCCGCTACATTCTGGGAGAAGTCGTCTCCCACGCCTTGATCGGCGCGGCGGTTTTCACTTTTGTTCTTTTCACCCGCGATCTCGGACGCATCCTCGAACTCGTGGTTCGCAACAGCGCGCCACTGCCGAGCGTGGCAGAAATCTTTTTCTACACCGTCCCGGTCGCGCTCACCTACACCATACCCATGGGCGTGCTCGTCGGCATCCTCATCGGACTCAGCCGTTTAGCCGCAGACAGCGAAATCACCGCCATGCGCGCCAGCGGACTGGGCGTGTGGTACTTCCTGCGGGTGATCTCAATCTTCGTGGTGGTAGCATGGCTGCTCGCGCTCGGTAACAGCGTCTATCTGGCGCCCCGCTCGCTCGCCGCCCTGGGAGGGCTCGAGGACAACCTCAAGTCTTCGCAGGCTTCTTTCGAAGTCCAACCTCGCGTGTTTTACGAGGGATTTCCGAAGATCATTCTTTACGTGCAAGACGTCAAGGCCATGTCCGGCGGAGCGCTGTGGAAAGGCGTTTTCCTCGCCGATTTGACAGACCCCGCCGCGCCCCGCATCAGCCTGGCGCGCGAGGGCCTACTCGTCAGCCAGGGGCCCGAGACTCTGGACTTGCATCTCATCAATGGTTCCACGCATGAAACCCCCGATCCCAAGAATCCAGACCAGTACCAGATCTCCACTTTCCAGACCACCGACATCCCCATCCAGGTCCCCACGGCACAAAACAGTCAGGAGCACGAACCCACATCACTCGCTGAGATCAAATTTGCTGACCTCCTGCGTAGTGCGCCAACCGCCGACCCCGCCACCCGCCGCTGGGCTCTGATCGAATACCATCGCCGCCTGGCGCTGCCGACCGCCTGCATCGTGCTCGCCCTGGTCGGCATTCCTCTCGGCCTCTCGTCGAAGAAGGGCGGCAAGTCCAGCGGATTTGTCCTGACCATTCTGCTGGTCTTTCTCTACTATTCGATTTCTTTGATCGGAGTGTCCCTCGCGAAGCAGGGACGCCTCTCACCTGCCGCCGGCGTTTGGCTCGCCGACTTCGTGTTTCTTGTCGGAGGAGTTTTTCTGCTCTGGCAATCGGAACGCCGACCGATCGAGTTGACTGCGCTCCGCTCCTGGTTTAGAGCTTCATGGTTTAAGGCTTCGAGGTTCACATCTTCGACGCCCGGCCAGCCGGCGCAAGCGCTGCCCGTGAACGGTGAGTCCCGCCCGGCGCTTCGCCGACGCATCATCCCCCGTCTGCCCATGCGCCGGCGCTTGTTCAATCTTCGTTTCCCAACCATCCTCGACGACTATGTGCTGCGCGACTTTACGCTCTACCTCGCCATGATCGCCGGCACTTTCGTGATGCTGCTGTTGGTGTTCACTCTGTTTGAGTTGCTCGGAGATATCTTGCACAACGGAGCGTCGGTGCTGACCGTGGGGGAGTACCTGCTGAATGTAACGCCGTACTTCCTGTACTACCCGATTGCCCCTCTCAGCATGCTGCTGGCGGTGCTGGTCACTTTCGGCCTGTTGCAGCGGTCGAACGAAATCACGGCGATCAAAGCTACCGGCATCAGTCTTTACCGCATCGTCGTCCCGGTCCTGATCGCTTCCATGCTGGTCGCCGGCGTTCTCTTCCTCTCGGACCAGCTCTATCTCCCGTACACCAACAAGCGTCAGGACGCGCTCCGCAACCAAATCAAGGGCAAACCCGCGCAAACCTATCTTCGCCCCGACCGCAAGTGGATCTTCGGCCAGCACTCTGACATTTATTACTATCAATT